>CAYFLU010000064.1:0-17959 GCA_964343975.1 uncultured Solibacteraceae bacterium
GAAGACCACGAGGTTCTTCGTCCACTGTCCGGGCCGGAGGGCGAGCAGAAGATTGATGGCCAGCGCGCGGTCGTGCGAATCGGCCCCGGCCGTAGCCGGGACCGCCTTTGAGGAAAACTGTTCAGCCGCCATGAGGCCGGGCACTGCCCGCGTACGAATACGCACGCAGGCCGATGCCGGTGGCGTACGCGCTTACGAGAAGCTCTTCAGCGCGTCCGCTTCGCTGTCGAACGTCTCGAAGACCGTGAGCAGCTTGGTGATCATCAGCAGGTCGGTAATGCGCTTGGTCAGGTTCACCAGCTTGAGCTGGCCGCCCTGACGGCTGACCGTCGTGTAGGTGCGGACGATTTCACCGAGACCCGCCGAGTCGATGTAGGGGACGTCGGCGAGGTTCAACAAGATCTTCTTGTGGCCCTGGAGGATCAGCGAGTTGATCTTGTCCTTGAGCACTTCGTCGCCTTCGTTGAGAGTAATCTTGCCCTTCAGGTCGAGAATCATCACCGACCCGATGGAGCGCTCGTCAATCTGCATCAGAAGCTCCTGTCACCTGTCGCCTGCCGTACCGAAACCGGACGCCGTGGACGCGCCAAGTGGGCTCGGCTGGCTGCCAAGCCCAAAAATTTGTCCATAGTCTAGGTGTTTCGCCGCCCTTTCACAAGGCCGAACGCGGCATGTTAGGGTTATTCGGGGATTTCGTGACACACCGGGAAGTTTGCCGCTTGAGCGGCTCAATGCCATCAATAGATTGACGGTTGTCGCCAGGCTGCTGTCGAGCGCCGTGCACGACACCCGGAATGCCCTTCAGATCATCACCGGCCACGCCGAACTCTTCGCCGAAACCAGCCACGACGTGGACCGGTCTCGAGAGCGCTCACGGTCCATCCTGACTCAGGCCGAACGGGCCACACAGCGGATGCAGGGATTGGTCATGCTAGGGCAGGAGACCGAACCGGCGCCTGTCAGGTTCGAGGTCCGGGCGCTGGCCGAAGAGGTCTACGGTCTGAGGCGCTCGTCCTTTGGCCGGGCCCGCATCAAAGTCACCGTGGCCCCGACTGACGGGGAGTTCTGGATTCGGGCGCCCCGGCCTGATGTCCTCCGGGCCGTCGCCAATCTCATGTTGAACGCCGAGCGCGCCGTGGCCGGCCGGCCCAACTCGGAAATCCGGTTTGAAGTGACCGCCAACGCCGGGCGGGTTCGCCTCACGGTGAACGACAACGGCCCCGGCATTCCCGCTGAGCGGCTGGCGACCCTCTTCGAACCCTTCGGCGAGGGGACCGGCCCCGGAATCGGGTTGGCCGTCTCGAGGTGGTTGGTCGAGCGGGCCGGCGGCACGCTGACGCTGGCGTCGAACGACGCCGGCGCCGCGTTTGCGATCGAGTTCCCTGCCGACCGCTAGGCCGCCGAGGGGTCGCCGACCCCGATACCCAGTCGCTGCAACTTGTCGATCAGCGTCGTCCGGCTCAGGTTCAGCAGCTTGGCCGCCTGACGCTTGTTGCCCCCGGTCTTCTCCAGGCATTGGAGAATGAGGTCCTTCTCCATTTGCGACATGATCGAGGAGAAGTTCACGCCTTCGTCCGGGATCGTCATCATCGGCACCGAGGAGGCGCGATCGACCGGACGCAGTTCTTCCGGCAGCATCTCCGGCACGATCTCCGTGCGCGCGCCGCTCATGGCCACGGCGTGTTCGATCGCGTTCTCGAGCTGGCGAATGTTGCCCGGCCATTCGTAGCGCATCAACGCGCGCATGGCATCCTGGCTGATGGCGCGCACGCTCAGGCCGTTGTGCTGGCACGACTGCCGCACGAACCGCTGCGCGAGCATCGGAATGTCTTCCATCCGGGTGCGGAGCGGCGGCAACATCACGCGCACCACGTTCAAGCGGTAGTAGAGGTCCTCGCGGAAGCTGCCGTCCTTCACGAGCTTCATCAGGTCGACGTTCGTGGCCGCGATGACGCGCGCATTGATCTTGACGGGCTTCGATGTGCCGACGCGCTCGATCTCATGTTCCTGGAGCGCGCGCAGCAGCTTGGCCTGCAACGCCATCGACATCGATGACACTTCGTCGATGAAGAGGGTGCCGCGATCCGTGACCGAGACGATGTGCCAGATCGTCGGTGAGCAGGTCGATGTACGGTTTGATTTGGCGGCGGAACTGCCGCTCGTCGAGATGGATCCGCACCAGCAGCACACGCTCCGCACGCCGGAACCGATTTTCACAGGAAAGAAGCCGAGCCGCGGCGCCGGTCTGGCGCTGACGACCGCTCACGGCATCCTGCAGCAGAGCGGCGGCACGTTCTCGGTCGCGCCTGGCGCCGGCCGCGGTGCCGTCATCACGCTCACGTTGCCTGCGCGCGACGCAGGCGGCTACCTGCCCCGTACATAAAAAAAGAGCGGGTCGCGAGACCCGCTCTTTGAACTCTCCAGTAAAGCTGGCCGCTATTCTGGATCGCGGCGCTGCTTCTTGCGGGAGCGCTTCCGCGCCAGCGCTTGCTTCGCGCGGCGCTTGTCGCCCGGCTTCAGATAAAAGGAGTGTTTCTTGATGTCCTTGATGATGTCTTCCTGCTGCACCTTTCGCTTGAAACGGCGCAGCGCGCTCTCAATGGACTCGCCTTCCTGAATCTTCACTTCTGCCAAGGCAATACACCCCCTTCCTCGGTCGGGATCACTTACTCAAACTGCTAGCGTATCACGCGGCAAACTGGCCAGAATGGATACCTGATGCGAGTTCTGGTTCTCGGTGCGGGTGGTCGCGAGCATGCCTTGGCTTGGCGCTTGGCGGCCGATTCTGATGTCAAAAATGTAATTTCCTCGCCCGGCAACCCCGGGATGGCCGATATTGGCCCCCTTCGTCCGGTCGCCATCACCGATCCGGCTCGCGTGGTCGCGTTGGCCACCGAAAGTCAGGCGGATCTGGTGGTGATCGGGCCGGAGGCGCCCCTCGACGCTGGCGTCTCTGACGCGTTGAGGCAGCAGGGATTTCCGGTGATCGGTCCGAGCCGAGCTGCGGCCCAGTTGGAATGCTCGAAGGTCTTTGCGAAGCGATTCATGGAACGCCACGGGATTCCGACGGCGGCCTGTGAGGTTCATGCGGAGCTGGCCGCGGCACTGTCGCTGCTCGCCAGTCGTCGTCTGGGAGTGCCGGTCGTGGTCAAGGCCGATGGACTCGCTGCGGGCAAGGGCGTGGTGGTGGCGATGACCCAAGCAGAGGCCGAGGTGGCTGTGCGGGCGTGTCTCGCCGATGGTGCCTTCGGCGCCGCCGGGTCAACCGTGGTCATCGAAGAGTGCCTCACCGGGCCTGAGGTGTCGTTCTTCGTCTTGTGCGACGGCACGCGCGCGGTCGCACTCGGCAGTGCGCAGGACCACAAGCGCGCGTTTGATGACGACAAGGGGCCGAATACCGGCGGCATGGGCGCATTCGCGCCGAGCGCATTGGTCACATCCGAGGTGCATGCGTTTGCCATGGACGTGGCAGACCGCGTCATGAAGGGGCTGAAGGCCGACGGTCTGGGCGAGTATCGCGGCTTTCTTTACATCTCGCTCATGCTCACACCGCGTGGGCCGATGGTCATCGAATTCAACGTCAGATTCGGCGACCCGGAGGCGCAGGTGCTTTTGCCCGCCATCGAGGGACCATTCGCTCGGGTGCTCAGGGCGGCCGCAGAGGGAGATCTTCGGGCCGCCCCGAGCTTGGCGCTGTCCTCAGAGAAGTTCGTCGGTGTGGTGCTGGCCTCCGGAGGCTACCCGGGCTCGATCTCCCTCGGGCACCCGGTCACTGGCCTGGGACGCGCCGGGGCGATGCCCGGTGTCGTGGTGTTCCACGCCGGCACCCGCGTTGAGGGAGACCAGATCGTGACCAACGGTGGCCGCGTCTTCACCGTCGTCGGGCGAGGCCCGACATTTGCGGACGCCATGACGCGAGCCTACGCGGCCGCGGCCCTCGTGGAGTTCGAGGGCAAGCAGCACCGGACCGATATCGCTCGCCGGGCGCTGTGATTCCACTGCGGGTGCGGCCTCGCGCACTGGTGGTGAATGCCGTTGGGGCGTTGGCTAGCCGTCCGTCGCCAGCTGGCCGCAGGCCGCTCGAATATCACGGCCGCGGCTCTTGCGCACGCTGACAGTGACGCCGCCATCGGCCAAGATCTTCGCGAATCGATTGACCGTCGCGTCGGCCGGCCGGTGAAACGGAATCGCTCGCGCCTCGTTCAACGGGAGCAGGTTGACTTTTGCCTTGAGGCCCGCGAGCAAACGCACCAATCGACGGGCGTCGTCCGGCGAGTCGTTCTCGCCGGCCAGCATCACATACTCGAACGTGATCTTGCCGCGTCGTCGCAACGGGATCGCCCGACAGGCTTCGATCAACTCCTCGATGTCGTATTTGCGGTTGATCGGCACCAGGCGGTCGCGTTGGGCTTCGGTCGTTGCATGGAGCGAGATGGCGAGGTTCGGCATCAGCGGTTCTTGAGCCAGCTTCGCCATCGCGGGCACCACACCGACGGTCGAGAGCGTGACGCGTCGCGGATGAACGGCCAACCCCTCCTCGTCTGCGAGGATGCGGAGCGCCTTCATCACCGCGTCGTAGTTATGCAGCGGCTCGCCCATGCCCATGAGGACGATGTTGAACGGGCGATCCATGAGCCCCGTTTCGTGGGCGAGCACGCGCACTTGTCCGACCATCTCTCCCGCCGTGAGATTCCGGGTCAGGCCCATGGTGCCGGTCAAACAGAAGGCGCACTTCATGGCGCACCCGACCTGCGTGGACACGCAGAACGTCTGGTTTGGGGTGTCCGGGATGTACACCGCTTCGATGTGCTGCCCGTCCGCGAGCCGCAGCAGGAACTTCGTCGTGCCGTCTGACGAGACGTCTTTGCGCGCCAGGACGGGGGTCGAGACGATCGTATCGGCCTGGAGCGCGTCGCGCAGATCTTTGCCGAGGTCCGTCATGCCGGCCGGATCGGTGACGCCGCGTTTATGAATCCAGCGAAACACCTGCGTGCCGCGAAAGCCGGGCAGGCCGCGCTCGACGAAGACGTGCTGCAATTCCTGACGATCGAGTTCCGCGAGATCGGTCATCGGTGGTAGAATCTTCGTCTTGAGTCTCTCATCTAACCTCAAGAGAGTAAATAACTTAGAGACATTGGCTGGAGGCCTGCGTCTGCTGGCGGAGCCAATGGCCGACGTGAGATCCGTCACGATCGGTGTGTGGCTGGCTCGTGGGTCTCGACACGAGAGCGACGCCGAAAGCGGCATCGCTCATTTTGTCGAGCACATGCTGTTCAAAGGCACCGCCACACGCACCGCGCAGGCGATCGCGGAAGAGATTGATTCCATTGGCGGGCAGCTCGACGCGTTCACCGCGAAGGAATACGCGGCGTACTACATCCGCGTGCTCGATGAGCACTTGCCGCTAGCGGTGGATCTGCTCGCCGACATGGTCATGCATCCGGCGTTTGCCGCCGATGACGTGGCCAAAGAACAGAGCGTGATCCTCGAAGAAATCAAGATGGTCGAGGACGCGCCTGATGATCTCGTCCATGAGGTCTTCACGCGGCACTTCTGGAATGATCATCCCCTGGGGCGTCCGATTCTCGGCACGCCGGAGACCGTAGCGTCATTCACGGCGCCGACCTTGCGTCGCTATTTTGAGAGCACCTACACCGCGCCGAATCTGATCGTGTCGGCGGCTGGCCACTTCGAGACCAGTCACCTGCGCGATCTGGTGTCGCGCGCATTCGCGTCGTTGCCCACGAGCGCAATGGGGGCGGTCACGGCGGCGCCGGTGGTCTCGCGCGGATTGAGCGTGCGCGAAAAGGACATCGAGCAGGCGCACGTGTGCCTCGGCACGGCTGCGCTGCCCACGGCGCACGACGATCGCCATGCGGCCTATGTGTTGAACACGATTCTCGGCGGCTCGATGAGCTCCCGGTTGTTTCAGCACATTCGCGAGGAGCGTGGCCTCGCCTATGCGGTCTTCAGCAATCTGACGTCGTACAGCGACGCCGGCATGCTGACCGTCTATGCGGGATGCGCGGCCGACAAAGTCGGTGATGTGGTGGACCTGACGCTGGCCGAGCTGAGAGGGTTGCGGGATGCGGCGGTGACGGCCGCGGAACTGCGACGCGCCAAAGATCACCTCAAGGGCTCGCTGATGTTGAGCCTCGAGAGCACGTCGAGCCGCATGTCACATTTGGCCCGGCAGGAGCTGTACTTCACCCGTCACGATTCCATGGACGAGACGCTGGCCCGCATCGAACGCGTGTCGATGGACGATGTCCGGCGCGTGGCGGCCGCGATGTTTCGCGATGAGCATTTGAGTGCGACGATTGTCGGCCCGGACGCGTCCCCACTCGATGCAGGGAGATTGCGACTGTGATTCCGCGCTACACCCAGCCCGAGATGGGCGCCATTTGGAGTGATCGCCGCAAGTATGCCGCGTGGCTCGCCGTGGAACTGGCCGCGACCGATGCGCTCGTGGCCGACGGGGTGGTGCCTGCCGCCGATGCGCGGGAATTGCGCGCGAAAGCCGAAGGGGGGCTCGACAGTTACATTCCCCGCATCGACGAAATCGAAAAGGTCACACAGCACGATGTCATCGCGTTCACCACGGCGGTGGCGGAATGTGTCGGCCCGGCGGCCCGCTGGCTGCATTTCGGTCTGACCTCGTCTGACGTGTTGGATACGGCGCTGGCGCTGCAGCTCCGGGATGCGTGCGATCTGATTCTCAAGGACATCGATGCGCTGGCCGCCGCGATCGCGTTGCGGGCCGCAGAGCATCGCATGACGCCGATGATCGGTCGCACCCACGGCGTGCATGCCGAGCCGATGACGCTCGGTGTGAAATTGGCGCTGTGGGCCGCGGAGTTGTCGCGCGGGCGCACCCGCGTCGTGCGGGCGCGCGAGGCGATCGCCGTGGGCAAAATCAGTGGCGCCGTCGGCATGTTCGCGCATCTGGATCCCAAGATCGAGGAAGCCGTGTGTGCGGCGCTTGGTCTCACGCCGGCGCCGGTTTCCTCCCAGGTCATTCAGCGTGATCGCCACGCTGAACTGCTGAGCGCCCTGGCCATCGTGGCCGCCTCGCTGGAGAAGTTCGCGCTCGAGATTCGCGGTCTGCAGAAGACCGAGATCGGCGAAGTCGAAGAGCCGTTCGCCAAAGGCCAGAAGGGCTCGTCGGCGATGCCGCACAAGCGGAATCCGATCGGCTGTGAGCAGATCGTTGGTCTGGCACGTTTGCTGCGAGCCAACGCCATGGCCGGTCTGGAGAATGTGGCGCTCTGGCACGAACGCGACATCTCGCATTCGTCCGTGGAGCGCGTGATCCTGCCCGACAGTTTCATCGCGCTCGACCACATGCTTCGCCGCTTCACGCGTATCGTGTCCGGCATGGTCGTCTATCCGCAGCGCATGCTGGAGAATCTGGCGCGCTCGCGCGGGGTGGTCTTTTCCGGCAACGTGCTGCTCGAACTGGCGCGCCGCGGCGTCAGCCGGGAACAGGCGTATGAATGGGTGCAGCGGAATGCGATGCGCTCGTTCCATGAGCAACAGGATTTCAAACAGTTGCTCCTGGCGGACCCGGATGTCATGCGGGTGGTGGGCCGCGAGGTGATCGAAGAGGCCTTCGATCTCGGCGCGCAGCTGCGTAACGTTGATCGCATCTTTGATCGGGTATTTCCGCCGGCCCAGTGAACGCCGGCGTTTCTGTGGAGGTTTCGTGAAGGCTCGCGTCTACGTCACTCTCAAACCCTCGGTCTTCGATCCCCAAGGGCGCGCCATCGTCGATGCGCTCCACACCCTCGGCTACGCCAAGGCCGCCGACGTTCGGCAGGGCAAGTACTTTGTCCTCGACCTCGACGTGGCCACCAAAGCCGAGGCCGAGAAACTCGCGGCAGAGATCGCCGACAAGGTCCTCGCCAATCCCGTGATCGAGAAGTTCACGGTCGATGTCGATGGGGCGGCGCAATGAACGTCGCGGTGGTCGTCTTCCCGGGCTCGAACTGTGATCACGAAGCCCAGTACATGGTCGAGGCGGTGCTCGGCCAGCAGGCGACGATGGTCTGGCACAAGGAGACGTCGCTCGCGGGCGTGGACGTGGTGATCCTCCCCGGCGGCTTCTCGCACGGCGACTACCTGCGCACCGGCGCGATCGCGCGGTTCTCACCCATCATGGGCGCGGTGAAGGCCTTTGCGGAGCGTGGCGGCCCGGTGCTCGGGATCTGCAACGGCTTTCAGATCCTGCAGGAAAGTGGGTTGCTGCCGGGCGCGATGCTGCGGAACCGCGACCTGCGCTTCCACTGTGAGTTCGTCCATATCAAGGTCGAACAGACCGATACACCCTTCACCAGCCGGGCGCGCGGCGGACAGGTGTTGCGCGTGCCCATCTCGCATGGCGAAGGCAATTTCTTCGCGGACCCCGACGTGGTCGCACAGCTCGAATCCGAGCGCCGGGTGATCTTTCGCTACGCCACCGCGGCCGGAGAGGCGACGGACGCCGCAAACCCGAATGGCTCGGTGCACAACATCGCCGGTGTCTGCAATGCGCGCCGCAATGTCGTGGGGCTGATGCCGCATCCCGAGCGCGCTTGTGAGCGGCGGCTCGGCAGTGATGATGGTCTCGTCTTGTTCACGTCCGTCCTTGACGCGTTCGCCACCGGCAGCGCGCATTCGCAGGTGTAAGACATGGCAGCTTTCGACGACGCGACACTTGAGCGCCACGGCGTCACGCGCGAGGAATACGACCGGATTGTCTCGCTCATGGGGCGAGAGCCGAATTTGACCGAACTCGGATTGTTCTCGGTCATGTGGTCCGAGCACTGCAGCTATAAGAGCTCACGCGTGCATCTGCGGACCCTGCCGACCGAGGGTCGCCGCGTGGTGCAAGGCCCGGGTGAGAATGCCGGCGCGGTGGACATCGGCGACGGTCTGGCGGCCGTCTTCAAGATCGAGTCACACAATCATCCGTCGTTCATCGAACCCTATCAGGGGGCGGCGACGGGCGTCGGGGGGATCATTCGCGACATCTTCACGATGGGGGCGCGTCCGATTGCGTTGATGAACTCCCTGCGGTTTGGCGCGATCGACCAGCCCTTGACGCGCCGCATCCTGGATGGCGTCGTGCGCGGCATCGGGGGATACGGCAACAGCATCGGGATTCCCACCGTCGGCGGCGAAGTGATGTTCGACGCGCGCTACGGAGGCAATCCGCTGGTGAACGTGTTCTGTCTCGGCATCGCGAGACAGGATGAGATCGTCAAAGGCGTCGCGAGCGGCGTCGGCAACAGCATCTACTACGTCGGCGCGAAGACCGGGCGTGACGGCATCCATGGAGCCACCATGGCGTCAGCGGAGTTTGACGAGAAGCTCGACGAACGGCGCCCCGCGGTGCAGGTCGGCGATCCCTTCATGGAGAAACTCCTCCTTGAGGCGTGCCTCGAGGTCATGCAGACCGACGCGTGTGTCGGCGTGCAGGACATGGGCGCGGCGGGCCTGACGTGTTCGACCTGCGAGACGGGATCGCGCGGTGGCGTGGGTGTCGAGATTGATGTGGCCCTCGTTCCGCAACGTGAAACCGGCATGACCCCGTACGAGATCATGCTCTCCGAGTCGCAGGAGCGCATGCTGCTCATCGTCAAGAAGGGCCGCGAGCGGGAAGTTGAGGAGATCTTCGAGAAGTGGGATCTCCATGCGGTCCGAATTGGTGAAGTGACGCCCGACGACAAACTTCGCGTGAAGCACCACGGTGTTGTCGTTGCGGAGGTCCCGAATCTCGGGCTCACGGACGAGGCGCCGGTCTATCAGCGACCCTACGCGGAGCCCGCCGGCCGCGCTGCGGCGTTGCGTCTCACGCCGGCCGATCTGAAACCTCTGCCCGCGCCGTCCGATGCGTTCATGGCCGTGCTGGGCGCACCAGGGGTGGCCAGCAAGCGTTGGATCTATCGCCAGTACGACCACATGGTGCGTGGCAATTCGATCGCCCTCGACGGGCTGACGGCCGGTGTTGTTCGGGTGAAGGGCACGCCGCGTGCGCTGGCGATGTCGACCGACGGCAACGGCCGGTACTGTGAACTGGATCCGAGACAGGGCGCGAAGCTGGCCGTGGCGGAAGCCGCGCGCAATGTCGCGTGTGCCGGCGGTTTGCCCATCGGCGCGACCAACTGCCTCAATTTCGGGAATCCGCAGCGGCCCGAGATCATGTGGCAGTTCGCCGAAGCCGTGGCGGGGATCGGCGAGGCCTGTCGCGCGCTCGAGACGCCGATCACAGGTGGCAACGTCAGTCTTTACAACGAGACCGACGGTCGGGCGATTCTGCCGACGCCGGTACTGGGGGTGGTTGGGCTGATCGAGAATGCCGATCGCATCGCCACGCGCGTGTTCCCGGAATCGGGTTTGGACATCGTGGTCTTCGGCGAGAATCTCGGGGAACTCGGCGGAAGCGAGTACCTGCACACCGTGCATGGCGTGCTCAAGGGCGTGCCGCCGGTGCTGGATCTCGCGCGTGAAAAGGCCCTGCAGGCGTTGCTGGTCGAGATGGTGTCGGGCGGACGGGTCACCAGTGCCCATGATTGCAGCGACGGTGGAATTGCCGTCACGCTCGCCGAGGGCAGTTTCGACAGCGGTGGCATTGGCTGCACGGTGGAATTGCCACCCGCGGCGGGTGACGGCGGCGTCGACCGTGTGGCGGCGACGCTGTTCGGGGAATCGGCCTCACGTGCGGTGGTGACCACGCGACCGTCGGACACCGCAGGGGTTCTTGCGGCGGCGGCGAAGCACGGTGTGCCCGCCAGCGTGATCGGCAGGACCGGTGGTGATCGGATCACGATCGCGATCGCCGGGTACGGCAATGTGATTGAATGCCCGGTGCAGGACGCCGAGCGCCGATGGAATGCCGGACTTTCGCAGTGGTTTGATGGAAGCGCAGCCTGACGACGCCATGGACAAGTTTCGAGAGGAATGCGGCATCTTCGGGATTTTCGGCCACGCCGAGGCCGCGAACCTGACCTACCTCGGTCTCTACGCCTTGCAGCACCGAGGGCAGGAGAGCGCCGGCATCGCCACGTCGGATGGGCAGCGCCTCGTCGCGCACAAGTCGATGGGCTATGTGGCGGACGGGTTTGATGAGGAGACCTTCCAGCGATTAAAGGGGCAGAACTCGATCGGCCATGTCCGGTATTCCACGGCCGGAGAGAGCGGGCTGAAGAATGCGCAGCCGATTCTCATCGACTGCGCGCACGGCGAGATCGCGATTTGCCATAACGGCAACCTCGTGAACGCGCGCGAGCTGCGTGACGCGCTGGTCGCACAGGGATCGATCTTCCAGACGACGAGCGATACCGAGGTCTTGCTGCACCTCTACGCGCGTTCGAAGGCCGCAACGCCGGAGGCCGCGTTGATCGAGGCGGTCGGGCAGGCTCAGGGCGCATTCTCGCTCGTGCTCCTGACCAAGGATCAGCTGATCGCCGTGCGTGATCCGCACGGGTTCCGGCCGCTGACGTTGGGTCGACTCGAAGACGGGTGGGTCGTGGCGTCCGAGACCTGCGCGCTCGACCTCATTGACGCGAAGTGGGTGCGCGACATCGAGCCTGGTGAAATGCTGGTGATCGACGCCAAGGGCGCTCGCAGTGTTCGCCCCTTCGCGGACTCTCCCCGTGCCCACTGTGTGTTTGAGCACGTCTACTTTGCACGTCCGGATTCCTACGTATTCGGACAGAGCGTGAACGAAGTGCGGACGGCCTTTGGGCGCCGATTGGCTGCGGAGCAGCCTGTCAGTGCGGACGTGGTTGTGCCGATCCCGGATTCCGGTGTCTGTGCGGCCACAGGCTTTGCGTCCGCGGCGGGCCTGCCGATGAAGATGGGGCTGATCCGCAATCACTATGTCGGTCGGACGTTCATCGAGCCACAACAGAACATCCGCCACTTCGGCGTGCGCGTGAAGCTCAATCCGGTGCGCAGTATTCTCGACGGGCAACGCGTGGTGCTCGTGGACGACTCGATCGTGCGCGGCACGACCAGCCGGAAGATCGTGAAGATGGTACGCGCCGCTGGTGCTCGCGAGGTGCACATGCGCATCTCGTGTCCGCCCACGATTTCCCCGTGCTTCTACGGGGTGGATACGCCGAGGCGGTCCGAGCTCATCGCGGCGACGCATTCGTTGGATGAGATCTGTCGGTACATCGGTGCCGACTCCTTGGGGTACCTCAGTCTGGACGGGCTCTTGTCGGCCGTGGGGCCGACCCGCGAGAGTTATTGCACGTCGTGCTACACCGGTGAGTATCCTGTGGCCTTTCCCAGGAACGAAGCGGCGTATCTGCAGTTGGCCCTGAAGCTGGTGGAGTAGCGCGTGCGGCGTCACTGGATGTGGCGGCTGATGGTCGTGGCGCTGGTCGCCATCGCCTCGACGCCCGCCCAGGGGCGCTCCGGCCAAGGCGCATCGGGCGGCGAGGCAGAGGTTGCTGCGGCCATCGCCAAGCTCGGGGCGTTTGATTTCGGTGAACGGTCTGCGGCGTCACGTACTCTCCGCAGAGCGAGCGCCAGCGTGGCCGTGCCTGCCCTGACCCGAGCGGTCAAGTCGTCCGAGGACAGCTATGTGCAGTTCCGCGCGCTTGTGCTGCTATCGAGCGCGGACGAGGTCGCGGCCGCCGATGTGATGCGCGCCGCCATGACGAGCAAGAATGACCGGCTGCGCGCAGTGTCGTACGCCTGGTACGAACACCATCCGTCTCCGACGATTGTTCCCCTGCTGATTGACGCGCTGGCTCGTGAGACATCGGAGTTTGTCCGTCCGTCTCTCACCCGAGCGTTGGCAGCACAAGGCGAGCGTCGCGCCAGCGACGCGCTGCTGCCGCTCGTGACGACCGGCGAGAACTTCTTCCGGGCTGAAGTGATTCAGGCGCTGGGGGACTATCACGTGACCTCGGCGCGAGACGCGGTGCGCCACGTCGCCAGTCAGGAAGGACCGCTGCAGGAAGATGCGATCATCGCACTCGGCAAGATCGGAGATGCGTCGATGCTGCCGTTTCTGGCGGAACTCCAGCGGACCGTGTCGCGGGAACGTCAGCCGGCCATTGCGGCGGCGATTTGCCTCCTCGGCGTGAACTGTGACGTGCATCGGAAATACCTCTCCGACACGCTGGCCTTTGCGGCCGGCACAGCCGGCTTTCAGCCCCTCCTGAGAAGTGTGACGCGCGCACTCTCGGCCTTGGCGGGGCAAGGGGATCAGGGGGCATTGGCGGCATTGCTGCGCGAAGGGACGACGACCGTTGAGGCCTCGCGCGCGCCGATCGCGTTGGCCACGGGGACGGCCGTGGTGCGGCGACCGACGGCACTCTTGGAGGTGTTGCGGTCGACGTCCACGTCGGAAGCGGCTTTGGCCGTGGTCCGCGATGCCTTCGACATGCTCGAGGAAGACTTCGAAGAGGAACGGTTTTTTGCCGAAGTTCGGCGAGTGTTCTGGGCGTCTCCGGAAGGCTCTGCCGAGCGAAGGATCGCGCAAGCGGTATTGCAGACGTTGGAGTTCTGAGCGTGTCTATCGACTACAAGCAATCAGGTGTCAACATCGATGCCGGGAACGAAGTCGTGCGTCGAATCAAGGCGCTGGCCAAAGGCACCTATTCCGCAAACGTGCTTTCAGGGATCGGTTCATTCGGGGGCCTCTTCCGAGTGGATCCGTCGTGGAAGGAGCCGGTGCTCGTGGCCAGCGCCGATGGCGTCGGGACGAAGCTGAAGCTGGCGTTCATGACCGGTGTGCATGACACGATTGGCGCCGACCTCGTCAATCACTGTGTGAATGACATCCTCGTCCAAGGGGCGACCCCCTTGTTCTTCCTGGACTACCTGGCGACCGGGCGATTGTCTGAGGACGTCGCGGAGAAGATCGTCTCGGGTGTGGCCCGTGCATGTCGAGAGAACGAATGCGCACTCCTCGGCGGTGAGACCGCGGAGATGCCCGGGTTCTATGCCGATGGTGAATACGACGTGGCTGGATTCATCGTCGGTGCCGTCGAACGGGCCAGGGTGATCGATGGTCGGTCGATCACTCCGGGTGATGTGCTGATTGCCCTGCCGTCAACGGGACTGCATACCAACGGGTACTCGCTGGCGAGGCGCATCGTGTTCGAGCATCTGAAGCTTGATGTGGCTTCAATGGTGGAGGAACTCGGAGAGACCGTGGGAGATGCGCTCTTGCGGACCCACCGGTCGTATCTTCGGGATGTCAGGCCCATCCTCGCCGCTGGTCGCGTCAAGGGGATGGCACACATCACCGGTGGTGGCTTGACCGAGAACACGCCGCGAATGTTGCCTGTCGGCGTCGGTGTGGAAATTGATCGGAAGAGCTGGACAGTGCCGCCGCTGTTCACCTGGCTGCAGAAGTCCGGCGGCATCTCTGATGGCGAGATGCTCAGGGCGTTCAACATGGGGGTCGGGTTGGTCATCGCCTGCGCGCCTGCGGACGCCAGTGAGGTTCTGGGCATCGAGGGAGCTTGGTCGATCGGTCGTGTCGTTTCTGGCGAAGGTGTGGCCTACCGGTGAAGCCGGGCCGTGCGATTCCCGTGATTCGGGGGCGTCAGCCGGAGGTCTGGGAAGGCGAATACAAGGAGTTTGACCTCTACGAGAGCGGGCGTGCCGATGCCATCGCGAAAGATGTCGCGGGCGCCGAGGCGACGGCAGATTCGTGGCTGGAAATCGTTCGGCAGTTCGAACCCGCGGCCAAGCCGGCGACTGACCGCCTCTTGGCCGATCCTGAATTGGCGGCACGGATCCACGGGAGTGTGCTTGACGTCGGGGCAGGATCCTGCGTGCTGACGGCGGAGCTCTCGAAACGTCGTGACGTGTCCCAGGTGTTTGCCGTTGATCTGTCTGAGCGTTTCTTGACGACGACCGGCGCGAGCGTGCTGGCCCATTGCGAAGCGATGACGGACAAGGTCACATTCGTGGCGACGGACTTCAATCACCTGCCTTTGAAAGCCGGTTCAATCGACGCCGCCTTCATCTTCGCGGCGATTCACCACTCCTTGTCCCCGATCAAGACGATTCAAGAAGTGGCTCGCGTCGTCAAACCCGGCGGGACGATTTTCATTCTTGAGAATCCACACTCGGTCATGGGAATTCGGCGGTCCCGTCAGCGCATGCTGGACTTGAGCTCTCAAAATACTGAGATCGCCTACACGCGGGCGGAGCTCGAGTATCTGATCGCGAACGCCAACGTTGGCGCGCTCGACGTGCGGCGATGGGACGTGCTCTCTCGCCCGGGCCCTCGTCGGTGGGTGCGCCACGTGTTGCGGTGGTGTGGCCTCGAGGATGTGCTCCTCAATCCGCCGAACTACCTCTTCATCATCACGCGCCGATGAGCCAGCCGGTCGACGTCGCCGCCCGGTGGGGCGGGGCGTGTTTTGAGCGCGCATCTCCGATCTGTTCGCGAAGCGTTTGAGCCGAATTGACATAGTCGAGCCACAGCCGAGACGAGAGAAACGATGTCGCGGCAATCGGAACCAGCGTGTGGCCCGACAGGCGTTGATGGAGACTTGACCACGGCCAGCGCTCGGCCTCAGACACCAAGCCGGCAGATTTCGGATACCGCTCGACGTAGCGCGTCAGTGGCACGATGGCAGCCAGATCGTCGACTTCAGTGCAGGAGAGCACGGTGTGTGTGGTACCCGTGCCCGTTGGGATCCCGTGGACCCGTCTCCACGCCGTGCTATGGGTAGTTGCGACCCATCGGAGGGCTCGGGTGAGTCTGATGTTCCCCACTGGGCCAGCCAAGAGATGCCATTGGCGGGCCATGAGGCAGTAGGCAATGAGAGGGGCACCATGGCGCCCAAATCCATCGCCGAGAATCTCAAGAAATGCTAGAAAGTCCGCAGCATCGACGAAGAGCGGCCATGCACCTGGTGCGGTGCAGGTGACGTGATAATAGCCAGAGTGACGGGAGATTCGAGCGTGAGGACTGGACATGAGAGGTTCCTGCGCACGTCTCCTTGCAAGCGGAGTGCCCGGTGACCCAGCGCGTGATCCAACCTCAGCGATTGCCCGTGATTGGCGTTCTGATCTCTGGTCGTGGAAGCAATTTGCAGGCGCTCATCGACGCCATCCAACTTGGGAGCCTTCCGGCTCGGATCGGCATCGTGATCTCGAATCGGCAGGAGGCACCGGGGCTGGTTCGTGCCGCGGCAGCCGGCATTGAGACTCGGGTCCTTTCGCATCGAGGATTTGCGACCCGTGAGGCCTATGACGAAGCGCTGGTGGAAGAACTGCGTGCGCACGAGGTCGCGATGGTTTGTCTGGCCGGATTCATGCGCATCCTGACTCCGACCTTCTGCGATGCATTCCCTGACCGAATTCTCAATGTCCACCCGTCGCTGTTGCCAGACTTTCCTGGGGTGAACGCGCAGGCGCAGGCGTTGGCCGCAGGCGCACGGGTGAGTGGCGCGACGGTCCACTTGGTGACCCCTGAGATGGACGCGGGGCCCGTGATCATGCAGGCCGCCGTGCCGGTCCGGCGCGATGACACCGAGGACACACTGGCGGCGCGTATTCTGCGTGAGGAGCATCGTCTGCTCCCACAGGCCGTGGCCTTGATGGCCAAGAGGGATTTCCTGATCGAGCGAAACGCCGTGGTGCTGCGTCACGGATGAGAGGCGGGGCCGGTGAGGGGCCCCTTATCTCGTCTTCCTCCGAGCCCGCTGTGGTCGCCTTGCGGCTGTGGCAAGGCGCGTCAGTAACTCATCCAGTGAATCGACAGTGTGCCGGGCGTCTCTGACGGTGGCCGCATCCGCAGCTGTGAATGACGGATAGTGCACGGTCACGTTTGCTGCTCGAAACAGCTCGACGATATCGAGGTCGAGCGCTTTCGCAATCTGCGCGACAGACGTCACCGTGGGATTACCCGTACCGCGCTCAACTTCGCCAATGAATTTGTAGCTGAGCCCCGCGCGTTCTCCGAGCGTCTCTTGAGTCCATCCCTTGAGGGAACGGAGCTCTTTGATCCGCGTTCCGAGGCGCGCCTGCACGTCGTTCACGCGTGCAGTATTTCCAGTGACTTCGTCGATCTGAAACCCTGCAAAGGTATGTTGATGTTGGGATGTTTAGGTGGTAAACATCCGCCCATGTGGGTGATCGCGGGGATTGACGTCGCAGTCGAGCAGATCGTGGGGCTTCACAGAGAGCAAGCGAGGGCGCGGAGGCTGCGAGATGCGGTGAGCCCGAGCAATTCGTGCGCGTCGGAGGAGCCGGCGCCGCTTGGTGGCTCATCAGGAAGGCCCGTTTCTCGGAAAAGGACGCTCAGAATGCACCTTCGAGGTGCAGGTGTTGACAAGCCTTTTGGGTACCGGTAGTGTTGAAAGTCCCGAGTACGTCGTTGGTCCTGCCCGTAAGGCAATCCACGAAGTTGTGAGGGAACGAAAAAAGTTGGCGGTTTTGAAAAAAACTGTTGACTCGGCCGCAAAGGCCGTCGTAAACTGGTTAAGTTCCCCTAACGACAAATAAGTCGCCGGGGAGCTGGGTCGAAAAGGGGATTTTCGACTAGGTCAGCCGGTTCTTTGAAAACTAGATAGAACGTGCAAGCACAGCCCGTCGAGTATCAGCAGGTGGGCGACGACAGGTAACTGTCGCTCGCAAACACCTAACTTGACGTAATACAAGGCAATATCCGAAACAACAGAGCCATTAAAACGGCTCTCGAGTTCAAATTTAACTTGAGAGTTTGATCCTGGCTCAGAATCAACGCTGGCGGCGTGCCTAACACATGCAAGTCGAACGCGAAAGTGGAGCAATCCATGAGTAGAGTGGCAAACGGGTGAGTAACGCGTGGGCGACCTACCTTTGAGTGGGGGATAACCTTCCGAAAGGAGGGCTAATACCGCATGACATCCTTCGTTTAGATACGGGGAGATCAAAGCCGGGAGCAATCCTGGCGCTTGGAGAGGGGCCCGCGTCCGATTAGCTAGTTGGTGGGGTAACGGCTCACCAAGGCTCC
>CAYFLU010000065.1:0-3974 GCA_964343975.1 uncultured Solibacteraceae bacterium
GAAGTACGACGGACGGTTCGCGTTCGTGCGGCTGAAGTACGACACGCTGCCGGGCGGCTACTGGTATCGCAATCAGCCGGCGTGGTCGCACGGCTATCCGTCCGCGGAAACCAATCTGATGCAGATCCTGGACTCGGTCACCGGGATCGACGGCAATCCGCGCACCAATGTGCTGTCACTCGAAGATCCGGAGATTTTCCGATACCCGCTGCTCTACATCATCGAAGTGAGCTGGTGGCGCATCACCGACAAGGAAGCGCTCAACCTCCGCACCTTTCTCGACAAGGGCGGCTTCCTGATCGTCGACGACTTCAAGACGGCCGAGTGGCGCGGCGGGCGCGGGTGGGAGCAGTTCGCCGAGAACTTCGCGCGCGTGAAACCGTCGGCGAAGTTCATCGACCTCGACATCAAGCACCAGTTGTTCAATCAGTTCTTCGAGATCCTGTCGCTCGACATGTTTCCCCAGGCCTACAACGCGGGGCAGCCGATCTTCCGCGCGGTGTTCGAAGACAACGACGTCCGCAAGCGCATGCAGGTGTTCATCGCCTACAACACTGACATCTCGCAGTTCTGGGAATGGTCGGGCCGCGGATTCCGCCCGATCGCCGACACGAACGAGGCCTACAAACTCGGCGTGAACGCGATCATCTACGGGCTCACGCACTGACGGACACGCCGGCGTCTCATGAATCTGCTGACCGATATCGCCTCAACCGACCCCACGCGCGCGCTTCGTGACTGGCTCGCCGATCACACGCGCGTGTTCGTGCTGACCGGAGCCGGGTGCAGCACGGCCTCCGGCATTCCTGACTATCGCGATGAACGCGGTGCGTGGAAGCGGCGGCCGCCGGTGATGTATCAGGCGTTTCGTCAGGATCCGGCGACGTATCAGCGGTACTGGGCGCGTGCGTATGCGGGGTGGCCGCGTTTCACCGCCGCCGCGCCGGGCGCCGCGCACCATGCGCTCGCCGCGTGGGAAGCGCGGGGCACGCTCGCGATGCTCGTCACACAAAATGTCGATGGTCTCCATCAGCGCGCGGGCAGCCGCGCGGTCATCGATCTGCACGGGCGATTGGATCAGGTCGTGTGTCTTACGTGTGGCGATCGCACGACGCGCGAAGACGCGCAGCACGCGATGGCCGTGCTGAACCCCGAATGGCAGGCGGCGGTGATCACGGCGCCGGATGGCGACGCCGACATCGATCCGGCCCTGATCAGCGTGTTCGTGCCGCCGCGGTGCCCGCGGTGCGATGGTCAACTCAAGCCGGATGTCGTGTTCTTCGGCGAGAACGTGCCGGCGGCGCGCTATGAAGCGGCGCGTGACGCGCTGGCCGGCGCGTCGGCGCTGCTCGTGGCCGGTTCGTCTCTCATGGTCTATTCCGGGTTTCGTTTCGTGCGACAAGCCCATGAAGCCGGGGTGCCCATCGCAATCGTCAATCGCGGTCACACGCGCGGTGACGAGTTCGCCCAGATCAAAGTGGAGGGCGACGTCGGCGCTGTGTTGTCGGCCCTGGTCGACGCCCCCTCGAACGTCGCCTCGGGGGCATGCTAGACTCCCGCCCATGCGCTTCCCATTCGTCGTGGTTCTCGCACTGGCCACCGCTGCAGCTGCGTGCGGCAGCAGCATGACGTCGCCGTCGACTTCAACGGCTGCGGCCGCGGTGACCTCGGCCGTTTCGGCCGCGACGAAGTTGGCAACGGGCGTGACGACCGGCACGTGGGCCTCGGCGCAGGCCACGCCCTCGCAGGCGGGCACGTGCGGAGCGTTCAGTTGGACGATCACCAGCCTCACGGCGACGTCCGTGTCGGGCTCGTTCAACGCGACGTGCAATGGCAGCGTGCCGATGACGGGCGCGGGTTCCGCGACGGCGACGATTTCGGGGTCGTCGATTGCGTGGACCGGCACGGCCACGGCCTCCGTGCCGGGCAACAACGCGTGCGCGGTGGCACTGAGCGGCACGCTCGACGTCACCGCCACCGGCAACCTCAGCGTGTCGTATGCGGGCACGACCTGCCTCGGCGCCGTGAGCGGCACCGAAACGCTCAGTAAGCGCTAACGCTTCAGCTCGTTCCTGATCACCGGGCGCGGCGCCGTGCGCCCGCCTTCTTGCCGTGTACCAAGCCCATCAGGGATCGCACGTCACGGTGCGACTCCACCGGATGGCGCAGTGGCTGGTCGGAATGGATTTCGTACGAATTGCGCCGGCCGACCCGGCTGCGCCGCAGATAGCCCGCCGCTTCCAGATCCGCCACGATGCGCTGCACGGCGCGCTCGGTGACGCCCACCTCGATCGCCACGTCGCGCAACCGGACCTCGGGATCGCGCGTGAGGCAGAGCAGCACATGGCCGTGATTGCTGAGGAATGTCCAGCGTCCGGCGGAGGCGTTGCGTGGAGTGGACCGTCGAGCCACGACGGAAGGATAACAGACGTTACGCGACGTTCAATACGCGACATCTATATCGTATGTTTAATGGCGGCCTGCCACGGCCTGTGTCACACTCGTCCGCGCACGTACTGGAGCACGTGCGGGAGGCCGGGGCATGACCGGGACGATCGGGAGGAGCAGGGCGGCTCGCGCGCGTCGTCTCTGGGCAATGGTGTGGGCGATGGCGCTCGTGGCGCTGGCATGGCCCGTGGCTGCGCAGGCGCAGGTGCCACCGCCGGCCGCGACCGACCCGCTCCGCGGTGTGGTCGTCGACCAAACCGGACTGCCGCTCCCGGGCGTGCGCATCGAGGTGAAGCGCGACACGCGCGTGATCGAAACCGTCGTGTCGGATGCGCAGGGCGCGTTCGAGTTGAAGCCCGGCGCGCCCGAAGACACCGTGGAGGCTGCCCTCGACGGCTTCGAGCCACTGCAAGTTCCGCGCGCACAGGCCGCGCGTCTCACCCTGCTCCTCGCGCGCACGACCGAAGTGACCGAGGTTGTCGCGTCAGCACTCGGTTCCTCGGGCTCGTCGATGGAGCGCATCGGCAGCACCATGCCCGCGCCGCTGGCGCAGCGCCTGCCGGCGGCACGCCCGCGCATCTTGCAGTCGTTGCCGCTCCTGCCTGCCGTCGTCCGCGGACGCGACGGTTTGCTTCGCATCGGCGGCACCCGTCCCCATGAATCCAGCTTGTGGGTTGATGGCTTCGACGTGACCGATCCGGTGTCCGGCACGACGCCGATCGATTTGCCGATCGACAGCGTGAAGGGCATGGCCGTCGTCCGTGATCCGGTTTCGGCCACGTTCAGCAACGTCGTCGGCTCGATGTCGTCGATTGAAACCACGGCGGGCACGGGCGAGTTCCGTTTCGGCGTGCAGGGCTTCATTCCGCGGCCACGGTTGAACAGCCAGTACGGCCTCGGGCGCATCGAGGCGTTCTTCCCGCGCGGGTACGTGGGCGGTCGCGTCGGTGTGGCGCGCTCCTTTGCCTCGGTGGAAGGCAACTTCGAGCGCGTGCCGATTCCCGGCGTCACCAACCAGAACGGGTCGCCGTCGTCGGGCACGACCGGCCTCGTGGGATTTTCGCGTGTCGACTTCGATCTGTCGTCGCACAACACGCTCACGGTGGAAGGCATGATCGCGCCGAGCACGCTCAACTACTCGGGGTTGAGCCCGCTGCAGCGGCCATCGGCCGCGCCCGACATTCATGTGCAGGATGTCTTCGGCGGCATCACCGAGCGCGTCACCGTCGGCACGTCCCAGTTGCTGACCGTGAAGATCGGCGCGCTCACGCACACGAACGAGATGCGCGTGCCGGGCACGGGCAATGCGGTGCTGCGACCGGACGGCTGGGCCGACAACTGGTTCTCGCGCAACGACGTGACCGGTCGTCGCGTGTCCGCATCGGCGACGTGGGACCGCGCGGGCCTCGCCTGGCTCGGCAGCCATACGCTGTCGCTTTCGACGGAAGCGCAGTGGCGGACGATGGACGCGACGATCGGGCATCAGTCGATCGACGTGCAGGACGACAGCGGTCGCCGCACGCGGT
>CAYFLU010000065.1:4074-17651 GCA_964343975.1 uncultured Solibacteraceae bacterium
ACGATCGGGCATCAGTCGATCGACGTGCAGGACGACAGCGGTCGCCGCACGCGGTGTGTGACATTTGCGGCGTCGCCGGCACCGCTGTCGGTCAGCGACCGCAGCGCCGGCGCCGGTCTGCGCGACATCTGGGACGTGAACTCGCAACTGCAGGTGGACCTGAATCTGCGCGTGGACTGGAACCGTCGCGCGTCGGGCATCGTGCCGTCGCCGCGCCTCGCGATTCGTTGGGCTCTCGATCCGGCGCACCACACCGTCGTGAAAGCGTCGGTGGCGCGCTTCGTTGGTCTGGCGCCGCTCGGTGCGCTTGCGTTTCCGCAGTTCCCCTCGCGTGTGGATCAGAAGTTCAACCCGGTCTCCGGCGCGCTCATCAGTACGTCGACGTTCCAGATGGGCAGCGCCACTCTCGATCTGCCGCGCGCCGACGGACTCAGCGTGGAGATCGAGCACGAAGTGCAGCCCGGCCTCGATCTGCAGGCCGGCTATCGTGTGCGTCGCGGGTCGCATCTGCCCACGGTGAATGTGCCGGTGGGCGGCGGCACCGTGCTCCTGACCAGCAGCGGCGAGAGCCTCTATCAGGAGTTCAGCATCTCGGCGCGCAAGGTCTGGTCGGCCGACACGACCGCGTTCATCAGCTACGTGCACTCGGTCGGTCGCAGCGACTTCAACGACTTCGGGTCGCTCTTCGTGAACCTCGACACGCCGTTCCTCGAGCCGGCCGGCCGCGTGACGACGGCATCGCAGGTGCCCGACCGGCTGCGCGCGTGGGCGACGACGGAATTGCCCGGTCAGGTGGTGGTGTCGCCATCGATCGATTGGCGCACCGGATTTCCGTACTCCGTGGTCGACGCATACCGGCAGTTCGTCAACGCGCCGAACTCCCAGCGGTTCCCCACGCACTTCGCGCTCGACCTCACGGTGTTCAAGACCTTCGGCGTCATGGGCCGGAAGCTCGATCTCGGTGTGCAGTTCTTCAACCTCACGGGCCACGACAACCCGCGTGATGTGATCTCCGTGGTCTCGTCGTCACGGTTTGGTGAGCTGACGAACAACCCCGGACGCACGTTCGGCGGGTACATGCAGATCCGCTGGTAGATGGCCGCAGCAGGAGGATCGCCGGGCGCGGTGCCGGCGTCTCACTGAACGATGCCCGGCACTCTGGTCCTGGTTCTCGGCGATCAGCTTGATCTCGACTCGGCCGCCTTTGACGGCTTCGACGCCACGCGCGACGCCGTGTGGATGGCCGAGGTCGCCGACGAGTCCACGCATGTGTGGTCCTCGAATCCCCGCATCGCGCTGTTTCTCGCGGCGATGCGGCATTTCGCGCTGGCGCTTCGGCGCGCCGGCAAAACCGTCCACTATCGCCGGATCGACGACGCTGCGAACGCCGGTACGTTGTCGGCGGAGTTGCATCAGGCCATCGAGGCACTCGCACCTGGCCGGCTCGTGATGACGGCGCCGGGCGACTGGCGCGTGCTCTCGTCGCTGAAGGCGACGGCCGCCGCCGCTGGTGTGCCGCTCGAGATCCGCGAAGACCGCCACTTCTTCAGCACCGTCCGCGAGTTTGCCGACCACGCGCGAGGACGACGATCGCTGCGAATGGAGTATTTCTATCGCGAGCAGCGGCGACGGCACGGCGTGTTGATGCGCGGCGACGAGCCGGAAGGCGGCGAGTGGAACTTCGACGCCGACAATCGTGAGTCGTTCGGTGACGCGGGGCCCGTCGACGTGCCGCCGCGGTCGACGTTCCTGCCGGATGCGATCACGCGCGACGTGCTCGCGCTCGTCGCGCAGCGCTTCGCTGATCATCCCGGCGCGCTCGAGTCGTTCGCCTGGCCGGTGACGCGGGAGCAGGCCCTCACCGCGCTCGCGCAATTCATCGACGAGCGGTTGCCGCTGTTTGGTCGCTATCAGGACGCGATGTGGCCGGGCGAGGCGTGGCTGTATCACTCGCACCTGTCGGCGGCGTTGAATCTGAAGCTCATCAACCCGCGCGAAGTGGTGGCGGCGGCCGAGCGCGCGTATCGCGACGGGCGAGTGCCGCTCGCGAGCGCAGAGGGCTTCATTCGCCAGATCCTCGGCTGGCGCGAATACGTGCGGGGGATCTACTGGACGCAGATGCCGGACTACCTCGAACGCAATGCGCTCGAGGCGCACGAGCCGCTGCCCGCGTGGTACTGGACGGGGCGCACGGACATGGCGTGTCTGCGCGACGTGATCACGCAGACGCTCGAGCACGGCTACGCGCATCACATTCAGCGGTTGATGGTCACTGGGCTCTATGCGCTGCTGCTCGGCGTCGATCCGAAGGCCGTGCACGCGTGGTATCTCGCCGTCTATGTTGATGCGGTGGAGTGGGTGGAGTTGCCCAATACGCTCGGGATGAGTCAATACGCCGATGGCGGCGTGATGGCGAGCAAGCCCTATGTGGCGACGGGCCAGTACATCCAACGCATGGGCGGGCCGTGCGACCGCTGCGCCTTCGATCCGACGAAGCGGACGGGCGAGCGCGCGTGTCCGTTCACGACGTTGTATTGGGATTTTCTGATGCGCCATGAAGCGCGGTTGTTGGGCAATCCGCGCATGGCCTTGCAGGTGCGCAACCTCGCGCGGTTGTCCGCGGAGGAGCGCACCGCCGTGGCCGAGCGCGCGAAGGCGCTCCGCCACGGCGGTGCGTCGTCGAGCTACAGCTTGCCGTAGAGCGCGAGCAGACGCGTCCAGGCCTTCTCGGCCTGACCTTCGTTGTACACGCTCGAGTCGGGCGGGCACCAGCCGTGCGCGCCCTGATAGACCTCGATCTCGGCCGTCAGCTTCGCGGCCGCGAACGTCTCCTTCATCTTGTCCTTGTCGGTCGGCGCGCGCTGGTCGTCGTTCTGCGCGATCGCGACGAGGAACTGCGCCTTGGTCTTGGACGCCTGCAGATGCGGGCTGTTCGGCTGCGGCGTGACAAGGCCGCCGCCGTGGAACGATGCGACGGCGCCCACGCGATCCGGCGCCGCGGCGGCCGTGCGGAACGCCATCGGGCCGCCCATGCAGTAGCCCTGCGTGCCGATCTTGCGGTTCTTCGCGACCGACGGCTGCTGATCGAGCCACGCCACGAAGGCCTTCGCGTCGGTGAAGTGCGTCGTCTCGTTGAGGCCCTGCGCGAGCGGCATCACGTCGGCGATCGGCGTCGCCGCGCCGTTCGACGCCGTCGGCGCTTTCTTCGCGCGGTAGAACGGATTCACCACGAGCACGGAGTAGCCCGACTCGGCGAGCCGCTTGCCCATCGTGCGCATCGCGGGACGCAGCCCGAAGATGTCGGGCCAGAGCAGCACCGCGGGCGCCGTGCCCGTGGCGGGATGCACGAAGTAGGCATCGCACGCGCCGTCGGGCGTCGTGATCGTCACGTCTTCTTCTTTCACGGCGACGGCGCCGAGCACCGGCGGCAACATCATCGCCACGCCGGCACCGAGCAAGATGCCGAACTGACGCCGGGTCACCATGCCCAGCGCTTCGTAGTCTTTCTTGTCGTCGTCAAAATGATCCTGATCGCACATAGACAGCTCCTGTGGGTTGAGGGGGGACATCTTACTGGAGGGGCCCGGGTCCCGGGTCCCGGGTTCAGTCCGGAGTCCCGAGTCCGGTCCTGGTCCCAGTGCCGGGTTCGGTCCCGAGTCCCGGGGCGGTCCCGGTGGACGTGTCAGTGTTCTCGTCTGGCGGCTTCGGCGAGGAGTTCCTGCAGGGCGTCCTGTGTGCGCTCGGGGCTGGGGGCGCCTTCGGGGGCCTGCCATGTCATCGGGCAGCCGGCGTGGATCAGTGCGATCGCGACCGCGACGTGATCGGCGTGGGCATCGGGATGATTGCGGCCTTCCACGGCCCAGATGAGCGGCGTGGCGGAGAACATGCCGTCGAGCGCGGTCACGTTGGCGCCGTGGGCGATGAGTGTGGCGACGGCGCTGGCCCGTCCAGCCATCGCGGCGCGGTGGAGCGGCGTCACGGCATCTTTGTCGCCGGTGTTGGGATTGAAGCCGCACGCGAGCATCGTGTCGAGCACGGCGAGGTCGCCGCGCTCGGCCGGATCGTCGAGCAAACGATGGTGCTCGGTCGTCAGCGATGTACGCAGTGACGGTGTCGTGGCGAGAAGCGCGTCGGCGCTCGCGCGATCGCCGCGCACGCAGGCGGCGACGAAGCGGTCGAGCGGCGTCAGTTCGTCGACGGCGCCCTGCGCGCGCAGCCAGTCGGCGATGTCGGGCTTGCCGTGCAGGATCGCGAGCGCATGCGGGGTGCGGCCGTCGGCGCGGCGGCGGTGGATGTCGGCGCCGTGCTGCACGAGCGTCTCGACGAGCGCGACGTCCCAACGTCGCGCGGCCACGTGGAGCGCGGTTTCGTTGAGGTCGCCCCATGCGCGATTCGGATCGGCGCCGTGCGCGAGCAGCCAGCGCGCCCCCTTGTCCGTACGCGCCCAGGTGAGCGCGTACACGAGTGGTGGCACACCGCCAGGCACGCCGTTCACGTCGAGACCGTGTCGCTGCAACAACTCGAGCGGCTCCAGCATGCCGCCGCCGCTCGTGATGTGCGGTGTCACTCCGTCGGTCGCGCGCGCGCCGGCGCGGAGCAGTACCTTGGCCAGCGGCAGGTAGTTGATCACGCACACCGCGGCCCAGAGCACGGTGCGCGGCAGCTCGGGATGCCACTGCCAGTGATATTCCGCGTTCGGGTCGGCGCCGTGCGCGAGCAACAACGTCGCGATGCGCGTGAGCGCGTCAAGCGTCTGCGGATCATCGCCGGCCAGACAGGTGTGGCACGCGTAGAGCAGCGGCTCCCACTGCTGTGCTCCGCCACGCTGACGCGCGAGCGCTGGTGACGCCGCAATGCGCGCGGCGACCGCGTCCGCATCCGCCAGCACCAGTGCGGTTTCGAGCGAGGCCGTGCGAATGGCAGGGTAGAGCGCGAGCAGCCGCTCCGCGCGGGCCCGCGCGCCGCCCGTGGCCGCGCGCACGAACTCGTCGACCGCCGCCTCAAAGGCGAGTCCACGCGCGTCGACTTCGTCTTTCAGCGCCGACCACGACGGACACCCGTACTCGCGCGCGATCACCGACTGCGCATCATGCAGCGCAAGCGCCTCGGCAGAGATGCGGCCCGCGGCAAACGCCGGCAGCAACGCGAAACGCGCAATGGCCTCGGCGCGTCCTGCACGCGCGTCGGCCAACAGGTCTTTGGCTTGGGCTTTCAGTTGATCGAGATGCGGACGAGCCGGCAGTTCACGAGACGACATACACCCTCCATGCGTGCCTGTGGTTCGCAACCAGGCGGCATGTCGGTGCATGCGCCATGCAAGGTTGATGGAGGACGACGAGTGAGCTCAGCTCTGTGCGCGAACCCGCCGGCGTCTCGTCACGCCGAGGCGAGTAGCCTACGAAGCCATCCCGCTCTCGTCAAGCGGGACCCGGGACCGCGAAGCTCATTTAATCCGAAACGTCCCGTCGTCCTGACGATCGCGGTGCGCGGTGTGGCAGGACGTGCACGTGCCCTGCAGTGTGGTGGCGGCGGCCGTGACGTCGGCCCAGCGCGCGGTGGCGGCGGCCGCATCCGCGGCGTCGATTGCCTTGATCGCGTCGGCGACCCAGTTCTGCGCGTCCATCATGTTGCGCGCCTTGAACACGGGCAGCGCGTCGGTGAACGCCTTCTTCAGTTCCGCGGTCTTCGCGCGCGCGGCGGCGGCGTCGCTGCCGGTAGCCGCCGTGCGGAGCGCGGCCACCGCCGGCTGAATCGCCTTCATCAACGGGCTGAGCTTCTCGTCGTCGGGCGTCATCGGCGCGGGCTTGCGCTTGGTGAGGTCGGTGAAGTCCGCGTTGGCCACGACCGCGGTCGCGAGCATCGCGGGCTTGCCCTTGAACTGTTCAGCCACAGCGGCGGGCACGTCGATCGCCGTGCCCTTGTTTCGCTTCGTCGCTTCCGCCGCGTCGTAGGCGAACGCGTCGCCGATCACGGTGATGTAGGCGTGCGCGGCCGGCGCGGTGACGAGCGTCGGCGCGAGGATCAGCACTTCGCCCTGCGCCGGGCTCTGGTTCTGGCTGACCGTGAAGACGGTCTTCGAGATCTGTCGCTCGAACGAACCCGTGATGCTGACGACCTTGCCGAGATAGAACTCGGGGTGGGCGACGAGCGAGCTGGCGGAGGTGGCCATAGGATCCGGCGCCGGAGCCGGTGCCGCGCCCCCACCGGCGCCAGGCGCGCCCGCGCCGCGTCCGCCGCCGCGTCCCTGGGTTTGGCCGCCGCCCTGGCCCTGCTGCTGGCCGGCGCCCTGACCTTGCCCCTGTTGCGCCGAGAGGCTCGAGCGCACCGCCACGCTGGCAGTGAGCGCGATGGCAAGACACACGGAGAGACGGGACACAGGGGATGACGTCACGGAAAACCTCCAGCTCGGGAAACGACTCGCGGATTGTATGGGAAAACGCGGAACACGTCGCCGGGAGTTTCGTCCATAGGCTTACGAGGAGTATGGCCATGGCTGACGTGGACGAACGGATCGAGATCCCCTTCGAAGAGCGCGGGTTGGCGACGCTGGCGCACCTCTCGGGCCTGGCCGGCTACATCTTCCCGCTCGGCGGCATCGTGGTGCCGATCATCATCTATCTCGTGAAGAGCGAATCGCCGACGATCCGGGCCATCGCCCGTCAGGCGATCCTCCTGAATCTCACGGCGTTCGCGCTCATCTGCGCCGGCATCGTGTTCTTCTTCACCGTGCTCCTGATTCCGGCGGTCATTCTCGGCTGGATGGTGCTTGCGATCGCGGCCGTGGCCTTGCCGGTGATCGGGGCCATCAGAGCCTCTGAAGGACGCTTTTACCGTTACCCCGTCGTCGGTTCGAACCCAGAGCGGCCGCTCGCGGCGTCCAGCGTGGTATCGTGAAGTTCTCGTGATCAAGCAGAGCTGTTGCGCGTGTTGTTGCCTCGGGGCGTCTGCCCCCGAGCTGCGGCGCGTGGTAGCGGCCTGATGACGATCTAGATTCACCTCACATCAGGCGTTTCTTCTTCCAACGCCCAAGCCCGGACGGCAGCCGCCGCTCCGGGCTTTTTGTTTTTCCCATCACACAGCCATGTAGGAGGTTCGATGTTCGTCAGTGCATTCGTCGTGTCGTTCTTCGCGCTCGCCGTGCCGCAGTCGCCGCCCGCCGCACCCACGCCGCCGGCGCAAACATTGGTGTACCCGCCCTCGGATCCCGCCAAGGACATCGCCGCTGCGCTGACGGCGGCCAAGGCCGATGGCAAGCACGTGCTCCTCGACTTCGGGGCAGACTGGTGCCCCGACTGCCGCGTGCTCGGCAAACTCTTCGAGGATCCGGCCGTGGCGCCGTTCGTGGCGGCGAACTTCCACGTCGTGCACATCGACGTCGGTCGTCGTGACAAGAACGGAGATGTCGTCGCGCAGTACGGCGCGACGTCCGGCGCCTGGATTCCAGCCGTCGTCGTGCTCGATCACTCGGGGAAGAGTGTGGGCGTGACCGACGAGACCGTACGGCTCACGCGTCGCGACACACCGCAAACGCTGTTGCCGATGTTGCAGGCGTGGGCGCCGAAGAAACTCGTGAGCGCGCTCGCCACGTTCACCGCCTGGGGCGTCGATGTCTCAGTGTCGTTGGAGGAAGACGGGCTCGGCGCGCTGTGGCTCGCGTCGACCTTCACGCCTGGTGACGCGCGCGTCCATCTCTACGCCGCGCAGCTGCCGGACGACGGCGTGGACGGACTCGGACGTCCGACGCGCGTTATGCTCGGCGACGACGCGCCGTTGGTCGCGGTCGGTGCGCCCATCGCGACGCGTCCGGTGCTGGCTGATCGCATCGACGCACTCGGTCTCACGGTGCCGATCTATCCCGACGGTCCGGTCACGCTGCTGCAACGGGTCACACGGCGCGCGACGTCGTCGGCCGGCGCGGCGCGCGTGACCTATATGGGGTGCAGCCCGATGGGGTGTCTGCCGCCGGTGGAAGGGCGTCGCATCGTGATTGCGGCGCCGCAGGTGCGGGCGCCGCGCTAAGCGCGCACGCGTCGTGGCCGCGCTACCTGCCGAGTCCGCGCTTCGTCACGAGATACGTCGCGAAGCTGCCGAGCCAGTGCCCGCCTTCGTAGTGTTCGCCCGTCACTGAGGCCAGGCCGCTGTCGGCATGCGCCTTGGCCGTAGCGAGTAGCGCCTTCTTGCGCGGATCCGTGTCTGGCAAGACCGACGCGATGCCTTCGAGCATCCACGCGCGGCTCAAGTTCAAGCCATCGAGATGCGCGAGCTTGCCGTCGCTCTTGTCGGTGACGACGCCGATCGGGAGCCAGGCGGTTTGGGGCGCTTTCGCGCTCGAGGGAATTTGCGGCAGGAAGCCCGATAGCCACACGCTGAATTCCGCCGGCCCGATCACACGGCGCATCACGTCGGCTTCTGCGAGGCACGGCGAGAGGAAGTCTTGTCCTGACGGCTCGTAGCTGAGCGGGCAGCCACGATCCTTCACGTGGAATTCCTTGATCTTGCCGACGAGCACCTTTTCGAGCGCGGTGTTGCGCTGGCTGCGCGCGTAGTCGAGGATCAGGCCGAAGGCGAACGCGGTCTGCGCGTGCTCGCCTTCGCGAATCGGGTACGCGAGCTTCGGCAGCCACGCGTTGAGGCGCACGACCACGGCCTGCTCGAGCGGTTCGAGCGTCTTGGAGAGCTTCTGCGCGTCGGGCGTGTTCGACTCGCGCAGTTCCTGGGCGAGTTGCAAGAGCCATGCGAGTCCGTACGGCCGCTCGAAGGTCTCGCGGCCCGGCGCATTCAGATACGTCACTTCGCCCGCGATGTGCTCGGGCGTGATGTTCGCGTGGAGCGCCTTCAGCGCATCCGTCGTGAAGGGCGCATCGGGAAACGTGCGCACGAGGCGCGCGAGCAGCCAGTGGCCGTGCACGGCTGAGTGCCAGTCCATGCAGCCGTAGAACGCCGGCGTGAGCTCGTGCGGCGCCTTGACGTCGGCCGGCGAGTTCAGCACGTGCGCGATCTTGTTTGGATACTCGAGCTGCACGCAGGCGAGGGCGAGCTTCGCGAAGCGGCCGGCGGCGTTGACGTCGAGCGCCGGCGTGGCCGCTGGCGCCGCGGGTGGCGCGGCCCCTCGCTGAGGCGCGGTCAGGAGCAGGGCCAAGAGGGCGGTGGCGGCGGTCATCATGGCGTCATTCTAGACGCCAAATCCCGGGGCCTGCGGGCGGGCCGCGGCCCCGGAACCGCCCTGCATGATTCTTCCGCTGTGCCCGAGCGGTCCGGGCGTATATTTGCGCGATCACATGAGCGCTTCCGGAACGGCCAGGCGTCTGGCCCCAATGGCGGTGGTCTTGGCCACATCCGTGGGGTTGCGTGCGGGCGCGCCCGCGACTCAGCCGGCGGCGCCGCCCGCCGCCCAACGCACCGCGATCGACGCGCCCGACGACCTCGTTCAGAACTACTGCGTCGATTGCCACAACGACGACAACAAGAAGAACACCGGCGGTCTGTCGCTGCAGTCATTCGCCATCGCGAAGGTTGGCGACATGCCGTCGGTCGGTGAGCGGATGGTGCGGAAACTCCGCGCCGGGATGATGCCGCCGCCGGGCACCACGCCGCCGAACGCCGCGAGCATGTCGGCCCTCATCACGGAATTGGAGACCCGGCTCGACGCGGCCGCCGCGGCGCATCCGAATGCCGGGTCGCGCACGTTCCAGCGTCTCAATCGCCACGAGTACGCCGAGGCGGTGCGCGAACTGGTGGCGCTCGACGTCGATCCCGGCCAGTGGTTGCCGCTCGACTCGATGAGCGCGAACTTCGACAACATCGCCGATGAGCAGATGTTGTCGGCCACATTGCTCGACGCGTATCTGAATGCCGCGACCGACATCAGCCGCATGGCCGTCGGCGATCGCAGCGCGGCGCCGGTTGATCGCACGTACGTCTCGTCGATTTACGCGTCGCAGCATCCGTGGGATCACGTCGAGGGGGCGCCGTTCGGCACACGCGGCGGCTTGGTGGTGCAGCATGTGTTTCCCGCCGACGCCGAGTACGTGTTCGAGCCGGTGTTCACGGCCGGCACCAACGCCCGGTTTGAAGATCTCGATCTCTCGATCGACGGCGAACGCGTCGCCCTGGTGAAATTTGAACCGCAGCCGGCGCAGGCCGCCGACGGGCGCGGCGGCACGCCGATGCGCACCGAGCCGATTCTCGTCCGCGCCGGACAACACACCGTGGCGGCCGCGTTCGTGCGGCGGATGGATGGCCCGTACGAAGATCTGATCCGGCCGCACGACTGGTCCTATGCCGGCGGTGGTTCGGGCGGCACGGGCATCACGGTGTTGCCGCATCTGCAGAGCCTGTCGGTGCGTGGCCCGTATCGCGTGACCGGCGTGTCGAACTCGCCGAGCCGGCAGAAGGTCTTCGTGTGCCGGCCGCTGAGTGCCGGCGAGGAACGCCCCTGCGCGCGTCAGATCGCGGAACGGCTCGGCGCGATCGCGTATCGGCGTCCGCTGAGCCCGGCCGACGCGGAGGCGCTGCTCAAGTTCTACGATCTCGACGCGCCGACGCTCGGCTTCGAGGCGGGCGTGCGCGGCATGCTCGAAGCGATCCTCGCGAGTCCGCACTTCATCTTCCGGCTCGAGCGCGCGCCGGCCGGTGTGAAGCCCGGCACGTCGTATCGCCTGAGCGGCACCGACATCGCGTCGCGTCTGTCCTTCTTCCTGTGGGGCACGCCGCCCGATGCGGTGCTCACGGCGGCCGCGGCCAAAGGTGAACTCGCGACGACCGCGGGCCTCGAGGCGCAGGCCAAGCGCATGCTCGCTGATCCGCGCGCGGAGGCGATCGGTCGCCGGTTCGCCGGGCAGTGGTTGCGGCTGCAGGATCTCGACAAGAACCATCCGGATCCGAACTTCTTTCCGAACTTCAACAACTTCGTGGCCGAGGCCATGAAGACGGAAACCACGCTCTTCTTCAACGACCTGGTGCGCAGTGACCGCAGCGCGCTCGAGTTGATTCGCGCGAACTACACGTTCGTCAACGCGCGACTGGCCAGCTTCTACGGCATGCCCGGCGTGGCGGGCGACGAGTTCCGCAAAGTGAACTACCCGGACGATCGTCGTCGGGGCATCCTCGGCCAGGGCAGCATGCTCGTGCAGACGTCGCTGGCGAATCGCACGTCGCCGGTGCTGCGCGGCAAGTGGGTGATGGAAGTGCTGCTGGGCACGCCGCCTCCGCCGCCCCCGCCCAACGTGCCGCCGCTCGACAACACGGCCGAGTCGAAGGACAACCATCCGCTGACCACACGCGAGCGCATGGAGATGCATCGGTCGGATCCGACGTGCCGCTCCTGCCATCGCTTCATGGATCCCATCGGGCTCGCGCTCGATCAGTTCGATGTGACAGGCAAGTGGCGTCTGCACGAGAACGGCAGCGCGCTCGACACGCGCGGGACGTTCTACGACGGCACGGAGATCGCGTCGCCCGCGCAGTTGTCGGCGGCCCTGCTCAAACGGCCCCTGCCGCTCGTGCGCACGCTCACGGAAAACCTCATGGCCTTTGCCCTGGGACGGCGCGTGGAGTACTTCGACCAGCCCACGATTCGCGCGATCGTGCGGCACGCCGAACCGGGCGAGTACCCGGTGCGCCAACTGATTCTCGGCGTGATCAAGAGTGATGCGTTCGTGATGAAACGGGCCGACACGGTGCCCGCGACCGGGAGCTCCGGCACGCCGGGGCGTCCAAGGAGCTGACGATGTCCTACCTCACCGGAAAGCATCTCCCACGCCGCACGTTCTTGCAGAGCCTCGGCGCTGTCGTGGCGCTGCCGTATCTCGACGCCATGGAGCCGGCCGGTCTCGGTCGCGCGGCGCGCACGGCGCCGACACACACGCGGCTGGTCTGCATCGAAGAAGTGCACGGTCTGGCCGGCTGCAATGCGATCGGCGCGAGCAAGTTCCTGTATGCGCCGGAGACGACGGGGAAGGGCTTCACGCTCGTGCCCGACAACCCGTTCAGCACGGTCGAGGCGTTCCGCGACTACATGACGATCGTGAGCAACACCGACGTGCGCAACGCCGAGGCGTTCACCGCGCCCGAGATCGGCGGCGACCATTTCCGGTCGAGCGCGGTGTTTCTGACCCAGGCACATCCCAAGCAGACGCAGGGCTCCGACATCTGGGCCGGGACGTCGCTCGATCAGATCTACGCGCAGCGCTTCGGGCAGTCGACGCCGATGCCGTCGATGCAGTTCTGCATCGAGAACCTCGATCAGGCCGGCGGCTGCACCTACAACTACTCGTGCGCGTACACCGACTCGATCAGCTGGGCGTCGCCGAACGAGCCGCTACCGATGATCCGCGATCCGCGCGTGGCCTTCGACACGCTGTTTGGTGCGGGTGGCTCGGCCACGGCCCGGCAGGAGCGGCTCCGCACACGACGCAGCATCCTCGACTGGATCAACAGCGAAGTCACGTCGATTCGTCAGACGCTCGGGCCGGCGGATCGCGCCCGGCTCGATCGCTATCTCACGAACGTCGAAGAGGTGGAGCGCCGGATCCGGATGGTGGAGCAGCGCAACACGAGCGGCGATGCGCGTGAGTTGCCCGACGCGCCGGCCGGTGTGCCCGATTCGTTCGCTGAGCACATGAAGCTGATGTTCGACCTTCAGGTGCTCGCGCTCCAGACCGACATGACGCGCGTCATCGCCTTCAAGACCGGCCGCGATTCGCACAACCGCGTGTTCCCGGAGAGCGGCTCGAACCAGCCGTTCCATCCCGCATCGCACCACGGCGGCACGGAACTCCGCGTGCTCGAGTTCAACAAGATCAACAAGTACCGCGTGAGCCAGATGGCGTACTTCCTCGACAAGATGAAGACGACCATGGACGGCGACCAGAGCCTGCTCGACAAGACGCTGATCATCTGGGGCTCGCCGATGTCGGATCCCAACGTGCACAACCATCGCCGGTGCCCGCTGGTGCTCTTCGGCAAGGGCAACGGCATGCTGCAGGGCGGTGTGCATCTGAAGGCGGCCGACGACACGCCGATGGCCAACGTCATGCTCACGCTCATGCACAAGCTCGGGCTCGAGGACGTGAAGACGTTCGGCGATGCGACCGGCGAATTCTCACTCAGCTAGGCGCAACGGACAGGAGAGCGCGATGCGCGTTGTCAGTCGATTGCTCGTTCATGGCGTTGCGGCGGTGGTCGTGGCCGCGGCGGTGGTGCAGGCCCAGGCGCCGAACGGCGCGCCCGTGGCCGCCGCCGCGAGTCGCGGCGATCTCGCCGCGGTGCGGGAGCTGATCAAACAAGGCGCCGACGCCGGCGCCGCACAAGGCGACGGCATGACGGCGCTGCACTGGGCCGCGTCGCGCGGCGACGCGGCCATGGTCGAGATGCTCACCCGCGCCGGCGCCAACGTCGGTGCCGGCACGCGCATTGGTCACTACCAGCCCATTCATCTCGCGAGCCGCAACGGTTCGGCCGCCACGGTGCGGGCGCTGCTCAAGGCCGGCGCGTCGGCCATGGCGCGCACCGACACGAGCGGCGTCACGCCGCTCCATCTTGCGGCGGAAGCCGGCAGTGTGGAGGCCGTGACGGCG
>CAYFLU010000066.1:0-12764 GCA_964343975.1 uncultured Solibacteraceae bacterium
CGGCCAGGACAGCGCCCTGCCGTCGCTCAAGACCGACCTCGCGGCGATCGCCGCGGCGGCCGAGGCTGCGCTCGCGTCGTTCGATGCGCGCGATCCACAGAAGAGCGCCGCCCCGGTCGCGACCGGTCTCGAGCGCGTGCGCGCGCTCCGCACGGCGGTGCGCGCCAGCACGCTCAGCGCCGATGCGAAGGCCGAGCTCGACTGGCGCCTCACGCGCAAGGAAGGCGATTTCATGAAGGCCCTCGCGCTCGCCACCGGCGTGCAGGTGCGCGTGACCAGTCCCGACGGCGACGTCGTCCGCGGCCAGCGCGTGAACGTGACCGCGCAGGTGTTCAACACCGGCGCGCAGCCGATCACCGTCGATCAGATCGCGCTGAACGTGCCGCAGGGCTGGACGGCCACGCTCGCCTCGGGTCAGCCGGCGCGCGTCGCGCCGCGCGGCACGCTCGCGCTCACCTATGCCGTGACCGTGGGGCCGAACGCGCGCTACTCGCAGCCGTACTGGAAAACGCACCCGGGTGTCGACCGCTACGACATCGAGGTGCCGGCCGACCAGACGCTGCCGTGGAGCCCGCCCGACATCACGGCGACGGTGCGCTACACGGCCGCCGGCTCCGGCGCCGTGATCGACGCGCCGGCCTACTACCGCTACGACGGCCCCTGGGTCGGCGGTGAAAAGCAGAAGGTCGTGAACGTGGTGCCCGCCGTGTCCGTCGCCCTGTCACCCGACATCGCGGTCGTGCCGATGGCGGCCGGCGGCAAGCGCAAGGAATTCCGCGTGTCGCTGAAGAACAACGCGCCGACCGGCGGCGCGGTGACGGTGAAGTTGCAGGCGCCGTCCGGCTGGAGCGTGACGCCGGCATCCGCGACCGTGACCTTCGCCGTGGAGAACGAAGAGACCTCGGCGCAATTCTTCGTCACGCCGCCGGCGCGCCTGAGCGCCGGCACGGTCACACTCACCGCCACGGCCACGCGCGACGGCGTCGACTACGGCGACGGCTATCAGGTCATCGCCTACAACCACATCCAGGAACGCCATCTCTTCCATCCGGCGGCCTCGACCGTGAAGATCATCGACGTCACGGTGCCGGCCGGTCTGCGCATCGGCTACGTGATGGCGTCGGGAGACAAGACGGCCGACGCCATTCAGCAGCTCGGCGCGACCGTGGATCTGCTGACGCCGACCGATGTCGCCTTCGGCGATCTCTCCCGCTACTCCACCATCGTGCTCGGCATCCGCGCGTATGAAATCCGCGGCGACGTGCGCGGCTATCACGCGCGGCTCATGGACTACGCGAAGAACGGCGGCCACCTGGTTGTGCAGTACAACAAGGTCTCGATGAACCAACTCGGCGCGGGCGCGGCCGGCGTCGGCACCAACGGCTTCCGCGGCATGGATCTGGGCGCGGCGGCAGGCGCCGGCGGACGCGGGCGCGGCGGGGCGCCGGCGGCGAGCCCCTACGTGCCCTACCCGGGCGCGATCACGAGCAATCGCGTGACCGTCGAAGAAGCCCCGATCCGGATACTCGATCCGACGGCGACGCTGCTGACGACGCCGAACAAGATCGGCGCGGCCGACTTCGATCGCTGGGTGCAGGAACGCGGTCTGTACTTCTTCGGCGCGAACGCGCCGGAATACAAGGACCTGCTGGCCTCGACCGATCCGTGGCCCTACAACCCGGGCGAGAAGGTCGGTCTGCTCACGACCGCGAAGGTCGGGAAGGGCACGTGGACGTATCTCGGGATCGGCCTGTGGCGTCAGTTGCCGGCCGGGACGACGGGCGCGTATCGCATGCTCGCGAATCTGATTGCCCAACCGCGCGGCCGCTAAGGCCGCGCGTTACACGCGCTGACGCCCGGCGATCTCGAACAGCCGGGCTTCAGCGAGTTCGCCCGCCGAATACAACGCCCCCATCAACTGCGCTTCGTCGCCGAGCGCCGACGTCTTGATCGCCGGCACGTTCGGGACGATGCGCGCCACGACGCGCCGGACCGGCTCGATGAGGAGCGGCCCGGCGTGACTGAGGCCGCCGCCAAACACGACGAGCGCCGGATCGAGCACGGTGGTGATGTTGGCCACGGCGGTGCCAAGATAGATCGCCAGCTGCTCGAGCACGCGCACGCTCTCCGGATCGCCGGCGGCCGCGCGATCGAACACCGCCTTCCATCCGTCGGGCCCGGCGCCGACTCGGCTCTCGAGATAGCCACTCTGCCCGTAGTCGACGAGCCAGTCGCGATGATCCAGATTCATGCGCGAGACCTCGCCGGCATACCAGTGGTGACCGCGATGGAGCCGTCCGCCGACCATGACGCCGGCCCCGACGCCCGCGCCGATGGCGATGAAGACGAAGTCGTCGACATCACGCGCGGAGCCCTGCCAGCGTTCGCCGAGCGCGGCCATGTTGGCGTCGTTGTCGACGCGCGTGGGCACATTGAAGCGCTGCTGCAGACGATCACGCAGCGGCACATCAACCCAGCCCCGCAGGTGCGCCGCTTCGATCACGCGGCCGTCGGTGACGTTGGTCATGCCCGGCGCGCCGACGCCGATCGCAAACAGCTTCGAGAGGTCCTTGCCGGCCTCGGCGCACACACGCTCGATGCCGCGTTCCACCTGTTCGAGCACGCCTTCGCGCGATTCGGCGGCCGTGCGTTCGCGCATACGCGCGAGCACCGTCCCGGTCAAATCCGTCAGGGCGATGCGCATCGTCTGCGACCCGATGTCGACGCCCACCAGATAGCCGAATTCGTTGTTGGCCGACAGCATCATCGGCGGCCGGCCCCGCTGCGCGACGCCGATCCCGAGTTCCTGCAACAACGCGACGTCGCTCACGAGGTCTTCGACGATGGCCGACACGGTCGGCGGGCTGAGCCGCGTCTTCTTGGCCACGTCGGCCCGCGAGATCGGGCCGAAGCGCCGGACGACGTCGAAGACCCGCTGCCGATGCACGGCGCGGGCGTTGACGGCGCCGGTGCCGTGGTCGAGGCGGTGTGCGGGCGTCCAGGACATACAGTGGTGTTCGACCGTAGTGCCCGGCCGATCCATGTGTCAAGCGAACGGCTGTGCGCAAACTCGGCGTAGACTTGAGAGCCGCAGCATGGTCACACGCCCACCCGCACCACCCAGCCGCCGAAAGGCGGACCCGCCGCCGACGTTGCGGTCGACACCGCAGCGCCGCGCCGCCACGCCCACCGGCGGTGGCGGCGGCAAGCGCAAGTGGGCCCGCTGGTTCGTGTGGACCGTCGCGGCGGCGGTCGTGCTGGTCGTGGGCATCACGTCTTATTACTGGATCACCGTCGGTCGCATGATCGACAAGCGCCTCGGCGGCGGCGAAGACCGGCCGATGCCGCGCATCTACGGCCGGACGTTCGAGGTCACCCCCGGTCAGGCCCTGTCGGTGGCCGAACTGCGCGCGCGGTTGACCAACGTCGGCTACGTCGAGAAAGCCAAGCCGGAACAGCCCGGGGAATTTGCGCCAACACCCACCGGCCTCTTGCTCGTGACCAAGCCGGTCGGCACCCAGAAGTCCGAGATCGTGAAGATCGAGTTCTCGAAGGGGCCCGGGAGCGTGGTCACGAAGATGGGCCCACCGATCGGCAAGGGCACCGTCAACAAGGTCACGCTCGAGGCGCCGCTCCTCGCGGCGTTGGCCAGCGGCGAACGCCGCCGCTACGTGCCGCTCTCCGCCATTCCGAAGCGGATGATCAACGCGGTGCTGGCCATCGAAGACCGCCGCTTCTACGACCATCCCGGGATCGACCCGATCGGCGCCATCGGCGCGCTCGTGCGCAATCTGCGCGGCGACAAGGCCTATCTGGCCGGCGGCAGCACGCTCACGCAGCAGATCGTCAAGAACACGTTCCTCACGCCCGAGAAAACGCTGAAGCGCAAGCTCTCCGAGCAGTTCATCGCGATCGTGATGGAGCGGCGTCTCACGAAAGACCAGATCCTTGAGCTGTACCTCAACGAAGTCGTGCTCGGTCAGCGTGGGCCGTTCGAGATTCACGGCGTGGCGGAAGCCACGCGCGTGTTCTTCGGCGTGGACCTGCGCAACGTCTCGATCGCGCAGGCGGCCACGATTGCCGGCGTGATCCAGTCGCCGTCGCGGCTGTCGCCGTTCCGCAATCCGGAGCGCGCGCTCGAGCGGCGCAACGTCGTCCTGAAGGAAATGGCGGAGGCCGGCTTCATCACGCCGGAGGAAAAGACCAAGGCGCAGGCCGAACCGATCGGCGTCTCGGCGCGCGCGATGGAAAACGAGGCGCCCTACTTCGTCGACTACGTGAGCCAGATCGTCGATGACGGCTACGCCGGCCTGCTGAAGAAGGATGCCAACGTCGACGTCTACACGACGCTCGACTCCTACCTGCAGCGCATCGCGCAGGAGGCGCTCGCGGAGGGCATCGCGCAGGTCGACAAGCGTCTGGCCGCGCGTAAGAAAAAGGAAATCGCGCAGGCCGCGATGGTCGTGGCCGATGCACACACCGGCGAGATCCTCGCGATGATCGGCGGACGCGGCTACAGCCAGTCGCAATACAACCGCGCCGTCACGTCCCGCCGCCAGCCGGGTTCCACCTTCAAGCCGTTCGTGTATCTCGCCGCCTTCGAGAAGATGGCGGAGACCGGCGGCAAGGAACTCACACCGGCCACGATCCAGATCGATGAGCCGACGACGTGGGTCGACGATCTGGGCAAGCCGTATTCGCCGGGCAACTATCAGAACGAATACGACGGCCCGGTGACGCTGCGCTTCGCCCTCGCCCACTCACGCAACATCGTGGCGATCAAGGTCGCCGAGCAGACCGGATACGACCGCGTGGCCGATCTGTGGAAGAAGGTCGGCGTCGGCACGCCCGCCAAGCCGTATCCGTCGATCGCGCTCGGCGTGTTCGAAGCCTCGCCGGTGGAAATGACGTCGGCCTACACGCTCTTCGAGAACGCCGGTGTGCTGCATCCGCTACGCGCGATCCAGCGCATCATCGAGAACGGTCAGGACAAGAAGGTCAAGGTCGACGACCCGCGCCCGATTGCCCGTCCGGAGACGACGTTCCTCGTCACCAACATGCTGCGGTCGGTCCTCGATGAAGGCACCGCCGCAGCCGCGCGCACCTGGGGCTTTACCGTCGACGGCGCCGGCAAGACCGGCACGACCAACGACCAGCGCGACGCGTGGTTCATCGGCTTCACGCCAGATCTGATTGCCACGGTATGGGTCGGCTTCGACAACAACAACCCGATCGGCCTCACCGGCGCCGAAGCGGCGCTGCCGATCTGGACCGCCTTCATGAAACGCGCGGTGTCCGGCCGGCCCGAGCGCTCCTTCGACGTCCCGGAAGGTCTGGTCTTCGTCGACATCGACAAGGAAACCGGCAAACTGGCCACGCCGGGCTGCCCGAAGACCATCCGGGAGGCATTTCTGCCCGGCACCGAGCCGACCGAGACCTGCCCCATCCATCGGTAAACAGCCGGGTTGCGCTATACTTCTAGCAGTCTCGTCCCCAGACTGCTAATGACCGACCTTACGGACCGTCAGCATCGTCTTCTCGCCCGCCTCGTGGCGGAATACATCGAGCAGGGGGAGCCTGTGTCGTCGAGCTGGCTCGCTGAGAACAGTGGGCTCGGCGTCTCCTCCGCCACGGTGCGCAACATCCTGTCGCATCTCGAGGAAAGCGGTCTGCTCCGGCAGCCGCACACCTCCGCCGGCCGCGTGCCGACCGATTCGGGTTATCGCCGGTACGTGGAAGGGGTGCTGTCGGGTCGCCGCCGCACCCGCGTCGCCAACGAGATCGAAGCGCGGCTGCGCCACGCGGGCACGGTCGGCGACATCCTCGACAACGCGTCGCAGGAACTGGCGCGGCAGTCGAATCACATCGGCTTCGCGTTGACCACGAGCCCGGCCTCCGAGCTGCGGCATGTCGACTTCGTGAGCCTCGATCCGCGCCGCGTGCTCGTCATCGTCGTGTCGACCGGCGGCCACATCACGCACAAAGTCGTCGAGACGGCCGAGGAACACGATCCGGCGCAGCTCGTGCAGGCGGCCAACTACATCAATCAGGAATTCGCGGGGCTGTCGATCGACGAGGCCCGCACGGCGGTGGCGCGGCATCTGCGCGAAGAGCGCGTGCTCTACGATGCCCTGCTCGCGCGCGCGCTGCAGTTCGCGCAGTCGGGCCTCAACGAGGTGTCGCCCGCGCAGACGGTCAGCATTCAGGGCACGTCCGCGTTCCTCAATGGGCTCACCGAACGCGACGAACACATGACGCTCGAGACGCTCCGCGCGCTCTTCCGCATGATCGAAGAGAAGCACCGGCTCCTCGAGCTGCTCACGAAATACATGAACGCGGGCGGTCTCACGATCGTCATTGGTTCCGAGCATCAGGAACCCGACATGCATCCGTTCAGCCTCGTGGCCTCGACCGTCCAGGACGGGTCGCGGACCGCGACGGTGGGCGTGATCGGCCCGACCCGGATGCGCTATCCCAAAACGATTTCGGTCGTCGACTCGGTGTCGCAGGCCGTGAATCGTGTGCTCTAAGACACGCCGTGACTGACAACACTGACGACCTCACTTCTGTGGATGTGGCTGCGCTCACCGCTGAGCGCGACGACTTGAAGGACCGGCTGCTGCGCTCGGCCGCCGAGTTCGACAACTATCGCAAGCGCGTGGATCGCGAACGCCGCGAGCTGTCCGAAGCGGCCGCCGCCGATCTCATCCGCGACCTCCTGCCCGTGATCGACGACCTCGAGCGCGCGATGGCGGTGTCGCAGAAGGAAGCCCACGCCGGCGACTCGGCGCTCTTGCGCGGTGTGGAGCTGATCCACAAACAGCTGCTCGACCAGCTGCGCAAGCGCGGCGTCGAGCCGATCGAGGCCGTGGGCCAGCCGTTCGATCCGCAGATCCACGAATCGGTGGCCGCCGAACACGTCCCGGGCAAACCGGACGGTGAAGTGCTCGAGGAGTTCCGGCGCGGCTATCGCGCCGGCGGCCGTCTGCTCCGCCCGTCGATGGTGAAGGTGGCCAAGGCGTGAGCGCCCGCGACTACTACGAGGTGCTCGGCGTTGCGAAGAATGCGAGCGACGCCGACATCAAGAGCGCGTATCGCAAGCTCGCGCTGAAGTACCACCCCGATCGCAATCAGGGCGACGCGGAGGCCGAGGAGAAGTTCAAGGAAGCCGCCGAAGCCTATTCGGTGCTGGCCGACAGCGAGAAGCGCGCGCGCTACGACCGCTTTGGTCATGCGGGTGTGGGCGGCGCGGCGAGCCAGCCGGGCGGCCCGGGCTTCAATCCCGACATCTTCGCGGACTTCTCCGACATCTTCGGCGACTTCTTCGGGTTCGGTGGCGGACGCCGTCAACCCGGTGGGCCCGAGCGCGGCTCGGACCTGCGCTTCGATCTCGAGATCGAGTTCAACGACTCGTTCACGGGCACCGAGACGACGATTCAGATTCCGCGCGAAGAAAGCTGCGAGTCCTGCAAGGGCTCGGGCGCCGCGCCCGGGTCGTCGCCGGAAACGTGCCCGCAGTGCCGTGGCGCCGGCCAGCTCCGCTTCCAGCAGGGCTTTCTCGTCGTGGCGCGGCCCTGTGGCCAGTGCCGCGGCACCGGCCGCATCATCCCGAAGCCGTGCCCGTCGTGCCGTGGCACGGGCCGTCAGACCAAAGACCGCCGCGTGACCGTGAAGATCCCGGCCGGCATCGCCGAAGGCCAGCGCCTCCGCCGCTACGGCGAAGGTGAGCACGGCGCGCACGGCGGCCCCTCAGGCGATCTCTACGTCGTCGTACACGTGAAGCCGCATCCGCTCTTCCAGCGCGAGAACGACGACCTGCTCTGCGAAGTGCCGGTGCCGTTCCCGATGATGGCGATGGGCGGTTCGTTCAAGCTCGACGCGCCGTGCGGCGAGCTTGCCGTCGACGTCCCCGCCGGCACGGCGAGCGGCACGCTCCTGCCCTTCAAGGGCAAAGGCATGCCGAGCGTCTCCGGCCGTGGACGCGGCACGCTCTATGTGCGCGCCGTCGTGGATGTGCCGAAGAAGCTCTCGAAAGATCAGCGCAAGCTGGTCGAGCAACTCGCCAAGGCCACTGCGATGGACAACCTCCAGCCGCGCGACCTCGACGGCGATGACGCCGACAAGCCGTTCTTCGAACGGGTGAAGGATCTCTTTGGATCGTAAGTATCCTGCGCTGCTGCTCCGCTGGGCCACGCCGATCGACGATGAGGCGCTCGACCTGTTGCTGGCGCATCTCGATGACTTCGGCGTGAACGCCGTGGACGAGGTCGACGGCGTCTCCCGCTATTTCTTCAGCACGATCGACGGTCGCGACCGCGCGGCGGCGGCGATGGCCGACATCGACCCGGCCGCGCAGTGCGAGTGCGCGCTCATCTCCGACGAAAGCTGGGCGGAGCGCAGTCAGGCGTCGATCACGGCGGTGCGCGTCGATGACCTCGTCATCGCGCCGCCGTGGGCGATTTCCGATGACGGCGCCAACACCATCGTGATTCAGCCGTCGATGGGCTTCGGCACCGCGCACCACGAAAGCACGCGGCGCTGCCTGCATCTCCTGCAAACACTGCCCACCGTGGGACCGCGCGTGCTCGACGTCGGCACCGGCTCGGGCGTGCTCGCGCTCGCAGCGCATCGTCTCGGTGCGCGCGAGGTGCTGGCGGTGGACTACGACCCGGACGCGCTCGTGAACGCGGCGGAGAATCTGGCGCTGAACGGCGCGGCCCATGCCATCGCACTGCAGTTGTTCGATCTCGAAGCGCCATCGGCGCTGGCCGGGCGCGTGTTCGATCTCGTCTTCGCGAATCTCACGGGCGGCGTGCTCACGCGCTTCGCCACGACGCTCGCGGCGCTCACGGCACCAGGCGGCCGCATGATCACGAGCGGTGTGACGGCCGAGGAAGAGGCGTCGGTCACGGCCGCGCTCACGGCCGCCGGCTTCACGCTGCAGCAGCGCGACCAGGAACGGGAATGGGTCGGCGCTATGTGGTCGCGCTGACCGCGGCCCACAGGTAACTGAGCGCCACGACCGGCGCGAGCTCGGCGCGCAGCACGCGCGGACCGAGATGCAACCCCAGATAGCCTGACAACCGGGCGGTCGCGACTTCGGTCGACGACCAGCCCCCCTCCGGCCCGATCAGCACGGTTGCGGTGACCGCCGCCGGCGGTGGCGTCAAGCGCGCCACACCCGGATACGCCGGTTCGAGACACATCACGCGCCAGTCGGCGGGACGACGCAGCACGTCGATGAACGGCGTGACGTCGTGAATGATGGGCAACGTGGCGCGGCCGCACTGCTTGGCCGCCGCCACGGCGATGCGATCCCAGCGCGCGATGGCGTCTTCGCCGCGCGCCTTCTTCGGCACGACGCAGTGCGCGGTCTGCATTGGCACGATGTCGGTCACGCCGAGCGCGGTGGCGTCGCGGACGATGTCGTCGAAGTTGCTGCCCTTGAGGAGGCCGACGGCCAGCGTCACCTTCAGCGTGGGCTCGGCGACCGGCGTGCGCTCGTCCAGGATCTGCACGATCACGCCGTCTTTGTCGGCGGACATCACCGAGCCGTCCCACTCGCCACCGCGGCCGTCGAACACGATCACCGGGTCGCCGCCTTCGAGGCGGAGGACGTGCAGCACGTGATGGGCTTCATCCACGGGCAGCGTCACGGCCCGCCCGGTCACCTGCGACACGAGCACACGAGGCACACTCACGCAGGCGATTGTAGTACACCGGCGGGACGCGGGGGCCGAGCGCTGCGGGGATCGCGGATCGTGCAGCTATACTTGTGCGCGAATGGTCTTTCGCGGACAAACGCTCGGGAAATACCGGATTCTGGAACCCCTCGGCAGTGGCGGGTTCGGCACGGTGTATCTCGCGGAAGACACGTGGATCGACAAGCGCGTCGCGTTGAAGGTGCCGCATCGGCAGGGACTCGACTTCGGCGAGTTGCTCCGCGAGCCGCGGCTCCTCGCCTCGCTCAGCCATCCCAACATCGTCACCGTCATCACGGCCGAGAAGCAGGACAACGTCTTCTTCATCGTGATGGAGTACGTGCAGGGCGACACGCTCGAGAATCTGATCGCCGTGAAGGGCGGGCTCGATCTCGGCACGGCGCTCGACTACACCTGCCAGATCTGCAACGCCGTTGATCACGCGCACAAGCAGGGCGTGCTGCACCGCGACTTGCGTCCCGCGAACGTGTTCGTCAGCGACAAAGGCCTCTTGAAGGTCGGCGACTTCGGCACGTCACGCATCCTCGAAGTGGCGGCGCACGGAACCACGGTGATCGGGAGCCCGCCGTATATGGCGCCGGAGCAGTTCGAGGGCCGCGCGGTGTTTGCGTCGGACCTCTACTCGCTGGGCGTCACGATGTATCAGATGTTGACGGGCGGCCTGCCCTACGACACGCCGGCGCCGAGTGACCTCGAGCGACTGCGGCGCGGAGAGCTGGCGCAGCCGTTGCGGTTGCGCAACCCGTCGGTGCCGGTCGTCATCGAGTCGATCGTCATGCGCGCGATGGCGCCCGATGTCGCGTCGCGGTATCAACGCGCGGAAGACCTGCTCAACGACCTGTTGAATGCGCGACGTGAATTGCCGCGCCGCACGCCTGCCGAAAGTCCGTCGGTATCGGCGCCCGGCTCGGCCGTGGCCGCGCGACCGCCCTTGCCGCCGCGCGCGCCGGCCGCACGCACGCCCGCGCTGCCGAAAACCCCGCGCACACGTGACGCCAGCGCGAGCCGCTTCTGTTGGCAATGTCGGAAGCCGCTGCCCGCGCGCGCGTTACGGTGTCCGTTCTGCGGCGAGCAGCAATAGAAACCCAGTAGCCGTACTCCAGCCGGTACGCTAACCTGCGCGTATGGCTTTCTCTGGTCACGGCAAAGTGTGGATGAACGGCAAGATGGTCAACTGGGCCGATGCCACCATCCACGCGGCTTCTCATGTTATTCACTACGGCACGGGCGTCTTCGAAGGCGCGCGCTGCTACAAGACGCCGCAGGGCCCGGCCTGCTTCCGCCTCGATGCGCACATGCGCCGTCTGTACGACTCGGCGCGCATCTACCGCATGGACTACGGCAAGAGCCAGGACGAGATGACGCAGGCCGTGATCGACACGATCAAAGCCAATGGCTTCGATGCGTGCTACATCCGTCCGCTCATCTATCGCGGGTACAACGCGCTTGGCGTGAATCCTCTGCCCTGCCCGGTTGACGCGATGATCCTCGTCTGGGAATGGGAAGCCTATCTCGGCCCGGAAGCGCTCAAGAAGGGCGTGGCGGTGAAGATCAGCTCGTGGACGCGCAGCGCGCCCAACACCTTCCCGGCGATGGCCAAGTCGGTGGCCAACTACGCCAACTCGGGTCTCATCAAGATGGAAGCCGTCACCGACGGCTACAGCGAAGGCATCGCGCTCGATTCGCGCGGTCAGCTCAGCGAGGGCTCGGGCCAGAACCTGTTCCTCGTGCGCGACAACACCCTCTACACGCCGCCCGTGTCGGCGTCGATTCTGCCGGGCATCACCCGCGACACGATCATGGTCCTCGCCAAAGACCTCGGCCTGACCGTGGTTGAGCAGGCGCTGCCGCGCGAGATGACCTACGTCGCCGACGAGATGTTCTTCGTGGGCACGGCCGTGGAAGTCACGCCGATCACGTCGGTCGACCGCGTGCAGATCGGCACCGGCGTGTGCGGTCCGGTCACGCGCGCGATTCAGCAGGCGTTCTTCGACTACGTCAACGGCAAGACGCCGGATCGCCATGGCTGGCTCACCTTCGTGAACGCCGGCGCGGCCGTCTCCCGCTGACAGTTTTTTCCACCCACCCTCAAGTTTGCTGATGCCGGAATCGGGCTTCCCCGATTCCGGTTTCCGTGGACAATTAGGCCGTGACTTTCGACGCCATCCTCGCGTCGGCCGCGGCCGTCGGCGCCTCGGACATCCACCTGCGCGCGGGGCAACCGCCGCTCATCCGTCTGCACGGCGAACTGCGCCGCGCGAAGGACATCGGTGCGCTGCGCGCGGCGGACCTCGATGCGCTGGCCGCGAAACTCCTGACGCCCGCGCAGCGTGAACAGCTCGCGCGCGAGCTCGAAGTGGACGTGGCCTGGGATGTGCCGTCCGTCGGCCGCTGCCGTGCCTCCGTCTTCCGCCAGCGCGGCACGATCGGCCTCGCGATCCGCCTGATCCCGTCGCAACTGCCCTCGCTCGAATCACTGGGCCTGCCGGCCTCCGTCGCCGCGCTCTCCGCCGAAACGCGCGGGCTCGTCGTCTTGACCGGCGCCACCGGCAGCGGCAAGAGCACGACACTCGCTGCGCTCGTCGATCGCATCAATCGCGACCGTGCCGTGCACATCCTCACGATCGAGGATCCGATCGAGTTCCTGCACACCGACCAAAAGGGCGTGATCAGCCAGCGCGAGATCGGCTTCGACACGCCGTCGTATGCGAGCGGCCTGCGCAGTGCGCTGCGGCAAGACCCCGACATCATCCTCGTCGGCGAAATGCGCGATGTGGAAACGATCGAAACCGCGCTCGTCGCGGCGGAAACCGGCCACCTCGTGCTCTCGACGCTGCACACGCTCGACGCCGCGGAGACGATCACGCGCATCATCTCGGTGTTTCCGCCGCACCATCAGATGCAGATCCGTGTGCAGCTCTCGCGTGTGCTGCGCGCCGCCGTGTCGCAGCGCCTGCTCCCCCGCGCCGACGGCCAGGGGCGGGCACTCGCCGCGGAAGTGATGGTGAGCACGCCGTTCATCCGCGATGCGATCCTCGATCC
>CAYFLU010000066.1:12864-17408 GCA_964343975.1 uncultured Solibacteraceae bacterium
GGGGCGGCGCTGGCCATGCTCGGGCGGCGCGACTACACCTCCGCCGAACTGCGCGAGCGGCTCCGCGGTAAGGGCCACGACATTGTCCTCATCGACTCGGTGCTTGCGGATCTCACGGCCGACGGCACGATCAACGACCGTCGCGTGGCTGCCACGCATGTGCGGGTGGCCAACCAGATCAAGGGCCGCGGGCGGCACCGCATCCGTCAGGAGCTCGTCGCGCGGGGCCTCACCCGCCACGAGGCCGACGATGCCGTGGCCGAGCTCGATCCGGCCGATGAAGCCTCGGCCATCGCCCGGTTTCTGTCCCGCAAGCGTGGCACCGGCCCCCTCCCCCTCGACGCCCGCCGGCGCCTGTTCCAGCAGCTGCTCCGGAAGGGGTTCGCCGCGGAGGCCATCAGCAAGGCGTTACGGTACGACCCTGACGCCGACTGAGCCCGCCTTAGTACAATGAGCGGATCATGACGTCGTCCGAGATCCGCCAGTCGTTCCTGAAGTTCTTCGAGTCCAAGGGCCATCGCATCGTGGCCTCCTCGTCGCTCGTGCCGCACGAGGATACGACCCTGCTCTTCACGAACGCCGGCATGAACCAGTTCAAGGACGTGTTCCTCGGCAAGGAGAAGCGCGACTACACCCGCGCGACGACCTGCCAGAAGGTCATGCGCGTCAGCGGCAAGCACAACGACCTCGACAACGTCGGGCCGTCGCATCGGCACCACACGTTCTTCGAGATGCTCGGCAACTTCTCGTTCGGCGACTACTTCAAGACGGACGCGATTCCCTACGCGTGGGAACTGCTCACGAAGGTGTGGGGCCTCGATCCCAACCGGCTCTACCCCACGATCTTCAAGGGCGAGCACGGCATCCCGCGTGACGAAGACTCGTTCAATGTGTGGCTCCAGTTCGTGCCGGCCGATCGCATCACGGAGCTCGGCTCCGCCGACAACTTCTGGTCGATGGGCGACACCGGCCCGTGCGGCCGTTGCTCCGAGATCATGTATTACCGCCCGGACGCGCCGTGCAAGGAACCGGTGTGCCGCGGGATGGAGTGCAGCTGCGACCGCTACTTCGAGGTCTGGAACAACGTGTTCATGGAGTTCAACCGCGATGAACGCGGCACGCTCCATCCGCTGCCGGCGCTGTCCGTCGACACGGGCATGGGCTTCGAACGGGTCACATCAGTCCTTCAAGGCAAGATGTCGAACTACGACACAGACATCTTTGCTCCGATCTTCGAATGGCTCCGAAAGAACATTCCGGATGCTCTCGACCAGAACATCTTGGACGCCAGCTATGCGGCACGCAACGTCGACTGCCGCGTCATCGCCGACCACATCCGATCGATGACGATGCTGATCGCCGACGGCGTGATGCCGTCGAACGAGCATCGCGGCTACGTGCTGCGCAAGATCATGCGCCGCGCGATGCGCCACGGCAAGAAGCTGCAGTTCACTGAACCGTTTCTCCATCGCCTCGTGCCGACGGTCGTTCAGCAGTTGGGCTGGGTCTATCCGGAACTGATCAATCACGAAGCCGAGATCGTCAAGACGGTGCTCCGCGAAGAGGAGCGCTTCGACGCGGTGCTAGTTGGCGGCCTCCCGAAGCTTGAGCACCTGCTTAGCAACGCGATCAGCTACCCAGAGGGCCACCCGAATCGAGTTGTGTCAGGTGAGGACGTCTTCAAGTTGTACGACTCAAATGGCGTGCCGTACGACTTCGCCGAAGACCTCGCGAGCCAGCGCGGCCTCACGATCGACCGCGCCGGCTACGACGCGGCGATGAACGCGCAGCGTGAACGCGCGCGCGCGTCCGCCAAGTTCAAGGTCACCGGCTCGGCGACGGTGAAAGACTTCGACGAGACCTTCGTCGGGTACGACGTCACGACGCACAGCGGCGCGAAGGTCCTCCACCTCGTCAACGACGCGCTCGAGCCGGTCGAGAGCTTGGCGAAAGGCCAGCGCGGCGGTGTGGTCCTCGACGTGACGCCGTTCTACGTGGAATCGGGCGGCCAGGTCTCGGACGAAGGTGTGATCACGGCCGCCAACGGCCGCGCGCTTGTCGTGGACGTGAGCAAGAAGTTCAGCAAGTCGCGCGTGCACCTCGTGGAAGTGGAAGAGGGCACGATCGCCGTCGGCGACACCGTCACCGCGACCGTCGACGTGACGCGGCGCGACGCCACGCGGCGGAACCACACGGCCACGCACCTGCTCCACGCGGCGCTGCGGCAGACGCTCGGCACGCACGTGCGCCAGAAGGGCTCGCTCGTCGCGCCAGACCGCCTGCGCTTCGACTTCGCGCACGACGCGCCGCTCTCGCACGACGAGAAGCAGCAGATCGAGCGCATCGTGAACACCGAGGTCTTCCACAACCAGACCGTGTCGACCGAGGTGAAAGACACCGAGTCGGCGATCAAGGCCGGCGCGATGGCGCTCTTCGGTGAGAAATACGGCGACCGCGTCCGCGTGGTGAACGTGCCGGGCTTCTCCACCGAGCTCTGCGGCGGCACGCACGTGCGCGCCACCGGCGACATCGGCCCGTTCGTGATCACCGAGGAAGCCGGCGTCGCCGCCGGCATTCGCCGTATCGAAGCGCTGACCGGCGCCGGCGCCGTGGCGCACATCCAGGCGCAGCACGACGCGCTCGGGCGCACCCTCGCGGCCCTGAACGTGCCGGCAGACGCGGCAGCCGATGCCGTGGCCAAGCTTCAGGCCGAGGCCAAGAAGCTCGCGCGTGAGAACGAGCAGCTGAAGATGAAGCTCGCGCTCGGCGGAGGCGGCAAGTCGGGCGGCGAAGACGATGACGTGGTGACGATCGGCGATGCGAAGTTCGTCGCGCGCCACATCACCGGCCTCGAGAAGAACGCGGTGCGCGGGCTATCGGATTCCCTGCGCGATCGTCTGAAGCGCGGCGTCGTCGTCATTGCCGCGGAGTCGGAGGGCAAGGTCTCGCTGCTCGTGGCCGTCACGAAGGACCTCACCGACAAGGTGAAGGCCGGTGCGCTCGTGAAGGAACTCGCGCCGATCGTGGGCGGGGGCGGCGGCGGACGTCCGGACTTCGCGGAGGCTGGCGGCAAGGACGCCTCGAAGATCGGCGACCTGCTCGCCAAGGCGAAGGAGCTGGTGACCGCGGCCCTCGCCTAGAGGCAGGGCCGCCGCGTCACCGCTTAATTTTTTCCAAGCAGCACGACGGCAATCGCGGCGGCCGTGAGCCCCGCGATCTGCCGCATCGACGCGCCCTGCCGCAGCAACAGCGCCGCCGGCACGGCGACCTGACACACCAGCATCAACAGGAACATGTTGGCCACCTGCGTGGCGGGCGTGGTCGCGAGCATGCGATTGAAGCAGAACGTCGCGATGGCGCCGAACACGCACGCGAGCGCGCCCACACGCAGTTGGCCGGCCGTGAGCGAGGACCAGTTCGCGAAGAACACGAGCGGCGACACGAGCAGGAGCGTGCCCGCGAGATAGAGCACGACGGTGAGCATCGGATCGAGACGGGCGCGGTTGAGGACGATGGGATAGAGGCCGAAACAGAAGCCGGCCACCGCGCTGAGGAAAGCACCCTGAGTCATCTGTCGAGATTACCGCGTTCTCGACGCCGTGACATGGGCGAGCGCGCTGACGGCAGCCGGGCCGCCGCCAGCGCGTCGGGAGACCTGGCTACTTCTTCGCCGCCTGCTTCGCGATGATCTTGTCGGAGATCTTCGCGTAGGTGGCGTCCGGAACGATCTTCTTGCTCTTCAGGTCCGTCTTCGCCTTGTACGGACGGCCCTTGATGATCTTGTCCGCGTAGGCATCGCCGATGCCCGCGAGGGTCATCAGCTGTTCCTTCGTCGCCGAGTTGATGTCGATCAGATCGACCTTCGGCGAGTCTTTCTTCTCGGCGGCCTTGGTGTCCGCCTTCGCGTCGGCCTTGGCCGGCGCCGCCTTCTGGTCCGCGGCCTTCGCCGGGGCCTTCGACTGAGCCGACAGTGCCGGCATGGCGGCGAACACGACCATCGCCGCGATGAGGGTACGAGCAATCATGCGCTTCATGTATGAGTTCTCCTGAGCTGAGGAAGTGGCGCGAGCGCCACGCCTACTGTAGCTGAGATCGGTCATAGACGAAACGGAGGAACGCCGGCCCGGCCACCCCACCCCCGCCGTCCTTTGGGGTCACGGTGATCACGAGCTGGTGGCCATTCGTCGTGGTCTCGAGTTCCCGCAGGAACTTCGCGTTGCCGACCTTGAACTCCTGCTTCAGGACGTCGCCGTCCCATTTGGACTTCACCTCGACCGTGGCGCCATTCATGGCGACCTTGTCGGTCTTGCCATCGACGACGAACTTGCGGATCACGCCTTCGGTATCGGTGATCGAGAGTGCATCCGGCTTCGAAGTGATGGTGAGACGGGCCGGCGACTGGCCGAGCTCACGCATCAGGTCGGCCGCTTTGCGCATGTCTTCCATGTTGCCGCGACCGCCCTCGCGGCCACCGCCACCGCGGCCACCGCCGCGGCCGCCCATCATTCCTCCCATTCCGCCTCCCATTCCGCCCCCCATGCCGC
>CAYFLU010000067.1:0-17252 GCA_964343975.1 uncultured Solibacteraceae bacterium
TTCGCCCACCAGCGGCGATCGGTCACTTTCAGATCAGACATTGACGGCTTCCTTGGCGTGATACGCGAACGACAGCGCGTCGTTCGCCGCGTCGATCGTCACTGTGCCGCCGTGCTCGAGTTGGCCGAACAGGATCTCGTCGGTCAGTGGATCGCGCACTTCCTTCTGAATGACGCGGCCGAGCGGGCGCGCGCCGAATGCGGGGTCGTAGCCCTTCGCGGCGAGCCAGGCCCGCGCCGCCGGCGTGAGCGTGATCGCCACGTGCTTCTCCGACAGCTGCGCTTCGAGCTGCAGGATGAACTTCTCGACGATGGTCTCCATCACCGCCGGCGTCAGCGCGCCGAACGTCACGATCGCGTCGAGGCGGTTGCGGAACTCCGGGCTGAACACGCGCTCGATCGCCTGCTTCGACGCGCCCGCGCGTCCGCCGGTGCCCTCGCGGAACCCCATCGTCTTCGCGCTCATCTCGCGCGAGCCGGCATTGGACGTCATGATCAACACGGCGTTGCGGAAGTCCGCCTTGCGGCCGGTGTTGTCCGTGAGCGTGGCGTGGTCCATCACCTGCAACAGGATGTTGTAGATGTCGGGATGCGCCTTCTCGATTTCGTCGAGCAGGACGACGCAGTAGGGGTGGGTGCGGACGGCGTCGACGAGCTGACCGCCCTGTTCGAAGCCGACATATCCCGGAGGTGCGCCGATCAGGCGGGCCACGGCGTGCTTCTCCATGTACTCCGACATGTCGAAGCGGATGAACTCGTTGCCGAGCTGCATCGCGAGCTGCTTGGCGAGCTCGGTCTTGCCGACGCCGGTCGGGCCGGTGAAGAGGAAGCAGCCGGCGGGCCGCTCGGGGTTGCCGAGGCCCGCACGCGAGCGCTTGATCGACTGCGCGACGGCGTGCACGGCTTCTTCCTGCCCGAAGACCACGCGCTGCAGTGAGGCTTCGAGGCCCTTCAGGCGCTCGCGATCCGACGCGGAGGCCTGACGTTCGGGGATACGCGCGATCTTGGCGATCACCGTTTCCACTTCCGTGGCGCCGATGACCGGCGTCTCGTCGGTTTTCGCCGCGAGGCGCGCGACGGCGCCGGCCTCGTCGATCACGTCGATGGCGCTGTCGGGCAGGCGCGAATCGCGGAGGTGGCGCGACGCCAGCTTGGCCGCGGCTTCGAGCGCGGCGTCCGTGTAGGTCACGCGATGGTGATCCTGATAGCGGCTGCGCAGCCCCGAGAGAATCTGCGTGGCTTCCGCCACGCTCGGCTCGTCGATCGCGATCTTCTGCAGGCGGCGCGCGAGGGCGCGGTCCTTCTCGATGTGCTTGAACTCCTCGAACGTCGTGGAGCCGATCACGCGCAGTTCGCCTTGCGTGAGGATCGGCTTGATGAGCGTTGCGAGGTCCATCGTGCCGCCGGTGGTGGCGCCGGCGCCGACGGTGGAATGAATCTCGTCGATGAAGAGGATCGGCTTCGGCTTGGTGGCGAGCGCCTTGATCACGGCCTTGAAACGCTCTTCGAAATCACCGCGGAAACGCGTGCCGGCGAGCAGCGCCGTCGTGTCGAGCGAGAACACTTCCGCGTCTTTGAGCGGCTCGGGCGCGTCGTCCTGGATCAGTCGCTGCGCGAGGCCTTCGGCCATCGCGGTTTTGCCGACGCCGGCATCGCCGACGAACACGGGGTTGTTCTTGCGGCGACGGCAGAGTACTTCGATCGCGCGCTTCAGCTCGGCGGAGCGGCCCACGAGCGGATCGAGTGCGCCTTCTTTGGCGCGCACCGTCAGGTTGATGCAGTACGACGTCAGCGGGTCCTTCGCGGACGCCTTGCCTTCGTCGCCGCGGCCGGCCGTGGCGCCTTCCTGTGCTGACTCGGGCGAATCGGACGAGGGCAGCTTGCTCACGCCATGCGAGATGTACTCGAGCACGTCGAGCCGCGTCACGTCCTGCGCTTCGAGGAGGCGCGCCGCGTGCGACTTCGGCTGCTGCAGGATGGCCGCGATCACGTCGCCGGCCTTCACTTCCTGGCGGCCCGCGCTCTGCACGTGCAGCACCGCCGTTTGCAGCACGCGCTGAAACGCCGTCGTCTGTTCGGGCTCGCGTTCCTGCCCGCGCTTCACGCGCTCGATTTCGGTGTCGAGGTATTGATGCAGCGCCTCACGCAATTCGGTGAGGTTCGCGCCACACGCCGCGAGGATGTCTTCGCCCTCGCGATCGTGACAGAGCGCGTACAGCAGATGCTCCAGCGTGAGGTACGCGTGGCCGCGCGACACGGCTTCGCGGTACGACACCGTCAACACGATCTCGAGCGAGGCTGAAGACATGAGTCCATCTTAGCGGATACAATCGTGACTGTATGACGCTCAAGGCCAAGCTGCTCACTCTCGTTGCGTGCCTGTCGCTCACTTCTGTGCTGATGGCGCAAACACCTGCGCCGGTCACGCTCACGATCGTGCATTTCAACGACGTGTACGAGATCTCGCCGGTTGAAGGCGGCAAGAGCGGCGGCCTTGCGCGTGTGGCCACGCGCATCAAGCAGCTGGCGCCGCAGCTCGTCACACTCGGCGGCGACTACCTGTCGCCCTCGGCGCTCGGCACCGCGCGTGTGGACGGTCAGCAATTGGCCGGCAAGCAGATGGTGGACGTGTTGAATCACGTCGGCGTGCAGTGGGCCACGCTCGGCAATCACGAGTTCGACGTGAGTGAGGCCGCGTTCAAGGCGCGCATGGCCGAGCAGAAGTTCAGCGTCGTGGTGAGCAACGCGACCGACGCGCAGGGCCAGCCGCTCCTGAACACGGTGCCGACGGCGATCGTGCCGGTGAAGGTGGGCGGCCGCACCGTGCGGGTCGGGCTGATCGGCATCATCATCGACTCGAACCAGAAGCCGTGGGTGAAGTACCTGGATCCGGTGGCGTCGGCGAAGGAGGCGGTGGCGTCGCTCGCCGGCAAGGTCGACACGATCATCGCGCTCACGCACCTCTCGCTCGCCGGCGACACCGCGCTCGTCAACGCGGTGCCCGAGATCGATCTCGTGCTCGGCGGACACGAGCACGAGAACTGGGCGCTGCAGCGCGGTCCGCACTTCACGCCGATCATCAAAGCCGACGCGAACGTGCGCTCGCTCGCGATCGTGCAGCTGTCGTTCGGCGCCGCGGGCACGCGCCCCTCGGTGCGGAGCCGTATCGACGTCGTGAACGACACCGTGAAGGCCGATCCGGCGGTGGATCAGCTCGCGAAGCAGTGGACGAAGACCGCCTTCGATGCCTTCCGTGCCGACGGCTTCGCGCCCGAAACGCTGGTGGTCACGCTCACCGACTCACTCGACGGTCGCGAAGCCACCGTGCGCAATCGCGAAGGCAAGCTCACGCAGATCATCGCCAACGCGGTGCGCCGCGAGGCCAAGGCCGACGTCGGCATCTTCAACGGCGGCTCGGTGCGCATCGATGATGTGATCACGCCGGGGCCGCTGACGGAGTACGACATCATCCGGATCCTCCCGTTCGGCGGCAAGGTCGTGCGTGCGACCTTTGACGGCGCGTTGCTGGCGAAGGTGCTCGATCAGGGCCTCGGCAACGCGGGCACGGGCGGCTACCTCCACTCAAGCGACGGCACGGTGCGCACGAGCAGCGGATGGACGATCAACGGCGCGCCGCTCGATCCCGCCAAGACCTACACGGTCGGCATCTCCGACTTCCTGCTGACGGGTGGCGAAACGAATCTCGGCTATCTGAACCGCACGAACCCGGGCGTGAAGAACACGCAGGATCTTCGCGACATTCGCCGTGTGGTGATTGAAGAACTGAAGACGCTCTACAAATAGCGCTTACGCGTCGCCTTCGATGACGGCGCGGAGCGGAAAGCCCGCGCTCTTCGCCATCTCGCGCACGGTCTCGACTTTCGTCTCGGCCACTTCCCAGGGATAGATCCCGGCGAGGCCCTGGCCCTGCGTGTGCACGACGAGCATGATCCGGTACGCCTCAGCCGGCGACTTCTGGAACACCGACTCCAGCACGTGGATGACGAAGTCCATCGTGGAGTAGTCGTCGTTGAGCAGGATCACCCTGTAGCGTTCCGGTTCCTGGTTCTTCGGCGTGACGCGTTCTTTGACGACGGCGCCGGTGTCGTGTTCGGAGTGGGCCACGCGCTATTTTCCCGCGGTGCGTTCGGCCAACGCCACGATCTCCGCGAGCGCATCGTCGCCGCGGTTCCATTCGTACCAGCTCATCTTGCGTTGCTGGCGGTCGTTCGTGTCGATCTTGCCGTTCATGTCGAGGAACCAGGTCTGCAGGCTCGACGGCCGTTCGGTCCAGGAGGCCACTTCCTTGCCGTCGCGCAGCAGCAGGATGGTCGGGGTGGCCGCGCGACCGTCAGGCGTGCGGTGCGCGTCCATGAACGGTTTGCCGACCTGGGAATTCACGACGCGCATGTCGACGCCGGCCTTGCCCGCGAGCGTACCGAGGTACGGCACCGAGTTCACCGAGTCGGAGCACCAGTCTTCGGCGATGGCGAGGATCTTCAGCCCGGTGCCGACCTTCTTCAGGCGATCGACGAGCGCCGCCGGCACATCGCGGCCGGCGTTCTTCACCCAGATGTCGTGCTGTTGCTTCGTCGAGGCGACGTAGTCGCTCCAGGGCATGCCCTGATCGAACACAGACGCGGCTGATGGCGTCTGCGCCGGCGGCAGGACGACGAGCAGGGTGAGGAGCGCAGTGAGCATGTGCACAGGATACCTACTTCTCGCGCATCAGGAGCCGACGCGCGTAGAGCAGCTCCTTCATCTGATCGGGGGTCAGGCGCGGATACTCGAGATCGAGTGACTCAAGCGCGCGGGCGAGGATGCCCGACACGGCCAATCGCATGAACCATTTGTTGTCGGCCGGCACGACGTACCACGGCGCCCACGACGTGCTCGTATGCGTGAACACGTCTTCGTAGGCCTGCATGTATTCCTTCCAGAAGCCGCGTTCCTTCACGTCGTTGGCGGAGAACTTCCAGTTCTTCGACGGGTCGTCGATGCGCTCGAGGAAGCGGCGCTTCTGCTCGGCCTTCGACACGTGCAGGAAGAACTTCAGCACGATCGTGCCGTTGTGGACGAGATGCTTCTCGAAGTCGTTGATTTCCTTGAAGCGCTGCTTCCAGATGTCGCGGCTCTGCGCCATGTGATCCGGCAGGTGTTGGCCCACGAGGATCGACGGATGCACGCGCGCGATCAGCACCTCTTCGTAGTGCGAACGGTTGTGGATGCCGATGCGTCCGCGTTCTGGGAGCGCCTTGACCGACCGCCACAAGTACGTGTGATCGCGTTCTTCGGCGGACGGCGCCTTGAAGCTGAACACCTGACAGCCCTGCGGGTTCAGGCCCGACATCACGTGTTTGATCGTGCCGTCCTTACCGGCCGCGTCCATGGCCTGAAAGATCATCAAGACCGAGTAGCGATGCTGCGCGTACAGCTTGTCTTGCAGCTTCGCCAGATGCTGCACGCCGTCGGCGAGCAGTTGATCCGCGTTGGCGGCGTCGATCCACTTCGGCGTCCAGGACGGGTCGTAGTCTTTCAGGGAGATGCGTTCGCCCGGTTCGGCGATCAGGCGTTTGGCGATCTTGCGGATACCCTTCATTGGCACCTCGTAGCGATAATAGCTGCCAATGACGCCGCTTGCCGCCGGTCTCGACTATTTCGATTTGCACTTCGCCGGGCATCGCGGGTTCATCGCGACGGGCCTCGTCCACGGCACCGCCGGTGTCGGCCTCGTCGACCCGGGTCCGGCCACCACGCTGCCGGCGATTCGCGCGGCCCTGACCGAGCGCGGCTTCACGACGGCCGACATTCGCTGGATCCTGCTCACGCACATCCATCTCGACCATGCGGGCGGCACGGGCCTGCTGCTGAAGGAGTGTCCGCAGGCCCGCGTGCTCGTGCACGAGCGCGGCGTGCGCCACCTCGTCGATCCCTCGAAGCTCATCGCGAGCGCGACCATTCTCTATGCGGAGCGCATGCAGGAACTGTGGGGCGACATCCTGCCCGTGCCCGAGGCCAACATCGACGTGCTTGGCGCCACAGGTCGCGCGGTCGTCGCCGGCTACGACGTCGACATCGCCTACACGCCCGGCCACGCGTCACACCACGTGAGCTACTTCTTTCCGCACGCGCGCGTCGCGTTCGTCGGCGACACGGCCGGCACGAGCCAGCCCGGCAGCACGATCGTGCGCCCGCTCACCGCGCCGCCCGAGACCGACCTCGACGCGTGGCGGCACAGCACCGACACGATCCTCGGCTGGAATCCCGACACGCTCTTCCTCACGCACTGCGGACCGCAACGCGCGCCCCGACTGCACTTTCAGGAAATGTGGAAGCAGATGGACGACTGGAGCGCGAAAGTGCGCGCCTCGCTCGCGCTCGAGGGTGACGATGCGGCGAAGGCGGCGGCGTTTCATCGGACGGAGATCGAGCGGCTGAGCCAGGTGCTGCCGCGCGCGGAGGCGGACCTCTGGGCCCTCGGCGCGCGCTTCGATCTGTCGTGGTTGGGCCTGGCGCGATACTGGCGGAAGAAGGCGGCCGCTACTTCTTGATGGCCTTGGCGCGCTCGCTCATGGCCTTCAGGATCTCGCCGAGCGCCTTCTTCTCTTCGCCGTACTTCGCCCAGTCGTCGTCTCGCTGCGCCTTCTCGAGACGGCCGTAGGCCGCGTAAGCCTGCACCGCAAGGTCCTGCAGGGTGGCGTCGGCGCTGATGTCGGCTTCCGCGACGTCGGGCATCGCCGACGACGACTCGATGATGGACGTGGCGGAGTTCTCGAGGCGGTCGGGCTCGAGCGCCGACGCGATCGATGAGCCGAAGATCTGCACGAGCCCTCGCGTGAGCGTTTCCGCCATCACGATGCGGTTGCCGTAGGCCACGATCACGCGCTTCAACTCGGGAATCTTGCCCGTGTTCGAGCGGAGATAGAGCGGGCGCACGTAGAGCAGCGACTCTTCGATCGGAATCACGAGCAGCGTGCCCCACTTCACCGTGGAGCCCTGCTGGCCCCACAGCGTGATCTGCGGCGAGATCACCTGGTCCTGGTTGATGCGCGCTTCGATCTGGCTCGGGCCGAACACGAGCTTCTGTTTCGGGAACTGATACACGCGCAAGCGGCCGTAGTTGTCGCCGTCGCTGCGCGCCACCATCCACGCCGAGAGGTTGTCCTTGAGGCGCGGCGTGAACGGCAGCATCTGGATGAACTCCGCGTGTTTCTCGCCGGGGAGCTTCATCATCGCGTAGTACGGCTGCATCGGCTGCGCGGTGCGGTCGCCGGCGTCGAGCACCGGAATCTGCCACGAATCTTCCTTGTGGTAGAACACGCCCGGGTTCGTCATGTGGTACGTCGCGAACACCGCCGACTGAATCGCGAAGATGTCTTCCGGGTACCGCACGTGCTGCCGCAGGCCGTCGGGCATGTCGGCCATCGGCTTGAAGAGATTCGGGAACACGTTGGCCATCGTGAGCGCGACCGGGTCGCTGGCGTCGGCCAGGAAGAAGTTCGTCGTGCCGTTGTAGGCGTCGACGATCACCTTCACCGAATTGCGGATGTAGTTGAGCGAGCCGCCGCCGTGCGTGCTCACGCGCGTGGCATACGGAAAGTTCGCCGACGTCGTGTAGGCGTCTATCATCCAGAACAGCCGGCCGCCGTCCACGACGAGGTACGGATCCCGGTCGTAGTCGAGGAACGGCGCGATCTGCTTGACGCGGTCGATGATCTGCCGGTGAAACAGGATGCGGCTGTCTTTGCGCAGCTGATTGGAGACGAGGATCTCCATACTGCCGAAGCGCACGGCGAGCAGCAGGCGCCGGAACCGGCTGCCCACGTCCACGCCGCCCGTCCCCTGATACGTCGTCATCACATCCCCGTCGTCGCTCTTGCCGCCGCTCTTGGGGTAGTGGAACTCGGGCGTGTTCGTGCGCACGAGCACGTAGTTGCTCGACTGCTCGCCGAAGTAGAGGCTGGGCTCGGTGATCGGCAGGTCGGCCGTGGACTTCGGCGGCAGGTCGCGCACGAAGAGCACGGGCAGGCCTTCGGTCGTCACCTGATTGACCGGGCCGAGCGTGAGGCCGTAGCCGTGCGTGAAGCTCAGGCGGTTGTTCACCCACGACTGGTTCGGCAGGCTGTCGGTGTTGAGTTCGCGCGCCGAGAGCATCACCTGACGGCGCTTCCCGTCGATCCAGTAGCGGTCGTTGTCGACCGACACGAAGTCGTAGTACGTGCGGATTTCCTGGATCTGCGCGAACGTCTGGAGCAGGGGCTGATGATCCCAGAGCCGCACGTTCGCGATCGTCTCGGCGTTGGCGACGATGTCTTTCGCGTCGAGCGAGTTGTCGCCGGTCAGTTCCTTTTCGTCGATGCGGTCGAGGCCGTAGGCCTGCCGCGTCGCATGGATGTTGTTGACGATGTACGGCTGTTCTTTGTCCTGTTCGTTCGGGGTGACGACGAACTGTTGGATGAAGGCGCCGTACATGAGGCCGCCGATGTTCAGGAGCATCACCAGGACGACGGTGACGGGCACGGGCCAGCGCCACGTGCTGAGGCCCTGCCACACGGCCAGCACGGCGCCGATGGCGAGCAGGACCATCTTGATGCGGAGGATGGGCAGCACGGCGTGCGCGTCGGTGTAGGACGCGCCGAAGACCACCGCCGCCGAGTCGCCGCTGGCGGGCGTGATGAGCGCGCGGGCCATGTCGAGCCACGCGCCCCAGGCCATCAGCGCGAAGGCCATGGCGACGAGCCAGATCAGATGCGTGCGCGCGCGCGCCGAGAGGCGCACGGACGGAAAGAACGCGATGCCGAAGCGCGGCGTGACCGACACCGTGCTCGTGAGCATGTAGATGCCGCCGGCGCCGGCCAGTGCGAACAGCGTGAGCGCGAAGGCCAGCTGGCGGATCGCCTCGAAGATCGGCAGCCGGAAGACGTAGAAGCTCACGTCGTGATGGAGCAGCGGGTCCTGCGTGCCGAACGGTACCGCGCGGAAGAACATCGCCCAGCCCATCCAGTCGGCCGCGGCCGTCACGGCGAGCATCGCCGCGACGACGACCGAGCCGATCGACGCGAGACGCGCCAGGCCGGTGCGTTCGATGGCCACGGGCTGGCCGTTGGCGCCGGTGCCGAAGATCAGGCGGGGGGCGGTCACCCCGATCTGGGCGAGACGCAGGTTCCCGTACAGAAAGGTGAAGCCGCTCAGGAACACGCCGAGAAAGACAAGGCCCTGCGTGTTGAAGGAGCGCAGGAACACGCTCGCGTAGCCGACCTCGACGAACCAGAGCCAGTCGGTGTAGTAGAGCGAGAACGACGGGATCGCGAACAGCACGATCGTCGCCAGTACGAACAGGCCCGTCACTCCGCGGGAACGCATCCCCAGAGTGTGGAGCAAGTAGCCGGAAAGGGCAATGCAGGAGGGACGGGTGGTGGGCCGTGAAAATCTGACGCCCGTGAGAGGATCGGCCCCGACCGGGGTTCTTACAAGTAGAGGGAGCACAAGTGGCAAACAGCGCCGATGGCGCCGCCCTCTTCGCCGAGCATCGCGAAGGGGTGTTGCGGTACCTGACACGCGTGGTGGGACCGGGGGAGGCCGCGCGCGATCTCACGCAGGAGGTGTTCCTGCGTGTGTCGCGGGCGGGCGTGCCGGCGGCTGACGCGACGGGACAGCGGGCGTGGGTGTTCAAGATTGCGCGCAATCTGGCGCTGAATCACGTGCGCGACCGGCAGCGCGTGCCGCCGACGACCGCGATGGTGGATGTGCCGCGCGGCGGCACGCAGGAGCTGGGTCTGGCGGTGCGGCAGGCGCTGCTGGCGCTCGACGCGGTCGATCGCGATGTGTTTCTCCTGCGCGAGAGCGCGGGCCTCAGCTACGACGAAATCTCGGCCGCGTGCGATCTCTCGGCGGATGCGGTGCGCAACCGCCTCCATCGCGCGCGGATGCAGTTGCGCGAGCACCTCGGCAATGCGATGCAGTTTCAGCTGCAGCGCGGTATTCGACTGACCCAAGGACAGTGATCATGCAGACACACGAACACGATCTCGAGACCATCGCCGCGTTCATCGACGGCGAACGCGTGGATCCGCAGGCGCTCAAGCGCGCGCTCGCGCACGAGCCGGGACGCGACTACCTCGTCGAGCTGGTGGCGATCCGGGAGCTGGTGGGGACGCCGACGACGGCCGTTCTGTCGCCGAGCCCGGTTGTCGAGCAGCGCACCAACTGGCGCGGACTCGCACTGGCGGCGGCGGTCACCCTCGCGGTCGGTCTGGGCAGCTATGCGCTCGGCCACGTCTCCGCGGAACGCCGGATCGCGGCCGCGCAGGAGGCCGCCAACAAAGCGCCGACGCCGACCCGGGAAATCGCGCCAGACAGCAGCACGTCGTGGACGGAAACGTCCGGAGGAACGCACTGATGAACGAACTGCTTTCGCTCTTTCTCGCGGGCGCTGCGCTGGTGCATTCCGCGGACGATCAGACGCCGAAACCCCGGATCAGTGTGTCCGCGCAGGTCTACACGCCAGACGGCAAGGCGACAGGCGCGTCGCGGTGGGTCGACCTTGGGCCCGACCCTGCGGTGCTCTACCTCTATACCGGCAAAACACTGTGCGAAGCCCGCACGGTGAGTACCGAAAAGCCTGTTGTCGCCGGAAACGGGTGGAAGGTGACGCTCGCACCCATCGCGCCCACCGTGGGTGCTGGCGCGAAAACGACTCAGGTGAAAGCCACCTGGCAGCGAATGTGGGAAGGCGGCAAAGACGTCTCGACGACCCAGCTGCCGAAGTCGAGGACGATCACCATCTCCGCGGGAAACCCGATTCCGCTCGACAGTATCGACGGCGGCACTCGGCGAGCCGCGCATGACCTGGCCGCCAAACTTCGTGCGTGGGGCCCCTATCAACCGCTGCCGCAGGAACTCGACAACTCAGCCGTTGTGGGGCTGTATCAGCAAATTGCAGTCCTGAAGGCCGACATTCGCACGATGCAGACGCAACAGGCGTTGATGGACAACCATCCGAAGGTGTTGGCGGCCACCAAGCAGCTTCGAGACCTCGAGGAGGAACTCCTGTCGAAGGTCACTGCGCTCGCCGATCAGCTCCAGCGGGACTCGTCCGCCGTCAAAGGTCTGCCCGCCGCCGTCGACGGATGCACCGCGCTCAGCATGAACCTGCAGATCGATGGCGCACCGGTGTCGGACTCCCCGAAGGTCTTCGAACTTGAGTTCTGGCTCGTCCATCGCGACCCTGCTGGCAAAGAGACCACACAGCGCCAAGTGGTCAGAACTGGCTCGATGGCCGCAGAGTTCTACTTTGACGACCTCAAGATCGAGACGGAGAAAGGCCCAGTCACAGTGGAAATCTACGGGGGCACGGGCAGCGTCACTCAGCAAGACGACAAATCCGTCTTCTTCAACATGGGCGTCCATCGGCGTTATGTGACCAACGCGCCTGGGTACAACTGGAAGACGAAGGAAGGCGAGAACGCCTACGGTGGCTCGCGGGGTATCGGCGAGGTCGTGGCCTACGTGTTACCGCCGATGACCGGCGACGACGGTGCCCTCGTCGGCCACCGCTTCTCGTTGCGCGTGCGGGTGAAAGTGCTGCAGTAACTACTCGACCTGCTCCACACCGCTCAGCAGGAACGTCTTCACATCCACCGCGGCCATGCCGGCTCGACGCGCGACGTCGAGTCGGCCCGGCGCACCGATGACGAGCGGGCGGTACTTCGGGTGGCGACGAGTGAACTCGCCAAGGCCGCGAAGATCCAACTCGGTGAACGCCCCGGTCTTCACTTCGACCGCCCAGGATCCCCAGTCGCCTTCGAAGAGTCCATCCACCTCGAACGGCTCCTCGCGCCAGTAGCGGACGGTCTGGCCGCGGCTGATCCCATACGCCAGACACGCGTTCTCCACCCAGCGGCCCCAGCGATGCGGATCAGTCGTCGCGTCCGGCGCGCCGCCCGGATGCACCGCGCTTGCCAGAGCGTTGTTAAGGACCACGAGCTTCACGGGCGCGCTGCGCTGACGCGCCTTTGCCGAGAAGCGCTCCACCGGCGCCACGAGCGCCGCATCACGCAACAACGACAGGTAACTCGCCATCGTCTCGATGGCGCCGCGATCGTGCAAGGCGCCCTGTACCTTTTGCAGCGACACAATTTCCGACGGCGAGGACGCGGCATAGGCGAACACCTGCCTGAGCAGCGCCGGCTTGCGCACTTCGACCAGATCGAGAATGTCGCGCGTGAGCGCCGGATCGATGATCGCGTCGCGCACGTACGCCGCCCAGCGGCGTTCGTCCTTGCGATACGGCACAGCGCCCGGATAACTGCCGTGCCTGATGACGTGATCGACGGCGGCAGCGCCCGACAGGCCGAACTTGTCGCACAGGTCCTGGGCCGACCAATGACCCAGCGTCAGTCGTTCAAATCGGCCGGCCAGGCTCTCGTGCGACCCATGCCCCAACTGCAACGCCGACGAACCCGACACGACGACATGCAACGGACGCTTCTCTCGACGCACGCGATCCCAGCGGCCCTTGAGGCGCACCGACCAGTCGGGCCAGCGTTGGATCTCATCGAGCATGAGCACGGCGCGGCCACGCTCGGCCTTCGCCTCAGCGTCCGCCCACACGCGGTCCCACGCGCCGGGCAGCGTCGACGCCGGATCATCACCCGCGGAATACACCACCTGCGGATCCGCATCGGCCAACGACAGCAGCAGGGTGGTCTTGCCGATCTGCCTGGGCCCGGTGAGCAGTTGGATGCGGCCCGGCGCGTCTTCGGCCAGACGGCGGCGAAGCTCCGACAGGAGCGCGGCTTGTGACTGCATCATTATCAGAATATAGTCAAATAATTATTCGACTACAACTGCATACAGGCCCTACTTGGCCCGCGTCTTCGTCACGATCTGTCCGGCCCGCGCCAGCGTGTGCGTGCCGTGATCGATCGTGACGACGCCGTTGACGAGGACGGCGGCGATGCCGACGGGATAGGCGTGGGGCTTGTCGTACGTCGCCGCCTCGTTGACCTTGGCAGGGTCGAAGATCACAAGATCCGCGAAGGCGTTCCGGCGAATGACGCCGCGATCCGCGAAGCCGAAGAACTGCGCCGGCAACGACGTCATCTTGCGCACCGCCTCTTCGAGCGAAATGACCTGGTCGTCGCGCACGAACTTGCCGAGCACGCGCGCGTTGTCGCCATAGCCGCGCGGGTGCGGCACGCCCTGCCCGAGCACGTTGATGCCGGCATCCGACGCGATCGACACGAACGGATGCCGCATGATCGCCGCCACATCGTCATCGCTCATGAAGTGATAGACCATCGACGCGCCGCCCGCGAGCTGCATGTCGCGCGCGAGCTCGAGCTGTGCGTCCGCGCTGTCGCCGCCCTTCAGCTTCGCGGCGGCCTGCTTCATCGTGAGCCCGTTCACTGACGGGTCCGCGCGATAGGTCGCGATCGTCGCCCACGACAGATCCGTGAAGCCGCGCTCGGCGAGGAGCGCCTGCATGTCCTTTTTCACCTTCGCCCAGGTGGCGGCGTCGGTCAGCCGCTTGCGGATCGCGTCACTGCCACCCTCGAGCGCCCACGACGGAAAGCGGATCGACAGAGACGACGACCCGGCGGTGTAGGCGTATTGATCCGCCTGCACCTTCATCCCGCGCTTGCGCGCGTCGTCGATCATCGTGAGCGCCTTGGCGGCCATGCCCCACTGCGCGGGGCTGTCGATCTTGAGGTGCGAGATCTCGAGCGGCACATCCGTCAGCCGCGCCACCGTGATCGATTCCTTGATCGCGGCTTCGAGCGCGGTGCCTTCGTTGCGCATGTGGGTGGCGTAGATGCCGCCCTCGTTGCCGGCCACGCGCGCGAGCTCGGTGATTTCGGTCGACTTCGCGTAGGTGCCGGGAATGTACTGGAGGCCGGTGGAGAACCCGACCGCGCCATCGACCATCGCCTTGAACACGAGCGACTTCATCCGATGAAGTTCGTCCATGCGGGGCAGCCGGTTGGTTGTGCCCATCACCGACTCGCGAATCGTGTTGTGGCCGACGAGCGTGGCGTAGTTGATCGAGATGCGGGTCGCGCGGATGCGGTCGAAGGCGTCGCTGATGTCGAGCGCCGAGCTGCCGCAGTTGCCCGCCACGATCGTGGTCACGCCCATCTGCGCGAAGTTCTCGGCGAGGGGATGCTCGGCGATGTTGTCGGCGTGCGTGTGCACGTCGATGAAGCCCGGCGCCACCACGAGGCCGCGCGCGTCGATGCGCGCCTTCGTCGGTGCGTTCGTGAGCGTGCCGAGTTCCACGATGCGGTGGTCGCGGATGCCGATGTCGAGGCGCTGGCCGGGTGCGCCCGTGCCGTCGATGACCGTGCCGTTCACGATCAGCACGTCGAATCGCGGCTGCAGCGCCACTTGCGCATCGAGCGCCACCGCGGCAAGCGCGACGAGACCAATCACCGCCCAGCGAAACATGAGTTGTGAAATGCTACACCGCGTCATGACCCGAAAAATTGCCGCTGTCGCCATCATTCTTACGGCACTCGTCACCGCCGCGCTCATCGCCGCGCCGCCGGTGTCGCTGCAGCGCGGTGGCACGGCGCAGTCGGCGCCTCGTCAGAACGAGATCCTGTGGGACCGCTGGGGCGTGCCGCACATCTTTGCCGCCACCGACGCCGATGCGTTCTACGACTACGGCTGGGCGCAGATGAACAATCACGCCAACTTGATCCTGCGGCTCTACGGCACGGCACGCGGACGCGCCGCCGAGTACTGGGGCGAGCCGTACCTCGACACCGACAAGTACACCCGCCGCATGGGCATTCCACAGCGCGGTCAGGCGTGGGTCGCGCAGCAGTCGCCGGCCTTTGCGCCCTTGCTCAAGGCCTTTGTCGCCGGCGTCAACGACTACGCCAAGGAACACCCGTCGCAGATTGCGCCCAACATGGCCGTGGTGTTGCCGGTCACCGAAGCCGACATCCTCGCGCACCTCCAGCGCGTCGTCGTCTTCAACTTCGTGAGCAATCCCGCCGTGATTCAGGGCACGGCGGATCGCTGGATGCGCGGGTCGAACGCGTGGGCGGTCGCGCCGTCGCGCACGGCGGCGGGCAACGCGTTATTGCTGCAGAATCCGCATCTGCCGTGGAACGACTTCTACACGTGGTTCGAAGCCGGCATCACGACGCCGAACATGAACGCCTACGGCGCCACGCTCGCCGGCATGCCGTGGATGGGCATCGGCTTCAACGACGCGCTCGGCTGGACGCACACCGTGAACACGATGGACGGCGCGGATCTGTACCAGCTCACGCTGGCCGACGGCGGCTATCAGTGGAACGGCGCAGTGAAGGCGTTCGAGACCACGACCGAGACGATCAAGGTGCGCACGGCGGCCGGCACGCTGCGTGACGAGCCGCTCGTCATCAAAAAGTCGGTGCACGGTCCTGTTGTTGCGGAGAAGCCCGGTTCGGCTGTCGCGTTTCGCGTGGTCGGACTCGAGCAGGCCAACACCGGCGACCAGTATTTCGACATGATGCGCGCGCGGTCGTTTGACGAGTTCCAACGCGCCGAGCGTCGTCTCGAGATGCCCTTCTTCACGACGATCTACGCCGACCAGGCAGGGCACATCATGCATTTGTTCGGCGGCCGCACGCCTGTGCGTCCGGCTGGACCGTATCCGTGGGCGGCGATCGTGCCGGGCACGAGCGACGCGACGCTCTGGACGAAGACGCATACCTACGACGAGCTGCCGAAGGTGATCGATCCGCCGAGCGGCTGGGTGCAGAATGCGAACGATCCGCCGTGGACGACCACGTTCCCGCTGGCGCTGGATCCGAAGGCGTTTCCAGCCTACATGGCGCCGCAGACCATGAGTTTCCGGGCGCAGCGGTCGGCGGAGCTGATTGAGAAAGACGCCAAGGTCACGCTCGCGCAATTCACCGAGAACAAAATGTCCACGCGCATGGGCCTGGCCGATCGCGTGCTCGATCCGTTGCTGGCCGCCGCGAAGGCGGCGGGCGATGCCGGCGGGCCCGCGCTCGCGGAGGCCGTGGCCGTGCTCGAGAAGTGGGATCGTTGCGCTGATGCCGAGAGCCGCGGCGCGGTGCTGTTCGAGGCGTGGTATCGCCGCCTCGTTCGCACTGGCACCGTGTTCGCGAAGCCGTGGAGCGCCGCGGAGCCGCGCACAACGCCGTCGGGGCTCGCGAATCCGCAGGCGGCTGTGACGGCGCTTGTGCAGTCGGCGAACGACGTGAAGCAGCTGTGGGGCGCGCTCGACGTCGCCTGGGGCTACGTCCATCGTCTGCGCGTCGGCAGCTACGATGTGCCGGCCAATGGCGGCCCCGGTGACCTCGGCATCTTCCGTGTGGTGCAGTACGAAGACGAGCGCAACGTCACCACGCCGGCGAAGAAGCAGATCGGCGTGCAGGGCGAGTCGTATGTCGGTGTCGTGGAGTTCACGCCGGCCGGTGCGCGCGCGAGCACGCTCGTGACCTACGGCAACGCTTCGCAGGCCGGCTCACCGCACGTGGGCGATCAGTTGGCGCTCTTTGCGGAGAAGAAGTTGAAGCCGGTGTGGCGCACCCGCGCCGAGATCGAGGCCAATCTCGAGAAGCGCGAACTCATCAAGCGCTGAACACAACCCGGCGGAGCACGGCGTCTGTGTCGACGCCGCCTCCGCCGCAATACAAGAACTCGTCTGTCGCGAGTGCGTTAGGCGTTCTCGGCCGTCGCGGCCGCTTTGTTGCCACCCGTGAGTGCACTTACGATCAGGCCGACGACCACGCAGACCACCGCACCGATGATGTTGTGCCAGAGATAGCCGATGTCCTTCGTGCTGTCGCTGAACACGAACGTGAACACGGTGATGAGGCCGGCGATCAGGCCCGCGAAGGCGCCGTGCCCGTTCGCGCGCTTGGTGCCGATCGCGAGGATGAAGGCGCCGAGCATCGAGCCGTAGAAGAGGGAGCCGAGCTTGTTCACCACCTCGATCAGGGAGCCGACGTTCGCCGCGTAGTACGCCACGCCGCAGCCAAAGAGCCCCCAGAACACGGTCGCGATCTTCGAGAAGCGCAGGGTGTCGCTGTCGGGGCCGGTCGGGTTCACGAGCCGGCGGTAGATGTCCATCGAGCTGGCGGTGGCCAGCGCGTTCAACTCGCCAGAGGTGGCCGACATCGCCGCGGAGATGATCGCGGCGATCATCAGGCCGATCAGGCCGACCGGCATGTAGGTGAGGATGAACGTCGGGAACACGTAGTTCACGTCGGTGTAGGTCGTGTCGCC
>CAYFLU010000068.1:0-1114 GCA_964343975.1 uncultured Solibacteraceae bacterium
GGACGTGAAGATCCTGCTCGACACGCACGCGCACTTCGATCACGTCGCCGGTCACTCGGTGATCGTGCAGGGCACCGGCGCGGCCGTGTGGGCCATGCAGGGGGATGACGATGTGCTGGCGTCCGGTGGAGCCACGGATTTTCTGTGGGGCGGGAAGGTGTCATTTCCCGCGGTGAAGATCGCGAAGGTCTTGAAGGACGGCGACACCGTGTCGCTCGGCGGCAACGTGCTTACGGCCCACAAGCTCGGCGGTCATACGAAAGGCAATACGGTGTGGACGTTCTCGGTGATGGACGACGGCGTGCGCCGGTCCGTGCTCGTGGCGCCGAGCATGAGCGTGAACCCGGGCACGGGGCTGAAGAAGCACCCGTCGTATCTCTGGATTGCGGACGACTACGAGAAGGGGTTCGCGTGGCTTGCGCAGCAGCACCCCGACATCTTCGTGGCGCCGCACACGAGCTTCTTCGAGATGGACAAGAAGCTGGCGCTGCTCGCCACCCATCCGGCGCGCAACCCGTTCGTGGACCCGAACGGGTTGGCGGCCTTCGTGGAGAACTGGAAGACGCAGTACGCGCAGTACCTCGCAGACGAGAAGTAGCGCGCTTGCGCGCTACTCGCTCTGCGCCGCTTTGGCCCAGCCGTCTTTCAGCGACACCGTGCGGTTGAACACGGGGGCGCCCGGCTTGCCGTCGGGATCCGCGCAGAAGTAGCCCAGCCGTTCGAACTGGAACCGCGCGCCGGCCGGCTGGCCGTCGAGTGACGGTTCGAGCTTCGCGTGCGTCAGCACGTCGAGCGAGTGCGGGTTGATCTGCGTGAGGAAGTCCGCGTCGCCCGTGCCCGGGGCTTCGTGCGAGAACAAACGATCGTAGAGCCGCACTTCCGCATTGATCGCATGCGGCGCCGACACCCAGTGCAGGGTCGCCTTCACCTTGCGGCCGTCCGGCGCGTCGCCGCCGCGCGTCGCGGGGTCGTACGTGCAGCGCAACTCGGTGATTTCGCCGTTCGCGTCCTTCACGACCGACTGGCACGTGATGAGGTAGGCGTTGCGCAGCCGCACTTCGCGGCCGGGCGCGAGCCGGAAGAACTTCTTCGGCGGCTCCTCCATGAAGTCGTC
>CAYFLU010000068.1:1214-13135 GCA_964343975.1 uncultured Solibacteraceae bacterium
ACGAAGAACTCGAGGAGGCTCAGCTCCACGATGTTCTCGCGCTTGGCGATGCCGACTTCGTCGCAGAAGCGGCGGATCGCCTCCGCCGTGTAGCCGCGCCGCCGCATGCCGGAGACCGTGGGCATGCGCGGGTCGTCCCAGCCGCTCACGTGCTTCTCGGTGACCAGCTGCAGCAGCTTGCGCTTGCTCATCACCGTGTAGTTCAGGTTGAGCCGCGCGAACTCGATCTGCCGCGGCTGGCTCGGGACGGTGACGTTCTGGAGGCACCAGTCGTACAGCGGCCGGTGTGCTTCGTACTCCAGCGTGCAGAGCGAGTGCGTGATCTTCTCGAGCGCATCCGAGAGCGGATGCGCGTAGTCGTACATCGGGTAGATGCACCACGCGTCGCCCGTGCGGTGATGGTGCGCGCGACGGATGCGGTAGAGCACCGGGTCGCGCATGTTGATGTTCGGCGACGCCATGTCGATCTTCGCGCGCAGGACCTTCGCGCCGTCCGCGAACTCGCCGGCGCGCATCTTGGCGAACAGCTCGAGGTTCTCCGCCACCGACCGGTCACGGAACGGGCTGTTCTTGCCGGGCTCGGTCAGCGTGCCGCGGTACTCGCGCATCTGATCTGCGGAGAGGTCATCGACGTAGGCCAGTCCCTTCGTGATGAGCTCCACCGCGCACTCGTACAGCCACTCGAAGTAGTCGGAGGCGTAGAGCGGCGCATCGTGGTCCCACTGGAACCCCAGCCACTTCACGTCGTCCTGGATCGACTCGACGTATTCGACGTCTTCCTTGACCGGGTTCGTGTCGTCGAACCGCAGGTTGCAGGTACCGCCGAAGTCTTTGGCAATGCTGAAGTTGAGACAGATTGCCTTGGCGTGGCCGATGTGAAGATAGCCGTTCGGTTCCGGCGGGAACCGCGTGGCCACCCGGCCGCCGTTCTTCCCGGCCGCCCGGTCTGCCTCGATGAAGTCGCGAATGAAGTCCGATGCCACGGATCCATTCTACCGAAGGGGACAGCGGAGGCTGGTACGCAGCTTGCTCTGGTAGGGGGTGCCAGACCTGCCGGAGAGCCGGTTCGCTATGACTCGTCGTTTACTCGCCGTTTCCCTCTTGATTGTCGCCGTCGTGGCCCTGTGGCCGTCCCCTGCGCTCGCCCAGCGCGGTCGGGGAGGCGGCGGAGGCCGTGGTCCGATTGGCGGCACGGTGATCTATCCGCCGATTTGGGGCCCGTATGGCTGGGGCTATCCCTACCAGTACCCGTACCCCGGTCCCTATCCCTACCGGGGCTATCGCTACGACGACGCCGCGGGGATTCGCATCGAGGCGACGCCGCGCGAAACTGAGGTCTACGTCGACGGCGCTCGCGCCGGCATCGTGGACGACTACGACGGGATCTTCCAGCGCCTGCATGTGACGCCGGGCGAGCACGAGATCACGTTGTACCTGCCGGGCTACCGCACGTGGCGTGAGGTCCGGTACTTCAGCCCGAACTCGGATTCGAAGATCCTGCACACGATGCTGCCGCTCGGGCCCGGCCAGCCGGATGAGCCGCGACCGGTGCCGATGCGCCGCGATCCGCGCGGTGGCGATGACGGCTACGGTGATCCGCGACGTCCGGCCGATCGGCCGATGCGTGAACCGCCGCCGCCGGCCGAGCCGCGCAATCCGAATCAGCCGCCGCCACTGGACCAGCCTGCGGAGCCGCGCCAGCCCGCGCAGCCGCCGCGACCGGCCGACCCGGGGACCGCGCCGCGCAATGGCGGGACGCTGTCGGTGGGCATTGAGCCCGGCGATGCGGAAATCACGCTGGACGGGCAGCGGCAGACGCTCCGTTCAGGGCAGAATCGGCTGGTGATCCAGCTCGAGGAAGGCGTGCACCGTCTCGTGATTCAGAAGGCCGGGTTCCAGACGTTCGAGACCGACCTGCAAATCCGCCGCGGCCGCACGCTCGCATTCAACGTCTCACTCGTCAAGTAGGTAGGTGTGATGCACGCACTCCCGTTTGCCGCGTTCCTGTTCGTCGCTCCCGCTACGTTGCCCGTGACGGCGCCCGTTGTGGCGCCGTCCGAGGCGACCATCATCCTGCCGGTGGTGGATCCCTCGGCGCAGACGCCGGTCGCCCCGATGGCGGCCCCCGTCGAGTACTCGGATGAGTACAAGCTGCGGGCGAAGATCCACAAGATCGGCAGCTTCGCGATGCTGCCGCTGGCGGTGACGGAGTACGCGCTCGGCACGTCGGTCTACAACGGGAATACGGGCAACAAGGGCCTGCACATCGCGACCGGCGTCGGCATCAGCTCGCTGTTCGCGGTGAACACCGTCACGGGGTTGTGGAACCTGTGGGAAGGCCGCAACGACGAGAACGGCCGCACGAAGCGGTTTGCGCATGCGCTCCTCATGCTCGCGTCGGACGCCGGGTTCGTCGCCACGTTCGCGACGGCGCCCGAGGGCCGGTCGAACACGACCGACCAGCGCAACACGCATCGCACGATGGCGCTGACGTCGCTCGCGCTCGGCACGGCGGGCTACCTCTTGATGTTGATCGGAAAGTAGCGAGCGACTCCTCCCCCAGGCTCGCGACTCGGCGCCCCGGCATCGCCTCCCCGATGCCGGGGCGTCTTTTTTGTGCCGTGGCCGCCACGGTGCACCGAGCGGCCTGTGTGAATCCATATACTTTGACCTCAAAATAAAGAGTACGCTACAGTCGACGCGTGACGACGGAATACGCGCTTGTCGTATTGCTGTTCGTGTTGTTCGTCGTCCCGCGTGTACTCCAGCGCTACCGGGTGCCGGCAGCCGTCACGGCTCTGGGCTGTGGTCTCCTCCCCAGCCCATGGATGGGACTCCTGCAACACGACACCACGGTAGCGCTGCTGTCCACGCTCGGCATCGTGTCGCTCTTTCTGTTCGCCGGGCTCGACGTGAACCCGCGCGAACTCGTGGATGAGCGGCGCACGCTGCTCGAACACGTGCTCGTGCGCGTGCTCATGATCGCGCTCGTGAGCGCGCTGGGGGTGGCGGTGCTCGGCCTCGAGCGGCCCGCCGCCGTGCTTGTGGCCCTCTCGCTGCTCACGCCGTCGACCGGCTTCATTCTCGACTCGGTCGGTCGCTGGCTGGCCCATCCCCGCGATCGCTTCTGGGTCCGTTCCAAAGCGATCGCCACTGAACTGGTGGCGCTGTTCCTGCTCTTCGTGGTGATGCAGTCGAGCAGCCCCGTCCGGCTGGCTGCCTCCGCGGCCGTGCTGATCGCCATGGTCGCCGTGCTGCCGGTCGTGTTCCGGTGGTTCGCGAGCGCTGTCCTGCCGCACGCGCCGCGCTCGGAATTCGGGTTCCTGTTGATGGTGGCGCTCGTCTGCGCCGTCGTCACCCGGCAGCTCGGCGTCTACTACCTCGTCGGGGCGTTTGCGGCCGGCCTCGTGGCGCGCCGCTTCCGCGCGCAGCTACCGGCGCTCGCATCGGACCGGATGCTCGATGCCGTCGAGGCGTTCGCGTCACTCTTCGTGCCCTTCTATTTCTTTCACGCCGGGCTGTCGCTCGGGTCCGAGATCTTCACGCTCGCCGCCGCCGGCTACGGCGCGGTGTTCCTGATCACTGTGGTGCCGTTCCGGTTGTGTGTGGTCGCAGCGCATCGCGCGTGGCGACTGCGAGAGGCGCCGGCGCAAGGCCTGCGCATCGCCATGGCGATGTTGCCGACGACGGTGTTCGCGCTCGTGCTGGTGGAGATCCTGCGCGAGCAGGCGTGGGCCCCGAGGGAGTTGCTGGGCGGTCTGGTGATCTATGCGCTGGGGACCACAAGGTTGCCGGGCCTGGTGCTACGCGCGGATGTCGCGGCGTTCGAGGAGGAACTCACCCTCGGCAGTGCCACGTCGTGAGTCGTGGCCGTCGGTGCGGGTCAGCCCGGATCGAGCGCGGTGACGAGCGACTGCAGGAAGGCCATCACGATCGCGATGTCGGCGGCCGAGGTGCGGCCGAGGACGGCCGCCACGCTGCGTTCGACGGTGCCGCTCGCGTCGCGGACTTTGCGACGGCCGGCCGGCGTCACCGCCAACGTCGCCCGTCGCTGATCGCCGCGCGCAACGCCACGGCGAATGTAGCCGTCGCGTTCGAGTCGGCGCAGGACACCGGTGAGCGTGCTCGGGTGCGTGTGCAGCGCCCGCGCGAGTGCGCCGGCATCCATGCCGGGTGTCTGATCGATCAACCGCAAGGCGAATCGCTGGGGTCCGGTGATGCCGCGTTCCGCGGCCATGCGCTTCGAGCGCTTCTGGAGCGCGTGATCGAGCGCCCACAACATGCGCAGGAAATCCAATGAAGACGACGATGAATTGGCTGAGGACACCGAACGTCAGCGTAGGGTAGGCGCGGAAGGGAAGTCAACGGTTGGAGAACAAAACGTTTGTCAGGCTTTTCCAAATGGCGGCGTGGCGTCCGTCGTGGTTGATCGCATTGGCGCAGCGGCGGCAAGCGCTCGTGCTGACGGTGGCCGTCGGCGCGATCGCCGGGCTCTCGGCCGTCGCGTTCGCGAAGGCGATTGATGGCGTGCATGCGCTCCTCTTCGGCGCAGCGCCTGGGAGTATGCGCCGCTTCCTCGTGCCGATCATCGCGAGCGGCGTCGCCGGGTGGTTGCTCTATCGCTGGTTCAGCGATGCGCGCGGCAGCGGCATTCCGCAGACCAAGGCGGCGTATCACCTGCAGCGTGGTGTCATTCACGGCCGCGTACCGGTCGGCAAGTTCGTCGTCGGGGCGCTGACGGTTGGCGCCGGGCATTCCCTCGGGCGCGAAGGCCCATCGGTGCAGATCGGCGCGGGGCTGGCGTCGTGGATCGGGCAGACGCTCAAGGTGCCGCCCGGCCGTGTGCAGCAACTCGTGCCCGTGGGCGCGTCTGCGGCACTCGCCGCGGCCTTCAACACGCCGCTCGCCGCGGTCTTGTTCTCACTTGAGGAGCTGATCGGCGATCTCAATGCGCCGATGCTCGGGTCCACCGTGATTGCGTCGGTCGTTTCCGTGATCATCGCCAGATCCATCCTCGGCAATGCCCCGCTCTTTCATGTGCCGTCCTATCAGCTCGTGCATCCCGCCGAGCTCATCGCGTACGGCGTGCTTGGCGTCGTCGGCGGCGTGCTCTCGCTGGCGTTCTCGCAGGGGTTGCTCAGGACGCGGCTCTGGCTGCGACGGTGGCCCGCGTCCACGGTGCCCTGGCAGCCGATGATCGGCGGCCTCGTGATCGGGATCGTGCTCGTGTGGCGACCCAAAGCGGCTGGGGTCGGATACGACTCGGTGGATCAGGCGCTGAATGGCCACCTCGGCATGACGGTGATGTTGAGCCTGTGCGTGATCAAGCTCGTAGCCACCTTGGCGTCGTACGCCACGGGCAATGCCGGTGGCGTGTTCGGTCCAAGTCTCTTTCTGGGGGCGATGCTCGGCGGCGCTGTGGGTGTGGCCGCGCGCGCGGTCGCGCCGTTTCCCGTGGGTGATGTCGGCGCCTATGCGCTTGTCGGGATGGGGACGCTCTTTGCCGGCATCATCCGCGCGCCGATGACGTCGGTATTCATGATTTTCGAGATCACGCAGGACTACCAGATCGTCGTGCCGCTGATGGTGGCCAACATGCTGTCATTCGCCATCGCCCGTCACTATCAGCCCGCGCCGCTCTACAACGCGCTGTTGCATCAGGACGGGCTGCACGTGCCGGATCGTCACGCGACGGCCACGCCGGAGACGACGCCGTGACGGCGCGGGGGCGAGGCTAGGCGCGCTTGCGCCGGCGCCACATCATCACACCGGTGAGCAACTGCAGCGGCGCCATGAGACTGCCGAGCGCCATCGCGGTCTTGCTCACGAGGCCGAAGATGTCGCCGGTGTGGATCGCGCGGTTCAGGTTTTCGATACGGCGGCCGCCCGGCGCCGTTCGCGAGTTCTCGATCTGCATCACCTGACCGGTGTAGGAATTCAACATCACGCGACTGCGTCCGCCCGGCGTGCGATCTTCGGGAAAGCGCAGGCGGACGATGAAGGCTTCCGTGGGCGTGGGCATCGTGATGTGGAAGGCCGAGGCGCCGGGCACGGCCTCGCGCGCGATCTCGAGAGCGCGATCCGGCAAGAGCTGATGGGCGCCTGCGAGCGCCGGCTGGCGCGGTGACCACGCCGGCGCCGGTGTGCTGCCTGTGAGGCGGTACGCGAGCGGCACCGTGACGCCGTCAAACGTGATGAAGGTGCCGGTGAGCGAGAGCACCAGCAGGAAAGCCGCCGAGTACACGCCGATGACCGCGTGCCAGTCGAACCAGAGCCGGAAGCCACGCGCCCCACTCGTGATGCGCGTGCGCCGTGACGGCATCCACAAGTACAGCCCCGACACGGTGAGCGCGATCATCACGACACCGGTGATGCGCACGAGCACTTGGCCAATCGGTGACACGAACCGCAGATGCAGTTGATGTACACGCGCGAGCCAGTCTTGGCCGGGGGGAATCGTGCCGAGGATCTGCAGCGTGTAGGGGTTCACATAGACGGTGCCGCGATCCATCACCGCGCCCACACTGCGCGTCGGCGATTCGGGCACCCAGTAGGACTTCACGCGCTCCGCCGGAAACGCGCGCATCAACGTCTCGCTGACATCGATCAGTGCATGCGGCGTGCCACCGGGCGTGACATCGAGCAGCGTTCGATGCCGCCAGTGCTGGATTTCCGGCTCGAACGCCATGACCGCGCCGGTCAGTCCCAGCGTCAACACGACAACGCTCGAGGCCAACGCGAGGACCAGGTGGAGCTTCAACAGCATGGAACGCATGCTCGGCAAGATATCGCATCGCGCGCGCCGCGTTCTGCTATCTTTCGCGCCATGGCTACAGATCGGCGTGAGTTTCTGAAGCTGGCGGCAGGCACCGCAGCCGCTACGGGTATGGCGACGTCCTCGTCCGCAGCGCTGCTCGCGAGCCCGCAATCCGGCAGCGGCGCGAAGGGCGCGACGCCTGGGACGATGACGCCGGAGGAGCGACGGCGGCTGATTGCCGGCGCGACGTTCGGATCGAAGGCGCCCGTGTCCGGCAAGGGCGGAATGGTGATCTGTTCGCACCCGCTCGCCACACGCGCCGGCGCCGACATCCTGCGCGCCGGCGGCAATGCCGCAGACGCCGTGCTCGCCGCCTCCGTCACCCAGACCGTCGTCGAGCCCCACATGTGCGGCATCACGGGCGTGTTCAGCATGCTCTACTACGACGCCAAGACCGGAAAGACCGACTACATCAATGGCGGCATGAATGCGCCGCTGGCGAGGCTCGCAGGGTGGAGCGCGCGCGCCACTGAAACCGGTCTCGGTGTCGGCATTCCCGGCTACTGGGCCGGCTTCGAAGCGTCACTCGCCAAGCACGGATCGAAGACGAAGAAGGATCTCTGCGCGGCGGCCATCGCGTACGCGCGCGAGGGCTTCGAAGTGCATCCGTTCATGTGGGGCGAGATCTACCAGCAGATGAACCTCTTTGGGAAAAGCGCCGAAAGCCGCGAGATCTTCTTTCCAAACAACCGCATGGTGCATCCGGGCGAGCTGCTGATTCAGAAGAAGGCGGCCGACACGCTCGAGCGCCTCGTGACTGAGGGCAACGCGTTCTTCTACCACGGCGATTTCGCGAAGGACTATTGCGCGGTGGTGAAGGCCGACGGCGGCGTGGCCACACCAGAGGACTTCGCGCGCTACGAAGTGCGCTACGACGAACCCGCGCGCGGCACCTACCGCGGCTTCGACATCGTCGGTTCCCCGATGCCGGATCACGGCGGACAGCACGTGATCGAAATTCTGAACATGCTCGAGTTCCTGGACCTGAAGAAGCTCGGGCCGGTGAACGAGTCACCCGAAACGCTGTGGCAGATGATCCGCATCTGCGCGCAAGTGTTCGCCGACGGTGGCAAACACCGCGACCCGAAGTTTCATCCGTACCCGGCGCAACAGATTCTCTCGAAGGACTACGCGAAGATGCGCTTCGATCTGCTCCAGATGGACGCGCCGCTCGCCAAGAGTGAGAGCGCACCGCCCGCGGGCAGCTGCCACGTGACGGCGGTCGATGCCGCGGGCAACGTCGCCACCGTGTTGCATTCGTGCATGTCGCTGCCCTGGAGCAACGGGCTCTTCACGCATGGCGTGACGATCGTGGCCTCGGGCGCGCACTTCAATCGCGTGATGCCCGGACCAGGCGAGCGCGCGTCGGTGTACGTGGCGCCGAATATGGTGTTGAAGAACGGCAAGCCGCTCATCGCGTCCGGCTCGCCGAGCGGCAGCCTGCTGCAGAACATCGTGCAGAACTACACGAACATGCTCGACTTCAACGTGCCGATCGCCGACTCGGTCAACCGTCCGCGCTTCGGCAACGCCTACACGGCCTCCGGCGGCGCGCTGTTGGCGGTGGAAGCCGACTTCCGCACGGACGTGCGCGACGCGGTGCGCAAGCGCGGCATTCCGCTCGACACGGTCAATCCACAGAACTACGGTATGGGCTCGTTCGAAGGCATTTACATCGATCAAGCGACCGGCACGCGCACGGCGCGGCCAGATACGCGACGCTGTTCGGCGGCGGAGACCGCGTAGGGTTGCCCCCGGTCTGAAGACCGGGGGCTCCAATCACTTTGCCCAGTGCCGCGCGGTGGACCACTGCGCGGTGTCGAACAGCGCCGGATCGAGGTCCACGTTGGTGCGCACCTTCGTGTACTCCTCGATCTGCCGCACCGCGCCGCCCGAGGTCATCGTCACCTTCGTGGCTACCCAGCCGCCGCCGGTGGCGACGTAGTCGTCGAGCGCGATGTCGAGCATCGGTGATCCGGCCGCACCCGACGGAATCAGCGCGCGGACCACGACGAGGCGCTCCGCATCCACCCAGAACTGCGGCACAGACAGATCGTCTTTCGTTGCCGTTCCGACGACGAATGTGCGCCGACCGGCACGATCGGTCGCGTGGATCTTCGCGAGGTCGTACTTTTGCGGCGCAAGTTCCGAGACGGTGGCGTCCACCGACTGCGCGTAAAGATCGCCCACAAACGGCAGGAACGGATTGCCGCCGGGACGCGTGGTGTTCACCTTGCCGCCACGGACGACGATGACGGAGTCGGGTAGTTGCATGGTGCCGTTGCCGTCGCTCAGCGGAGCGACGTCGATCCGCAGCTTGCCCGGTACCGAGTACGACTCGAACCAGGTCTGCTCGGTCTTTGTCCCATCGGGTCGCATGATCGTCGTCTTCTGCTCGAATGTGAGATTGCGAAACCACTTGCCCGTGTAGGCGTCGTGCATCCGTTGCACGAGGGCGCGCCCGTCACGCGGCATGTCGGCTGATTGGGCGCTCGTCGCAACGACGGCGAGCGCAAGGGCAGTGGCGATGAATCCGAATCGTGACGCGAACCTGCGATGCTGCTGACGCATGGGAACTCCCGGAAGCTTACGAACCCTTGACCAATGTCGGTGCGTACACGGTGGTGCCGGGTTCGGTGACCCGCACGCGCAACTCGTGATACTTCCCATCGTCCGGCACCGCGAACGACACGCGATAGTGAAACCGCTGGTCGCGGATCGCGCCCGCGAGCATTTCCGCCGGGGCGGGCGTATACGCGCGATTGAGCGTGATCGGATCCTGATAGTAGCGCCCGCCCGTGAGCCGGCACAGCCATTCGAGCACGGGGCTCGAGCGAACCGCGACCGCATTGCGGTTGTCCTGGTTGATCACGCTGGTGCGGCCTTCGTCGATGATCGACACGGCGGCTCTCGCCTGAATCGCCGCGCGTGCCGCGTCTTCGGCGCTCGCATGATTCGCGGTCGAGCGGCCGTCGGTGACGAGCGTGATGAGGTGCCGGTGCGACGTGTCGCCGAAGGCGCGTGACGCCTGCAGCACACCATCCCACAGTGGGGACGGCGCGAATTCTTCCGGGTCCGGCCACGCCTTGATGGCGTTGCGCAAGTCCTTCTGGGTGATCCCGGGCACCGGTGGATCGATGGTCACGCCGTTTCCGATCCGGCCGAATCGCACCGAGTCACCGGGTTTCAATGCGCCGCTCAGTTCGCCGTCCAACGGCCGTCCAGGGCCGCGGGTGGGCGGCCGCATGCTCTCCGACTGATCGATCAGCACCAGCACGGCCAGTGGCAGCGGGGGTTCCACCGTGATCGGATCAAGACTCCCACCGTCGACCACGACGACGAAGTCATCCGCCGTCAGCCCGACGGCGGGTCCGCCGCCGCGCGACACGGTCACGGCAATCGTCGCAACGGCCTCGCGCGGTCGCGGTGGTTTCGCGGCGGTGGCGATTGACTGGGTCGTGAGCGCCAACGCCAGAGCGAGAATGGCCAGACGCCTCATCTCGTCCCCGCGAAATACGAACGGGGCGCGCGCGCCGTCAGCCCCTTTGTGCTGAGCGAGACCTCGAGCTTATGGTTCTTGCCGTCGAGGGTGGCCGGTGTGAATCCCAGCACGTACTGGTGGCGCAGTTCATCGACGACGGTGGCGAGCGTTTGCTTCAGGTCGTCGCGGTCGTCGACGATCACGTACCCGCCGCCGCTTTCGGTGGCCACGTCTTGCAATTCGTCGTTCAGGTCGTGGCCGTTGATGGCGACGGCGTACACCATGAAGTCGTCGCGAATTGCGCGATTCCGCACGTCACGCCGGCTGACCCTGGTGCCATCGCTGTCATTGCCGTCCGTGATCACGAGCACGATCCGGCGCCCGCGTTCGCGGGCCATCGAGGTCATGGCGGCATCGAGGGCGAGCCAGAGCGGCGTGCCGCCGCCCGGCCACAACTCTTCGCGCAGCACGCGCGTGAGAATGGCCTTGTCGGAGGTCAGGTGCGGACTGATCGCGACCTCGACGCCAAACGTGCCGATGCGGGCGCGATCGTCGCCGCGGAGCTCGTCCACCAACCGCAGCGCCGCATCCCGCGCCCACAGCAGGCGTCCCTGCATGCTCCCGCTCATGTCGAGCAGCATGGTTATCGTGATCGTCTGCGGATCGCTCGAAAACACGGTGAGCTCAACCGGCTTGCCGTTGTCGCGTACGGTGAACTGCTCCCGCGTCAGATTCGGCACGAGCCGCCCGTGGTCGTCATTGACCGTGGCGTAAATGGATACGGTGTCGGTGGACGAGCGAAACGGCTGCTGCGGCGCCGCGGCCACGGTGACGGCGGCACAGACGACCCAGGGCAACAGGCAGCTCAGGCGGAAGGACACGGCAGAGGCTCGGTGTGTGACCGCAGTATGCCGCACCTTCGCACTGTCGCACTTTCGCACTTTTCCCTTCGCACCGTGCACCCCGGCACCCTCGCACTTTCGCACCCTCGCACTTTCCTCAGTGCATAATGTCTCCGCACCATGCCCGTCATCGCCACTGCCCGCCTCCGCCTGATCCCCGCCACCGAAGCACACCTGCGTGCCTCGCTGGAGGGCCGTGAGGCCTTGGCGAAGGCGATTGGCTGTGCGGTGCCGGCGTCGTGGCCGCCGGAGCACTTCGACGAAGCGGCCGTGCGCTTCACGCTCGATTGGTTGCGCCGTTCACCGCGCGACGTGCAGTGGGGCTTCTACTACGTCGAACTGCCCGGCTCGAATGGCTCGCCGGGCACGCTCGTCGGCGCCGGCGGTTTCAAAGGCGCCCCCGATCCCGACGGCATCGTCGAAATCGGCTACTCGGTGTTGCCGGACTTCCAGCGCAAAGGCTATGCGTTCGAGGCGGTGGACGGCTGGGTGAAGTTCGCGTTCGCGCAACCGAAGGTGCGCATGATCTGCGCGCACACGCTCGCCAATGGCGCGCCCTCGATCGGTGTCTTGAAGAAGGCCGGCTTCCGTCAGGTGGGGCGCGGCTACGACCCCGGCGCCCCGGCCGGATCCGAAGTCGTGCGCTTCGAACTCGCGCGGCAGCGGTAGCTCGTCAGCGAGCGCTCTCGCGCTCTAACTTTCAGCGAGCGCTCTCGCGCTC
>CAYFLU010000068.1:13235-17172 GCA_964343975.1 uncultured Solibacteraceae bacterium
TAGCTCGTCAGCGAGCGCTCTCGCGCTCTAACTTTCAGCGAGCGCTCTCGCGCTCGACCATCTCCCGCAGCTTCTCCAGATCGAATCCGAAGAGGTCCTTCTCGCTCGACGCGCGGATGCGGGCGATCGAGCCGCCGCCGTGGCGCTGAACGTCGTAGCGGATGTAGCCCGAGGCGCCGCCGCCGATCGTGAGGCGCAGCACGTGCGGGAAGTGGAACTGTTCCACCGCCGTCGTCCAGTCGACCGGTACGCCGTCGACGACGCTGGCGCGCTTCACTTCGGCGCCGGGCTGGATGCCGCGCGTCTGCGGTTCGGACACGGTGACACGCGTCATCCACTCGCGATCGCGCGTCGGGTCGAACATCACGCCCGCGATGTCCGCCGGCGCGCCGTTGATCAAGATGTCTGTGGTGATGTCCATTACTTGACGATCGTAACAGCCTTCAGTGCGTCGCCTGCGGCCAGCGCCTTCGAGCCGGCGGGGAAGCCGTTCACCTGCAGGATCAACGCCGTGGCGTCGGCGGCCTGCGCGGCCGTCAGTTCCATCGAGAAGTCGTTGGGCATGTTCTTCTGAATGCCGTCGACCAGATCGAAGAGCGGCTTGCCGTTCCACTTGGTGAGGAACGCGTCGCCCGACAGCGACGGTCCCTTGTCGTTTGGCGCCGTGGAGAGCGTGCCGAGCGTGTGGCAGCGCGCGCAACCCTTCGCCCACAGGTCTTTCGCGCGCTCGGCCTGCGCCGCCGTGTAGACGCCGTCTTTCGTCGTGGCTTGTGGGGTGGTAGCGCGGAGCGCGGCGACGCTGATGAAGATCAGCGCCGCCGCCGTGACGAGGTTACGCCCAGCTGTAGCCATGCTTGCTGAGCGGCAGCGACCGCAGGCGATCGCCCGTGGCCGCGAAGATCGCGTTCGTGAGGGCCGGGATGATCGGCGGCATCGCCGGTTCACCGATGCCCGTTGGGTTGTTGTCCGAGAGCAGGAAGTCGACCTGAATCGCGGTCGGCGCCTGGCGCATGCGGATCAGCGGGTACTCGTTGAAGTTCTTCTGCACGACCTTGCCGCCGTCGATCGTGAGTTCGATGTTCATCGCCTGCCCGAGCCCGTCGACCACCGAGCCTTCGGCCTGGTTCTTCGCGTTGATCGGGTTCACGATCTGCCGGCCGATGTCGCCGACGACCCACACCTTGTTGACCTTGACCTTCTTCTGCGCGTCCACGCTCACTTCGGCCACTTCCGCGAAGTAGCCGCTGTGGCTGAAGTGGAACGCGAGGCCGAGGCCCGTGCCCTTCGGCAGCTGGCGTTTGCCCCAGCCCGACTTCTCCGCGACCATCTGCACGACGCCCTTGGCGCGCGCGGCGTTGAAGCCGCCGCCACCGCCGGCGCCCGGGCCCTGCTGCTGCGGGATCGGGAGCGGGGGCGTGTCGAGCAACTGCACGAGGAACTCGACGTGATCCTTGCCGGCGGCGTGCGCGAGTTCGTGCAGGAAGCTCTGCATGACGAACGCGTTCACGTTGCTGCCCGGCGCTCGGTTCGGTCCCGTGGGGATGCCGCTCTCGTTCACCGACTGGCCGAGCCAGAAGTTCGGGATGAAGCGCGCGGGGAATTCGTTGCCGCTGAAGTTCGCCGAGCCCGACGGCCGGCCCACCGGCTTGCCGTCCTGTCCCGGTGCGAACGTGCCGACGGTGACGAAGTGATCGCGCCACGCGACGATCTTGCCGCTCGCGTCCACGCCGCCCTGCAGATAGTGCCAGCCGGCCGCGCGGTTGTACACGTCCCAACGCATGTCGTCTTCACGCGTCCAGCGCAACTGCACGGGCGCGCCCGGCACCGCCTTCGCGATCGCCACACTCTCCGCGATGTAGTCGTTCGCGAGACGACGGCCGAAACCGCCGCCCATGCGCATCATGTGCATCGTGATCGCATCGGCCGGCAGACCGCTCAGGCGCTGCGCGATGCCCACCGCCTGCTGCGGCGTCTGGCTCGTCGACCACACTTCGAGCTTGCCGTTCGCGAAGTGCGCCGTGCAGTTGCACGGCTCGAGCTGCGCGTGCACGAGGAACGGATACTGATACGCGGCCTCCACCGTCTTGGCCGCCGTCTTCATCGCCGCCGCCGCGTCGCCGTCCGAGCGGAGCATGCTCTGCGGTTCCTGCCTCGAGAACGCCGCCGCGCCCGCATCGAACACCTTCGTGCCGTGCGCCGCCGTCGGACCTTCATTCCACTGGATCTTCAGCTTCGCGCGCGCCTGCTGCGCCGTCCACCAGCTGTTGGCGACGATCGCCACGCCACTCGCGAGCGAGTTCTGCGCGTCGGCAGTGATGACCACGCAGTCGACGATGCCCGGCAGGGCCTTGATCTCCGCCGCGTTCGCGCTCACCACCGTGCCGCCGTACACCGGGCACTTCTCGTACACCGCGAACCGCATGTTGGGCACGTTCAGGTCGATGCCGAAGAGCGGCTTGCCGGTGACGATTGCCTTGACGTCGACGCCGACCTTGTTCGTGCCGATGATCTTGAAGTCTTTCGGATCCTTCAGCGTCACCGACGCGAGCGCCGGCGCGGGCATCGTCGCGGCCTTCGCCGCGAAGGTGCCGTAGCCCGCCGTGCGCTTCGAGGCCGCGTGCGTGACTTTGCCCGCGGCCGTCGTCAGTTCCGCGGCCGGCACGTTCCAGGTCGCGGCGGCGGCGGCGAGAATCTGCGCGCGCGCGGCGGCGCCGATCTGGCGCATCGTGTTGTAGTTGCCCGGGATCGCCGTGCTGCCGCCGGCCGACTGGCCGCCGTATTTCGCGGCGTTCACGTCGCTCTGCACGATGCGGACGTCCTTCCATTCCACGTCGAGCTCGTCCGCGATGATCATCGGCAGCGCGGTCTTGATGCCCTGGCCGATCTCGGGGTTCTTGGCCGTGATCGTCACGATGCCGTCGGCATTGATCGTGATGAACGCGTCGGGCTGAATCGGCGGCGCGGCCGGGCCGCCCTGACGACCCTGCGCGAACAGGTCGATGCCGTCGCTGTAGAGCGCGATCATCAACCCGCCGCCCGCAGCGGCGCTGACCTTGAGGAAGTTGCGGCGATTCACAGTCACAGGTGCGGTGGCCATCGTCGTCTCCCCTTATTCCGTCTTGGCAGCCTGGCCGGCCGCCTTGTGAATGCCTTCCCGAATGCGGAGGTAGGTGCCGCAGCGGCAGAGGTTGCCGCTCATGGCCGTGTCGATGTCTGCGTCGGTCGGCTTCGGGTTCGTCGCGAGGAGCGCCGCCGCCGACATGATCTGGCCGGCCTGGCAGTAGCCGCACTGCGGGACGTCGAGTTCCTCCCACGCCTTCTGCAGCGGATGCGCGCCGTCGGCCGAGAGCCCTTCGATCGTCACGATCGGGCCGTTGACCGCGTTCTGCACCGGCACCTGGCAGGCGCGGGCCGCGCGGCCGCGAATGTGCACCGTGCAGGCGCCGCACTGGCCGACGCCGCAGCCGTACTTGGTGCCGTACAGGTGGAGATGGTCGCGCAGCACCCAGAGCAACGGCATGTCGCCGGGCACGTCGACAGTGACACTCTTCCCGTTCACGTTCAGTGTGTAGGCCATGGCAGCCACATTCTAAAGGGGGGAGGGCCCGGAGGTACCGGAAAGATACCCCCGGGACACGGTGACCGGGTGGGGCCGGTCGGATCGGGTCGGATTGGGCTTACAGGGCCTTGACCGCGGCCAGCACTTCCTCGGCATGGCCGTCCGGCTTGACGTTGTCCCAGCGCTGGGCGACCTTGCCGTCGACCCCGATGAGGTAGGTCGTCCGGGCGATGCCCATGAACTTGCGGCCGTACATGGACTTCTCCTGCCACACGCCGTACTTCTCGGCCACCTCGTGGTCCGCATCGGCCAGGAGCGAGAAGGTGAGCTTGAACTTGTCGGCGAACTTCTTCTTGCTCTTCTCGTCGAGGATGCTCA
>CAYFLU010000069.1:0-17135 GCA_964343975.1 uncultured Solibacteraceae bacterium
CACGAACTCCGAAGGGGGCTCGAAGTATACCTCCGCACAGGCAAGATGATGCCCGCCAACGCGCTCGACATTCTCAATGGGTTCGACGCGATCTACCTGGGCGCCGTCGGCGATCTGCGCGTGCCGGACCACGTGTCGGTATGGGAGCTGATCCTCCCGATCCGCCAGCGTTTCAATCAGTACGTGAACCTGCGGCCGATGCGCTTGATGCCGTCGGTGACCGGTCCGCTCGCGGGTCGCGGCCCACGCGACATCGACATGATCTGCGTGCGCGAGAACTCCGAGGGCGAGTACGCCGGCGCCGGGTTCCGCCGCGGCCAGGGCACCGCCACCGATCGCGCGGAGCAAACCGGCATCTTCACGCGCGAGGGCATCGAACGCATCGCGCGCTATGCCTTCACGCTCGCCGCGTCGCGCCCGCGCAAGTTGCTCGCGAGCGCGACCAAGTCGAACGCGCTCCAGTATTCGATGGTGCTCTGGGACGACGTGGTCGAGGCGGTCGCGAAGGACTTCCCCACCGTCGAGTGGCGCAAGTACCACGTGGACGCGCTCGCCGCGCGCATGGTCACGCACCCGCAGACGCTCGACGTCATCGTGGCGTCGAATCTCTTCGGCGACATCCTCACGGACTTGGGCGCCGCGATCTCGGGCAGCCTCGGCATCGCGCCGGGCGGCAACATCAATCCGGCGCGCACGGCGCCGTCGATGTTCGAGCCGATTCACGGCTCGGCGCCCGACATCGCGGGTAAAGGCATCGCGAATCCGGTCGGCGCGATCTGGGCCGGCGCGCTGATGCTCGACCATCTCGGCCTCACCTCCGCGCACGACGCGATCGTCGGCGCCATCGAACATGTGCTCGCCACCGGCGGTCCGCGCACACCGGACCTCGGCGGCACGTCGAACACCCGCGGCGTCACCGACGCCATCCTCAAGGAGTTAGCCCAATGACCGGCAAAGAGATCGTCGACCTCACCAAACAGCACACCCTGTACGAATGGTCTGCGCAGGGCGCGGTGGATCCGATTCCGGTCGCCGGCGCGAAGGGCGTGTGGTTCTGGACACCCGAAGGCAAGAAGTACATCGACTTCAACAGCCAGCTCATGTCGGTGAACATCGGCCACGGCGACGAGCGCGTGGTGAAAGCCATCGCCGACCAGGCGGCCACGCTCGCCTACGCCAATCCGTTCATGGCCACCGAGCCGCGCGCGCGCCTCAGCCAGAAGCTGGCGCAACTCACGCCGGGCGACATCGACTGCTTCTTCTTCACGAACGGCGGCGCCGAGGCGAACGAGAACGCGATCAAGATCGCGCGCTTCTACACCGGCCGCCACAAGGTGATGTCGTTCTACCGCTCGTACCACGGCGGCACGGCGGGCGCGATGATGCTCACCGGTGATCCGCGCCGCTGGCCCGCCGAACCGGGCATGCCCGGCGTGATCCATGTGCTCAACCCGTACCACGGCATCCAGCGCGGCTGGGACACCGCCGAGCAGGCGCTCGCGATGCTCGAAGAGACGATCATGCTCGAGGGCCCGAACACGATCGCGGCGTTCTTCGCCGAGCCGGTCGTCGGCACCAACGGCATCCTGATTCCACCAGACGGATATCTTCAGGGTGTGCGTGACCTCTGCACCAAGTACGGCATCCTCTTCGTCGCCGACGAAGTGATGTCGGGCTTCGGCCGCACCGGCGAGTGGTTCGCCGTGAACCACTGGAAGGTCGTCCCAGACCTCATCACGATGGCCAAGGGCCTGACGGCGTCCTACGTGCCGCTCGGCGCCGTCGGCATGCGTCGAAAGATCGCCGACCACTTCCAGACCAACGTGTTCTGGGGCGGCCTCACCTACAACAGCCACCCGCTCGGCTGCGCGACGGCCCTGGCGACGATCAAGGTCTACGAAGACGACGACCTGATCAACCGGGCGAAGGCGCGGGGCGCGTTCATGAAGGGCCTGCTCAACGACCTCCAGGCCAAGCACCCCATCGTGGGCGCCGTGCGCTCGATCGGCCTCTTTGGCATCGTGGAGCTCGTGAAGGACCGGAAGACCATGGAGCCCATGGCGGCCTTCAATACCGTGACCGAGCCCATGAAGAAGCTCGGTAAGTTCCTCCGGGACAACGGGTTGTACACGTTTGTGCGCTGGAACACCTTCTTCACCAACCCGCCCCTGACGATCACCGAGGACGAGCTCCGGCACGGCTTCGACATCATCGACCGCGGCCTGAGCCATATCGAAGAGGGGCTCTGATAGAATCCTTCTTTGGCATCCACCCGTTGAAAACCGGCTGGGGCCATATACGGAGCTCTGGTCCCGCGCACTCCCGCGCGGGCTGAGAAGTGTCTGGGGCTCCCGTGGAGACACTCGAAGTGCATACGAAGGAACGCAAGACCGAAATCATCACCGCCAACCGTCAGCACGACGCCGACACCGGCTCGCCGGAAGTGCAGGTGGCCCTGCTGACCGACCGCATCAACTACCTGAACGAACATTTCAAGGCGCACGAGAAGGACCACCACTCACGCCGCGGTCTCCTCAAGCTGGTCCAGCAGCGCCGTCGCCTGCTCGACTACCTGAAGCGGAAGGATCTCGACCGCTACGCGGAACTCATCCACAAGCTCGGCATCCGCAAGTAACGTCAGGACAACATCGTGGTCCCTTCAGCTATCAAGCGAGAAATTCAGGTCGGCTCCCGGACGATCACCATCGAAACCGGCAAGCTGGCCAAGCAGGCGGACGGTTCCGTCATCGTCCGCTGCGGCGACACCATGGTGATCGTCACCGCGTGTCACGCCGCCTCCCCGCGTGAGGGCATCGACTTTCTGCCCCTCACCGTCGACTACCGTGAATACGCCTACGCTTCGGGCCGCATCCCGGGCGGGTTCTTCAAGCGCGAGAGCAAGCCGGCTGAGAAGGAAGTCCTCACCAGCCGCCTGATCGACCGCCCGATCCGTCCGCTCTTCCCCGCGGGCTGGCGCTATGAAACGCAGATCGTCGGCCTCCTGATCTCGGCAGACACCGAACACGACTCGGACGTGCTCGCGATCACGGGCGCCTCGGCGGCGCTCGCGCTCTCCTCGATTCCGTTCGAGAAGACGATCGCCGGCGTGCGCATCGGCCTCGTGGACGGGCAGTTCATCGTCAATCCGACGTTTGCGGAGCGCAAGCACAGCAAGCTCGATCTGATCGTCGCGGGCAGCAAGGACGCGATCGTGATGGTCGAAGCGGGCGCCAAGGAAGTGACCGAAGAAGACATGGTCAAGGCGCTCGACCTGGCGCACAGCGCGATCAAGACGATCGTGGCCGGCATCGACGCCATGAAGGCGCAGTGCGGCAAGCCGAAGAAGGCGCCGTCGCCGAAGATCATCGACCCCGCGTTTGCCGCCGAAGTGCGCGCCAAGGCCTACGACAAGCTCGCGGCCGCGATGCGCATCAAAGACAAGCTCGAGAACTACGCCACGGTCGACAAGGTCAAGGCGGAACTCGTCGAGAGCTACGCGGGTGACGAAGCCAAGCAGGCCGACGCCAAGTACGTGTTCGCGGAACTCAAGGAACACGTCACGCGCGACGAAGCGATCGATCGCGGTCAGCGTCTCGACGGCCGCCGCATGGACGAGATCCGTCCGATCTGGATGGAACTCGGCGTCCTCCCCCGCGTCCACGGCTCGGCCGTGTTCACGCGCGGCGAGACGCAGGCCCTTGTGAGCTGCACGCTCGGCACGGAAGACGACGCCCAGAAGATCGAGACCGTCGAGGGCGAGACCTACCGCCGCTTCCTGCTCCACTACAACTTCCCGCCCTTCTCGGTCGGCGAAGTGCAGTTCCTCCGCGGCCCGGGCCGTCGTGAAGTCGGTCACGGCGCCCTTGCCGAGCGCGCACTGGCGCCGCTCGTGCCGTCGGCGGAAGAGTTCCCCTACACCGTGCGCATCGTGTCGGACATCCTCGAGAGCAACGGCTCGTCGTCGATGGCCTCGGTGTGCGGCGGCGCCCTCGCGATGATGGACGCCGGCGTGCCGCTCAAGAAGCCGGTCGCGGGCGTGGCGATGGGCCTCGTGATGAACGAGACGACGGGCAAGTACGCCGTCCTCACGGACATCGCGGGCGCCGAAGACCACTACGGCGACATGGACTTCAAGGTCACGGGTACGCGTGAGGGCATCACGGCGCTGCAGATGGACATCAAGGTCTCGGGCCTGACGATGGACATCATGCGTGAGGCGCTCGAGCAGGCGCGCAAGGGCCGGTTAGAGATTCTCGAGCAGATGCACGCGCTGATCGCCACGCCGCGTGGCGAGATGTCGAAGCATGCGCCGCGCATCACGACGATCCGCATCCCGACGGAGAAGATCCGCGACGTGATCGGACCGGGCGGCAAGATGATCCGGTCGATCATTGAACGAACGGGTGTGAAGATCGACGTCGAAGACGACGGCCGCGTGAACGTCGCGTCGTCGGACGGCGAAGCGAGCGCCAAGGCGATCGCGATCATCCAGGAACTGACGGCGACGCCGGAAGTCGACAAGGTGTATCTCGGCCGCGTGGAGCGCATCACGGACTTCGGCGCGTTCATCGAGATCATGCCGGGCTGCGATGGTCTGTTGCACGTGTCGGAGATGGCGAACTACCGCGTGAACGACGTCCGCGACGAGCTCAAGGAAGGCGAGCAGATCGAGGTCAAGGTCATCAACATCGACCCGTCGGGCAAGGTGCGGTTGAGCCGCAAGGTGCTCCTCAAGGAAGACGAGGGCACCAAGCCGCGCTACTCCGCCGAGGAGAAGGCGGCGCACAAGGCGGCCGCGCCGCCCGAGCGTGAGTCGTTCCGCGGCCGTGGTGGCGATCGCGGTGGTCGTGGCGGCGGCGGTGGCCGCGGCGGCGATCGTCGCGGACCGCGGCGGTAAGACACCCACAAATGGAGCCCGGGACCTTCAGGTCCCGGGTTGAAATATCAAGGGCGGCCAGAACATCGGCCGCCCTTTTACATTCATGCCGTCGTCACGCGCGCGCGTCGATCAGCGGAACTCCGTAGTCGTCAAATGCCGCATCAGACGTCACGATGGCGAGACCTTCCTGCCGCGCCTGCTCGATCAGTAGCCGGTCGAAGGGATCATCGTGATGGGAGGGCAAGGTCGCGACACCCGCAGCGTGGCGGACCGTCACCGCCAGCATCACGAACCCGTCATCCTCGAGGGCATCCGGCATCCAGGCCGTGAGCGGCGTCTTCATCTTCAGCCGTCCGATCGAGGACTTGATCGCGATCTCCCAGGCGCTAACGGCGCTCACGTACACCACGGCGGCGTCGCGCTCGATGGCCCGACGTGCACGGGGCCCCAGTTTGCGGTCGCCCTCCGTCCACCACAACAAGGCCTGCGTATCGAGGAGCAGCTTCAGTGGCCTCACTTGGCACCGAACGCCCGGCGCAGCGCCGGCGGCAACGGCGCGTCGAAGTTGGCCGCCATGGCGAGCTGGCCACGCAGACGGCCAAACCCGGACCGCCCCTTGTTCCCGTGGACCGCCACCAGTCGCACCACCGGCGTCCCGGCCTTGGCGATCACGACGTCCTCCCCAGCGGCTGCGCGATCAACGAGCCGGGAGAGATGTGTCTTGGCGGCATGCAGATTGACCGTGGCCATGGACCAAGCTTAGCTAGGTTCATTCGTCACGGCAAGCGGCTGACACATCGCAGAGGCGGACCCGCCTACCGCTGCTTCCTCACGGGAGGCACGCGCACGTCGCGCTTCTCCCGTTCCTCGCGTTCGTCGTCGCTCAGATCCACTGACATCGGAAAGAACACGGATCGCTTCACGCCGGGATACTTCGTGCCCCAGCCGCGCGCGTCGTGCCAGAGAATCACGTTCAAGCGATCGGAGGGCGCGGCATCGGGTTCATCGAAGTCCATCCGCGCCGACTCTCGCGCCGCCTGTTGGCGGGCCGAGGCGAAGGCGCCGGTGATCGACGACGGCTTCGCATTCACCGCGTAGAGCGATTGCGTCGGCTGGAGCGCCGTGAACGGCGTGAAGTCGGGCGACTCCCCCTCGCCGATGAAGCTGGCGCGCATGTCGGTGGCCACGAGGTCGAAGAGACTCAGCGCCGGCAGCCCGAGCATCAGCTCGATGGACTTCACCATGCTCGGCTGGCTGTAGAACGTGCTGTCGACGACCCCGCGCCGCGCATACGGACTCGCCACGAGCGCCACCGTGCGGTGCCCGTCGATGTGGTCGACGCCATTCTGCGCGTCGTCTTCGACGACCATGATCGCCATCGACGGCCAGAACGAGGAATGCGAGAGGCCTTCGACGATCTTGCCGAGTGCGAGATCGTTGTCGGCGACGCAGGCGCTGGGCGTGCACCACCCTTCCGAGGTGCCCGACGTGTGGTCGGACGGCAGGATCACCATCGTGAGGTTCGGCATCGCCTTTTGCGCTTCCCACTCGCGCAGGTGATCGAGGATGACGTCCGCCTTGGCGACGTCCGGCGTCTCCATCGACCAGCCCGGGTACTCGCGCACGAGCAACGCGTCGAGCGAGGGAATGTCGGACCGCGTGTTGTACGTGTCGGCGAACGCACGGCGGAAGACCGACGCCTCGTGCGGCTGCGCATCCCTCCACTGAGCCAGCATGGCCGAACGGAAGTCGGCCCGATTCGTCTTGGCCGCGGGCGCGTACTCGCCGAACACGCTCACCGTGCGGCCTTTGGCGCGCGCGGCTTCCCAGATGAAGCCGCCAGACGAATACGCGAGCGGATCCACGCCCTCCGAGGGGTAGCTCCGGCCGTCGTAGAGCGGCCACATCGGGTAGTCGGTCTCGTTCGCCTGCGTGAGCCACTGATGGCCGTCGGCCGAATTGCCGCCGGACGCGAAGAAGTGGTCCAGCGTCACGAACTGCTCGGAGAGCGCGTGCGCATTGGGTGTGACGCCGCGGCCGTACATCACGAGCTTCGGATCGCCGGCGCCGCGGTCCAGATCGCCCAGCACCTGATCGTAGGTGCGATTCTCCCGGATGATGAAGACCACGTGCTGAATGGGCGACGGTTCACCGGGGCGCTCAGGCACCGCGCGAGGCGCGACGCCCGCACGCGGTGCGACGGACGGCGCGTCGGGACCTTGCGTGAGTGCCAGGCGGTTGTTCTGCGCCACCGAGGTGGTCCACGCCGCCAGCGGCGCGTCACTCGACACATCCACCACATTCACTGAACCGCGCACGGCGTGCACGTAGCGACCGCGCATGCCGACCGTCTCACCGGTGCCGGAGCCAACGCCGAGGAGCGTGCCCACCGCGAGGGCCCGGCCATCGCCGCTCACGTCAAGGCTCGAGGGATACCAGCCCGTGGGGATCATGCCGAGCAGCCGCGGGGCACTCTGCTGCACATCGTAAACCGCCACGGCATTCACACCGCCCAGGGCGACGTAGAGGCGACCGCCATTCGGAGACACCGCCACGGCCGTCGGCGCGAGCCCGGGGACCCGCTGCTGGAACGGCGCCATCACAAGCGTCGAGATCACGCGATCAGTTCGCGTGTCGACCACCGACACGTCGTCAGAATTCCCGTTGGCGACGTACAGGAGCGCGCGCCGGCGGTCGTACGCCAGGCCGCTCGGATGCAGTCCGACCTCGATGGTGGCGGCGACCGTACGCGACTCCAGGTCCACGCGCACCACGCTGCCCCGCTCGGCAATGCCGCGCGCATCCACGCGCACACGCTCAGCCATCGGGTCGCAGCACTGCAGCGCGGCGCGATCTCCGGACGCCGGCTTCGGACCGCCGAACAGACTCACCCAGGCCGTGCGCCCATCGTCGGAAAGCACCGCCGACACGGGCAGCACACCCAGGGCGATCGTGTCGATCAGCGCGCCGGTCTCGGCGTTGAGCACGGCGAGCGCGTCGTTGGCCGGCAGCGGGACGACGGCGAGGCGCGGCCCTTTGGCGCTGGTCCGGGCCACGGCGGGTGCGCCGATCATGTCGCTGCCAAGCGCGCGCGTGCCGTGGTGCACCGCCAGCGTGCCGTTCGCGGCGCCGTTATAGAAGAGGACCTGCGAGACGGCCTTGGCGCGCGGCGCGCCCGGCGTGCGTTGAATGTCGGATGGCAGTCGCCCCACAGACGACACGAGCACGCGCCCGGTGACCGGATCGATGGCCACGCCATGCACGCCGGGCCGCCCATCGAACTTCGCCGTCGCGGCCACGCGGTCGCGTCCGAGATCGAGACGATACATCACCCCGGGGACAGCCACCCACAGCTGGCGGGCGTTGGAACCGAACCGTACGCCGCTGACACGCCCTTCAAACGCACTCTGCACGCCGGCGGGCGTGATCCGCTGGTCGGTCGCGATGATGCCCGGATCGGAGGGCTTGGTCTGTGGCGATCGCGGAGACTGTGCGAGGGTCTGAAACAGCATCAGCAACAGCAGGGTCAGCATGAGCAGACTCTACTGCGCGCGATCTCACGACGACGTAACTTTTCCGCGATCGAGTCAGAGCCGCTGAAAGACCCGGACGTAGTCGACGACCATGGACTGCGGGAACGTCGTGAGCGCGTTCGGGCTCCCCGGCCAGTTGCCTCCGACGGCCACGTTCAGCAGGATGTGGAACCGTTTGTCGAACGGCGTCCCGTGCGATGTCTGAAAGTATTGCTTGCCGTCCACAAACCACGTCATGCCGAGCGCATCCCACTCGACGGCAAAGGCGTGGAAACCGTCGGCAAATGACGGTACGTCTGGTACCAGAGACATGCTGCCGCCCGATTGCTGATGCCCAACCGGCGGTGTGCCGAAGTGGAGTGTGCCGTACGCCTTGCGCGTGTCGTGCCCGAGCAGTTCCAGGATGTCGATTTCACCGCTCGCCGGCCATCCCCCGTAGGCCCCGTCGGTCGGCAGCATCCAGAACGCCGGCCAGAGCCCCTGCCCGGACGGCAGTTTGGCGCGCATCTCGAAGTAGCCGTATGTCCAGTCGCCTTTGAACCTGGTCCGCATCCGCGCCGACGTGTACCGCTTGCCGAGGTACGCCTCTTCGCGCGCCTGAATGGTCAAGACGCCGTTCGATACGAACGAGTTCTGCGCCCTGTCGGTGTAGTACTGCAGCTCGTTGTTGCCGCCGCCGTCGCCGTTGACCTCGTACTCCCACTTCGACCGATCGACGGCGGTGCCGTTGAACTCGTCGTTCCACACGAGCACCCACCCGGGCTTCATCGGGGTGGCCTCCGTGGGCGGCGTGAGCGCGGTATTGGCCGCCCCCGCCGTCTTGCAGCCGAGGCTGAGGGCCGCCACAGCGGCGATGAGACCCAGCCACGCTCGGCGACGCACCGTGGTCAGCCTAGTACAGCACCGACATGAAGAACGCCTTCATGGACGCCGCGTAGTACACACCGTACTGGGCAAACGTCGCCTTGGTGCGATCGTCGGGCTTCCAGTCGAAGAACGCGTGGCTGGCGCCGCCGACCTGCACGTACTCGGCACGCTGTCCCGCCTTCACGAGCGCGTCGACGAAGTCCTTGACCATCGCGTCTGAGATCAGCGAGTCCCGCGTGCCGCGCGTGAGAAACTGCGGCACCGCGCGCTCGGACGCCGGCGGAATGTGACTGAGCGGCGCGATGGCCGCGTTCCACGACGGATCGACCGCCGGATCGTCGGAGTACTTCAACTTATCTGCACTGAACACGCCGTAGCTCGGCGCCGCGGCACGAATCGCCTTCGACAACTGCTCGCGCACCTGTTCCGCGGTCTTGCCCTTCGGCAGATAGCTCGGCAGAAATTCGAACACGCCCGGGGTCTTCCCGAAGCCGCGCGAGCCGATCATGTTCGTCATGAGCGACGCCGCGGCCGAGAGATGTCCGCCGGCGCTGTCCCCCGTGACGCCCACGCGAGTGGGGTCGCCGCCATACTCGGCGGCGTGTTCGACGATGTGCGCGATCCCGCCGAATACATCGTTGATGAGGTCGGCCATCGTGTTGGCGGTGGCGTCACCGTCGGCCTTGCCCTGCCAGCGGTAGTCCATGCTCGCCACCACGAACTTGCCGTCCTTCGTCAGCTCCCGCGCGAGCCCGCGCATGATGTCTTCGTCGTTCGTCGTCCAGCCGCCGCCATGAATGATGACGATGAGCGGCAGGTTGCGCGCGCCCTTCGGCGAGTAGACGTCGTACTTCAGCGTCTTGACGCCCGGCTTCGCATACACGACGTCCTGAATCACGGTGAGGTCTTTCACGGCGGCCGCGTCGATGAACGACGCGCCGATCCGCGTGGCCTGCGTGATCGTGACCTTGAACTCGCGCGCCATGCTCTCGTGGTACATCTGACCAAAGCGCCCCGAGACCGAGTACCACGCGGAGTCGAGCGCATAGCCCGCGTCGGGCGTGGTCGTGAGCGTGAGGACGGTACCGGCCGGCACGTTGTTGTCGGCCGGGAGCGGCGGCGACACCTGCACCTTGCCGTGGACCGGCGTCACGAGCGTGACTGGGAACGACGCCGACTGCGCACGCGGCGCTACGGCGATCGTGAGGAATGTTGCAGCGAGGGCGAGCCGTCCGGCTGCTGTCATGCGCGGGATGGTAGCAGAAAGGCCCGCGATCACGCGGGCCTCACTTCACGGTCACCCGGCAGGTCTTCTGATTGTTGGTCTCGTCTGTTTCGATCACCCAACCCTCCGGATCGAGCTTCACGATGATCTCAATCTCGCCCGCCGGAAGCGCGTTGGCGGGAAAGATGAGCTCACTGGCGCCTCCAGAAAACGTCATGCCGGGCTTCAGGATGATCAATTCGTTCGAGCGGTTCGAGGTCAGCTCACGGCCCTGATATGTGGCATTCCAACGCGCCGCGCCCCCCTCCAGTCGTGCGTCCGCGCTACCCGTATTCGCCTATGTCACTTTCAACCGGAGGTCCTGACTGCGACTCGGCACCGGCGGACTGAACATGCACGACTCGATGATCAGGTCTGGCGCTACCTCTCTGGGCCGCCCTGAATACAGAACCCTCGTAGCAACTTCGTCGATATTGTTGTCTCGGATTTCTCCGGGAACGTGATGAAGCGGGTCGACCTCAATGCGAAACCTATAGGCCCCTGGTTGAATCAGGTGATCGGGTGACACTCGAAAGGACCTCGTTGCCCCTGGTGCCAACACTTCCTGCTGCGTCGTCGTGACCGTGCCAAAGGCCTCGACCGCCACCAGCACACCCGCAGGAATCGTCGCCGCGCTTTTGCCTATGTTCTTGATCGTGCCAATCAAGGCGACGTTCCTGGATGTGGTCGGCGTAACCTCGGCCCTTAGCCCCTGAAGGCGGAGATCAGGTGGAAACACCCCGCCAGCAGCGACAACAAACGCACAGGTCTTGACGTTGTTGGCTCGATTGACGTCGGCTCGGAGCACGTTCGCCGGGTCGACGGTCACTAGTACGGAGTGAGAACCTGGTGCCAGCTGGGCTGGCCGTACTATTTCGCGCTTGTCGGTGAAGGATGCTCCAGCGGCGATCGTGCGACCGCGGGAGGGGCCGCTCGAACTCGTCGTGGTCATCCCGATCAAGTCGATGCGCGCGCTCCATTCCTCCACGCCTGACGAGAACGCCGCCGGCTGGTCACCGACGTTCTTGAACGTCATGGTCACCGTGACGAAGTCGGCCTCGTTCGGCGCCGCCGGCGTGAACACGCACGACGTCACCTCCAGATCCGGCCCAGCCGTGGTGGCCCGCATCGAACCCGTCAGTGCCAACGCCACGATCCCCGCCCACACGAAGCGCCTTGTGACCATGGCGCCGATCTTGCCACAGAATCCCCAAGCTCAGGACCAGTAGCGCATGTCTTGCGTGATGCGCGGCAGGAGGCGCGCCGCGCTCTGCCTACTCGAACGGCACGGCCGACACCTCGCGACCACGCTTACTTCGCGCCGCTATCGGCCAGGAATTCCTTCATCTGCCGGATCGGCTCGAGCACGAACTCCACCATCGTCCGGCGACCGACCACGATCGAGGCCTGGCCTTCCATGCCGGCCATCAGCGCAGGGCCAGACGTTGAAGGCGTCCGCCCCTGTGACGTCAGTGGTGGTGCTGGCCACCGCAAGCAACGGCGCGCCCGTGCGGCTCGTGTTCGGCAAGCCGTTCTGGCACTAGTCGAAGTCCCGCCGCCTCAGCGCGATGCGGCCAATGCCTGATCGATGTCGGCGACGATGTCGTCGATGTGTTCGAGGCCCACAGACACCCGCACGAGGCCGGGCGTGATCCCGACCGCGAGTCGCTCCGCCTCCGTCAACCGCGCGTGCGTCGTCGAGGCCGGATGCGTCACCGTGGTGCGCGTGTCGCCGAGGTTCGCAGTGAGCGAGCACATCGTGATGGCGTTCAGGAACTTGCGCCCCTGCTCCAGGCCGCCCTTCAGCTCGAACGTCACAACGCCCCCGCCCGACTGCATCTGCTTGCGCGCGATCGCGTAGTGCGGATGCGACGGCAGGAACGGGTACTTCACCTGCGCCATCGCGGGATGGCCCTGCAGCACCTCGGCCAGCGCCAGCGCGTTCGACGCGTGACGGTCCATCCGCACGTGCAACGTCTCGAGGCTCTTCGAGAGCAGCCACGCGTTGAACGGCGACATCGCGGGGCCCGTGCTGCGGCAGAACAGATAGACCTCATTGATGAGGGCCTTGCTGCCGAGCACCGCCCCCCCCAGCACGCGTCCCTGCCCATCGATGAACTTCGTCGCGGAATGCGTGATCAGGTGCGCGCCGAACTTCGCGGGTTGCTGGAGCGCCGGCGTGGCAAAGCAGTTGTCGATGTTGAGCAGCACGTTGCGCTCGGCCGCGAACCGCCCGAGCCACTCGAGGTCGATGAGGTCGAGCCCGGGGTTGGTCGGCGTCTCCGCGAAGATCATCTTGGTGTTCGGCCGCACGAGTGCGGCCCACGTCTCCGGCCGATGGATGTCGGCGTAGGAGTACTCGATCCCCCACTTCGGCAGGTACTTCGTGATCACGGTGTGAGTGGAGCCAAAGATCGACGAGCACGCCAGCAGGTGGTCACCGGCCTTCAGGAACGTCATGAACGACGCGAAGATCGCCGCCATGCCCGACGCGGTGGCAAACCCCGCCTCGGTGCCTTCGAGGGCCGCCAGCTTGTCGGCGAATTCCTGCACGTTCGGATTCGAGAACCGGCTGTAGATGTTGGCGTCGTTCTCGTCCGCAAACGCCGCCCGCATCTCCTCCGCATCGTCGAACACGAAGCTCGACGTCAGAAAGAGGGGCGCCGCGTGCTCGCGCTCCTGTGTGCGCTCGGTCTGGATGCGGATGGCTTTCGTTTCTGGCTTCATGCGGATGGATTCCGTGAGGCGGTCTGTCCGTTCACGCGGACGTCCCAGGTAATCGTGGCGCCAGCCGCTTCGAGCGTCTTGGACACCGAGCAGTACTTGTCGATGGAGAGCTGCACGGCCCGCACCGCCTTGTCCGGGTCGATCGTGCCTTCGAGCGAGAAGATCACGTGCGCCTGCGCCCAGAGCGCGGGCTCGCGCCCCTGTTGGCGCTCGCCGTCGATCTCCATGTGAAACGCAGTCACCGTCTGACGCTGCTTGGCCAGAATGAGCAGGATGTCGATGGCGCTGCACCCGCCGAGCGCCATGAGCACGGCCTGCATGGGGCGCACGCCGAGGCCGTGTCCGCCGATGTCGGGGCTCGCGTCGAAGTGCATGCTGACGCCGCCTTCCCCCCGCGCCTCGAAGTGAAAGGCGTCGTCGAGCCGTGTGAGCGTGACCTTCATGTGGTCTCCATTCTACGGCCGGACGCCGGGCGCGGTATGCTCACGCCATCACTGCATGCGCGCGCGCCTGGCCCTCCTCGTGTTGCTGACGATGCCGCTGGCGGCGATCGCACACGTCGCGGCCCAGAGCGCCAACGAGCTGCCCTCGGCCACGCTCCTCCTCAGCCGCGCCGCGAAATATCTCGAGACGTATGAGAAGGCCTTCTCCGGCGTGGTCTCCGAGGAGCACTACACGCAGACCAAAGTACCGGCGACAGGCGCGTTCGGCTCCCCCTCGAGCAACATGCGGCGCGAACTCACCTCCGACATCATCGGCATCGCCGACACGTCGCACATCTGGCTGGCCTTCCGTGACGTCTTCGCCGTCGACGGCTCGCCCGTCCGCGACCGCGATCAGCGCCTGCAGAACCTGTTCCTGTCGGCGAAGGACGACATGATCCGGCGCGCGCGCGACATCGCCGACGAAGGCGCCCGCTTCAACATCGGTTCCGTCGTCCGGAACACGAACTTTCCAACGATGGCTCTGGCCTTTCTCGCGGCGGAAAACCAGGCGCGCTCGGAATTCCAGGTGCGCGGCACCGACAAGATCGGCGCCATCCGCGCCGTGAAGCTCTCCTTCGAAGAGAAGCAGACCCCCACGATCGTGCGCTCCGGCGAACTGGATCTGCCCATGCACGGCACCTTCTGGATCGATCCGGCCACGGGGGCCATTCTGAAGATCGAAAGCCACCTCGACGCGACGACGTTTTCGGGCGAGATGACCGTCGAGTTCTCGATGATCGACAAGCTGAAGCTGTGGATGCCCGTGAAGATGGACGACGTCTCGTCGACCGCGCGCGAGGCCATCCGCGGCCATGCCACCTACTCGAACTTCCGCAAGTTCGGCGTCAGCACCGACGTCATCATCAAATCGCCTCTCCACTGAAAAGCGCACCACCGCGGCATTTCCGGCGCATACTACGCGCCATGCCGCGCATCGTTCCTGCCTTGCCTGCCTTGCCTGCTCTGCAGGCATTGCGTGTCTTGATCGCCGTTGCCTGTGTGTCTGTGGCCGCCTCGCTGCTCCTTCGCGCCCAGGCGCCTGCGGCCACGCCGCCGCCCGCCATCGCCTTCGACTCGGTGCCGAATGTGCTGAAGCTGCCGCCCGACATGAATCTGGGCGAAGTGGCCGGCGTGGCGGTGAATTCCAAGGGGCACATCTTCATCTACCACCGCAGCGGCCACACGGAACTCCTCGAGTTCGATCAGACCGGCAAGTTCGTCCGTCAGATCGGCAAGGACCTCTACGGCTTCGACTTCGCGCACGTCGTCCGCATCGACAAGGACGACAACATCTGGTGCGTCGACGAAGGCTCGAACATGGTCATCAAGTTCAACCCGGAAGGCCATGTGGTGCTCACGCTGGGCCGGAAGTGGGAGCTTGTGGAAGGGCGCGTGCCGCAGGAAGAAGCCGCGAAGCTGCCGCCGCGCACGAACAGCTTCAATCGCCCGACGGATGTGACGTGGGATCCGGCCGGCAACATCTACGTGGCCGATGGCTACAACAACTCACGGGTCGTGAAGCTCGACAAGAACGGCAAGTGGCTAAAGACCTGGGGCGAACGCGGCACCGGCCCCGGCCAGTTCAACATCCCGCACACGATCGCGAGTGACAAGGACGGCAACATCTACGTCGGCGACCGCACGAACCGCCGCATCCAGGTGTTCGACAGCAACGGCACGTTCCTGCGTCAGTTCACGGGCATCGACCAGCCGTGGGCGATCTGCATCACGCCTGGCGCCAATCAAGTGCTGTTCTCGTCGGACGCCAACTCCGGCAAGATCTACAAGCTCGACCTCACCGGCAAGATCCTCGGCGCGTTTGGCAGCTACGGCAAGCAGCCCAAGGAATTCGGCTGGATCCACGAGATCACCTGCCCGAGCGCCACCGAGCTCTACGTCGGCGAGTTGCTCAACTGGCGCATGCAGAAGCTGGTGCTGAAGTAGAGGGCGTCAGTACGGCATGCGTACGCCGGGCTGGTCTTTCGGAAAGTCTTTCGTATTGCGGGTGACGAGCAGGGCCGACTCGGCCCGCGCCGAGGCCCAGATCACCGCGTCGGGCAGCTTCACGCGATGCGCGCGGCGAATTTCGATCGCCTCGCGCGCCACACCGCGCGTCACCTCGACCACCCGGAAGTCGCGCAGGAACATCTCGATCACGTCGGCTTCCTCGTCCGTGCGTGCGCCCGCCAGCACTTCCATCCAGGTGACGATGCTGATGAGCGGGCGACGGTAGGCGGCGAGTTCGCGGCGGGCGTCCTCTCGTCCGTTCAGATAGTCGATCAGGATGTTGGTGTCGAAGAGGCCGTTCACGCCCACTCCCCGCGCATGCGGCGTTGGTAGGCGACGCCATCGACCGGCTTCCGCTTCCACAATCCGAACGCCTGCCCCGCCGAGTCGGCACGGTGCTGCTCGAGCATGGCGGCCACGGCCCGTCGAATCGCCTCAGCACGCGACAGCCCCTCGCGCTTGCACAGCTCGCTCAGGGCACCGAGTTGATCCTCGGGCAGCTCAATGATGGTGCGCATGAACGTCATCATATGACGTCATCATCTATGGTGCAAGCTGGTCGCCGCGGAAGGGAGCAGTCCTGCTGCGGCCGGATCACTTCCCTCGAACGCGTGCGTAAATTTCCGGTGTCAAGCGGGTTACGTTTTTGGCGTACGGAACGACTCGCGCCACGTTGTCAAGAGCGGCGCGAGGCCACGCTCGCACAGATCGAGCACGTCGTCGAAATCGTGTTCGTCGCCATAGTACGGATCCGGCACGTCGGGGCCGGTTGCGGCCTCGCCCTCCGCGAGAAACATCCGGATCTTCTCGCGATATGCCGGCGGACACTGACGCACGAGCGCGCGGTAGTGCGTGGCGTCCATGGCGAGGATCAGATCGAAGTCCGCGTAGTCTGCGGCGCGGACGCGCCGGGCCCGCAACGGCGTGAGGTCGTAGCCCCGCACCCGCCCGCGGGCGATCGCGCGCGGATCGGGCGGGTCACCGACGTGATAGCTCTCGAGCCCGGCCGAGTCGAAGGTCAGATGGCCGGCCAGCCCCTGCTCTGCCGCCAGGGTGCGCGCCACGGCTTCGGCGGTCGGCGACCGGCAGATGTTTCCCGTGCAGACGAACAGCACTTTCATGTCGACGCACGATCCTATTAGCAAAGCCTCCGTTCCGGAAGGATCGCGTACAATCGACGCGATTTCCCTTTCCCCAACATGGAGACTGCAATGAAGAAGCTTGTAACGATCGCAGCGATGACCTGTGGCGCGGCGGCCTTTGCCGTGGTGCTCGCGGCCCAGGCCAAGCCGGTGAAGGTGACGCTCAACGACGCCGCCGGCAAGTCGGTGGGCACGGCGACGATCTCGGAAACGAAGACCGGCGTGTCGATC
>CAYFLU010000070.1:0-7210 GCA_964343975.1 uncultured Solibacteraceae bacterium
CGTCACGCCGCTCCATCTTGCGGCGGAAGCCGGCAGTGTGGAGGCCGTGACGGCGGTCCTCGACGCCGGCGCGGATCCGAACGTGACCGAAACCGAGTGGGGGCAGACGCCCCTCATCTTTGCGGCCGAAGCCGATCGCCCCGCGGTGATCGCCGTGCTCGCGAAGCGTGGCGCGAAGGTCGACCAGGCCTCGACGCCGCTCGATTTGCAGAAGTCGGGCAACCTCGACCGCCAGGCGTCGCAGCTGCAGCGCCTCCTGCTCGACGGCATGGTGCCGCGTGGCCAGCAGCCCTCGCCCGTGCAACTGTCCAGCGCCATTGAAGCCGAGCGTGAACTGCTCCGCACCGGCAAAGCGCCGGATCTGCCGGCGTTGCAGCAGCCGGCTGGCGGCGCCGCGGGCGCCGGTCGCGCCGGCGCCGGTGGTGGCGGCCGCGCGGGAGCGGGTGGGGGAAGCACCGGCACCCCATTCCAGGGTGGCGCGCGCAGTGATGGCGGCGCCGGTACCGGCACGGGCGGCGCCGCGGCGGTGAATCCTGATGATGTGCAGGCCGCCATCCAGCGCGCGAGTGACGATGGCCCGGCGCCGACGATCGCGTTCAAGGGCGGGCTCACGCCGCTGCATCATGCGGCGCGGCAGGGCAACATGGCGTCGCTCCGCGCGCTCCTCGATGCCGGCGCGCGCGTCGACGCGAAGACCGCGGATGGACACAGCACGTTGCTCGTGGCGCTCATCAACGGCCAGTTCGACGCGGCCATGGAACTGATCGCGCGCGGCGCCAACGTCAATCTCGCGTCGGATCCGCACGGCGTCGCGCCGCTCTGGGCCGCGATCAATGCGAAATGGCAGCCGCGCACGCGGTATCCCCAACCGCAAGAACAGGAACTGCAGAAGGCGACGTACCTCGATGTGGCGAAGGCGCTCCTCGACAAGGGCGCGGACGTGAACGCGCGCATCAAGGGCCATCCGTGGTACATGGTCTATACCGATTGCGGCAACGCGAACTGCGGCCTGACGAACAACACGGGCTCGACGGCGTTCTGGCGCGCGGCGTACGGCACGGACGTCGAGGCGATGAAGCTGCTCGTGAAGTACGGCGCGGACCCGAACATCCCGACGATCGCACCGCGCCCGAACGGGCGCGGAGCCGGGTTCCCCGCCGGTGGCGCCGGCGGGGCGGGAGGTGCCGGTGGTGGCGCGGGTGGTGGCGCCGGTCTCCCGGACGCTGCCGTGGCGCAAGGCGGCCGCGGGGCTGGCGCAGGCGGCGCAGCCACGCGCGATGAATCCGGTTTGCCCGCATCGACCTACGGTGGGCCCGGCGTCTATCCCATCCATGCGGCCGCTGGTTCCGAATACGGCGAAGGCTTCGCCGGCAACGCGCATCGTCACGCGCCGGATCAGTGGCTGGCGGCGGTGAAGTATCTCGTCGAAGAACTGGGCGCCGATGTGAACGCGCGCGACGAGAACGGCTACAACGCGATCCACCACGCGGCGTCGCGCGGTGACAACGAACTCATCTTGTATCTCGTGTCGAAGGGCGGCGACGTCAAGGCCGTGAGCCGCAAGGGCCAAACCACCGCCGACATGGCGAACGGGCCCGTGTCACGCATCTCGCCGTTCCCCGAGACGATCAAGCTACTCGAGAAACTGGGCTCGAAGAACAACCACAAGTGCCAGAGCTGCTGACGCGCGTCTAGCGCGTGCCCTTCAAGCGGTAGGTGCCGTCGTCCTGCCGTTCGCGGTGCGCGTTGTGGCACGAGCCGCACACGCCGTTGAGGCTCGTGGCCGCGGCGGTCACATCCGTCCATTTCGCCGCCGCGGCTGCTGCGCTCGCGGCGTCCGCGAACTTGATCGCTTCGCCGGCCGACGTCACGCCGTCTGCGATGCCGTGAGCTCTGAACACGGCTTGGACGTCGGTGAAGAAGCCTTTCAATTCCGCCGCTTTGGTTTTGGCCTCCGCGGCCTGCTGTGCCGTGGCTGCGGCGCGCAACGCATTCAGCGACGGCGTCACCTGTTTCATGATCGCCGTCAGCTTCACGTCGTCGTCGGTGATCGGGGCGGGCTTCTTCTTGGCCAGATCGACCATGTCCGTGCCGACGACCGCCGTCGCGAGCACGACCGGCTTGCCCCGGAACGACGCGAGTACGTCCGGCGCGACGTCGAGTTTGTAGTCCTTCAATCGCTTCGCCACCTCGACGGGATCGAATGCGATCGCGTCGCCCACGACGTTGACGTAGCTGTTGGCCGGCGGCGGCGACTGGAGCGTTGGCGCAATCACGAGGACGACCTCAGGCAGCGACTTGGCTTTGTCCTGATCGACCACGAAGACCGTCGGTGAGAGTTGTCGTTCGACGGTGGCAGTGAGGGCGACGGTCGCGCCGATGTAGGTCTCTGGATGCTTGGCGAGCGAACTGGCCGTGACGGGCACGAGCGTGGGCCCGGCGGCCGCGCCACCCCGGCCCTGCGCTGAGAGTGCCGGCCGCCACACGAACAGGGTGGCGGTCAGTGCGACCGCGGCAGACACGCGTGACGTGGACCGGTGCAGCACAGTGACCTCCGATGGGTGCGGGGATTGTAGGCCGAAGCTGTGTGCGCCGCGCGAGTAAATCCGACGTCGACCTCGGCTCGGCGGCGTCTGCGGAATGCGCGTGGTGGCTCGGATATGCTTCAAGCCAATGAACTTCCGCTCCGACAACATTCTGGGGTGCCCGCCGGAGATCCTCGCCGCGCTCGCCCGTGCCAACGACGTCGTCACGCACCCGTACGGCAGTGACCCGCTCACGAGCGGATTGAACGCGAAGCTCTCCGAGGTCTTCGAGCGCGAGACGTTTGCATTCCCGGTGTCGTCGGGCACCGCGGCCAACGGCCTCTCGCTCGCCGCGGTGACGCCGCCGTATGGCGCTGTGTTCTGTCATCAGCTCGCGCACATCGCGCGCGAGGAGTGGGGCTCGCCCGAGTTCTTCACGGGCGGCGCGCGCCTGGTTGGCGTGCCCGGGCCGAACGCGCAGATGACGCCGTCGGCGCTCGAGCGCGAGATCGCGCTCGCCCGAAACGCGGCGAAGCCGGCGACGCTGTCGATCACACAGACGACCGAGGCCGGAACGGTATATCCGCTCGAGGCCATCCGCGCGCTCGTCGACGTCGCGAAGCGCGCGTCGCTCGCGGTGCACATGGATGGTGCGCGGTTTACGAACGCGCTCGTGTCGTTGAACTGTTCGCCGGCGGATCTGTCGTGGCGCCTCGGCGTGGACAGCCTCGCGTTCGGCGCGACGAAGAACGGCACGCTCACGGCCGAAGCCGTGATCGTGTTCCGCAAGGAGCTGGCGGAGGACGTGATGCATCGTCGCAAGCGCGCGGGGCAGGTGGCATCGAAGATGCGCTTCCTCTCGGCGCAGCTCGATGCCTATCTCGCGAACGATTTGTGGCTCGACAACGCCCGACGCGCCAATCGCGCGGCCAAGCGGCTCGGCGACGGACTCACGAACGCTGGCGTCACACTCGCGGTGCCGGTCGAAGCCAACCTCGTGTTTCCGAAATTCCAACCGGCGACAACGGCGCGCCTCCGCGCCGCCGGCTTCGAGTTCCTCGATTGGCCCTGGCTCGGCGACGATGTCGTGCGGCTGGTCTGCGGGTTCTCGACGACGGACGCGCAGGTGGATCAGCTGGTCGCTGCGGTCGCTCGGTAGGGACGCGAGGTTTAGCGCATAGCCTGCGCGAGCCGCGCGGCGCAGTCGGCGACGGCGACGCGAGCCGTGTCCAGCACGCCACCCATGAGGATGAAGCCATGCACCATGTCCTCATAGCAGCGGTACTCGACGGCCACGCCGGCCTGCGCCAGACGGTCGGCATAGGCCTGGCCTTCGTCGAGCAACGGATCGAAGCCGGCGGTGAGCACGAAGGCGGGCGGTAGCCCCGTCAGATCGGCCGCCCGCAGCGGGGAAGCGCGCCAGTCGTCGCGCTGATCGATGCTGGCGAGGTACTGATCGCGGAAGTAGTGCATCTGCTCGCGCGTGAGCAGGTAGCCGCTGCCGTTGCGCTCGTACGAGGGGTGGCGCATGTGCAGGTCCGTGACGGGGTAGATCAGCAATTGCCACGCGAGCGGCGGTCCGCCGGCATCGCGCGCGGCAAGCGCCACCACGGCGGCCAGGTTTCCGCCCGCGCTGTCGCCGCCGACCGCGATGCGCGATCGATCGATCCGATAGCCGGACTCCGGTCGCGCCACATGGCCCACCGCGGCGATCGCGTCGTCGACCGCGGCGGGAAACCGATGCTCCGGACCCATCCGATAGTCGATCGCGAATACCGCGCATCCGGAGCCGTTCGCGAGTTCTCGGCACAGGACATCGTGCGTGTCGAGGTCGCCGACCACCCAGCCGCCGCCATGGAAGAACACCAGCGCCGGCACCTCCTCTTCGGCGTGGTGACCCTGTGGGCGGTAGTACCGAGCCGGGATCGCGCCGGCGGGTCCGGGGATCGTGATGTCTTCGCACGCCGCGACTGCTGGCGCCGGCGGTTGCAGCGCCCGGCGGCTCTGGCGGTAGATCGCTCGTGCCTCGGCGGCGCCCACGGAGTGCAACGGGGGCAGATTGGAGTTCCGTGCCGCTTCGATCAGCGCGGCGACCTGCGGGTGAAGGGAGCTCATCGTGAACTACGGCAGATGATAGTCCGCATTACGTGTTCGTGGAGAACGTCGGTGCGATGTCTGCGCTCGCCTATAATCCGCCTGCTTCCCTCATGCGCCTTACTTCGGGCACCCGTCTCGGTCCCTATGACATCGTCGCGCCGCTCGGCGCGGGCGGCATGGGCGAGGTGTATCGCGCCAAAGACACGCGTCTTGGTCGCGATGTGGCGCTCAAGGTGCTGCCGGCGGAACTGGCGGCGCAGCCGGACCGGCTCGCGCGGTTTCAGCGCGAAGCGCGCACCGTCGCTGCGCTGAACGATCCGCACATCGTGACGATCCATTCCGTCGAGGAGATCGACGGCACGCACTTTCTCACGATGGAGGTGGTGGAAGGGCAGTCGCTCGCGCAGGCGTTAACCGCGGGTGCGCTGGCGATCGATCGCCTCATCGCGATCGGCACGGCGCTCGCGGATGCGCTGGCGGTGGCGCACGACAAGGGCATCGTCCATCGCGATCTGAAGCCGGCGAATGTGATGATCACGCACGACGGTCGTGTGAAGGTGCTCGACTTCGGCCTGGCGAAGGAAACCCGCGCCGCCGATCCCGCGGACGCCACGCGCACGTCGGGCGATCGCACGGAGTTCGGTGTGGTGATGGGCACCCCGGCCTACATGTCGCCGGAGCAGGTGATGGGGCGCACGGTCGATCACCGCACGGACCTCTTCTCGCTCGGCGTCGTCTTGTACGAAGCCGCGTGCGGCAGCCGCCCGTTCTCGGGCGCGTCTTCGGCGGAATTGGCGTCGGCGATCCTGCGCGATGATCCTCGGCCGATCGAAGCGCTGCGGCCGGATGTGCCTGCGGGATTGGCGCGTGTCATCGCCTCGTGTCTCGAGAAGGATCCTGCGCGTCGGGTGCCAACGGCTCGTGATGTCGGCACCGCGCTGCGGCAGTGCACGCCGGGATCGTTAGGATCCCGCGTGGTCGGCGGATCGGCGCCCTCGATTGCGGTGTTGCCGTTCGCGAACCTAAGCGGCGATCCCGAGCAGGACTATTTCAGCGACGGTTTATCGGACGAGATCATCACGGCGCTCGCGAAGGTCTCCGGACTCAAGGTCACGTCGCGCACATCCGCATTTGCATTCAATGGCCAGAACCGCGACGTGCGCGGGATTGCCGAGACGCTCGGCGTGGCGAACATCCTCGAAGGCAGCGTGCGCCGCGCCGGCAACCGGATTCGCGTGACGGCACAGCTGATCACGGCGGCTGACGGCACGCACATGTGGTCGGAGCGCTACGACCGAGAACTGCAAGACGTGTTTGCCGTGCAGGATGAGATTGCCGCGGCGATCGCACAGGCGTTGAACGTCGCGCTCGTGCCGGGCCAGAGCGCGCCACGGTACACACCGGCGATTGCGGCCTACGAGGCCTACCTCAAAGGGCATCACTGCCAGTTCAAGATGACGGCTGAGGGACTGGCGCTGGCCAAGCCGGCGTACGAGCAGGCCATTGCGCTCGATCCGAAGTTCGCGATGGCGCATGTCGGCCTGGCTGACTACTACCTCACCGTGGGCGCGGTTGGACTGATGCCGGCGCGCGAGGCGATGCCGCTCGCGCGCGAGCATGCGCGGCGTGCGCTCGACATCGACCCGTCGCTCGCGGCGGCGCACGGCATGCTGGCGATTGTCGCGGGCGTCTTTGACTACTACTGGACGGAGGCCGAGCGGCAGTCGAATCGCGCGCTGGCGCTCGCGCCGGCGGGCGACTGGGTGCGCGTGTGGCGGTCTGGCTTCTTCTATCTGTGGTTCGGCCGCTACGACGAGGCCGCCGCGTTGTGCCGTCAGGCGCTCCAGAACGATCCGCTGAGCGCGATCTTCCGATGGAACTACGCGCTTGCCTTGATTGGCGCCGGCCGTGTGGCTGAGGGTGAAGCTGAGGCGCGGCAGATTCTCGAGATCAACGAGCACTTCTGGTACGCCGGGTTCACCGTGGCGATGGTGCGAGCGCAGAGCGGGGATTGGGAGACAGCGCTGGCGCAGGCGCGCCGTGCGCACGCAACCGCGCCGTTTGCGCCACAGGCCATCGGCCTGCTCGCGGGTGTGCTGATGCGCACTGGCGCTCAGACGGAAGCGCAGGCCCTCATCGGCGCGCTGGCGCCGACGGACAACATGGTGCCGACCGGGTTGGCGGTGTATTACTTCCTCGCCGGCGATCTCGCCGAGGCCGCGCGCTGGATCGAGCGCGCGAGCGATCAGCGCGACGCGCAGCTCGTGTCGTTGACCTGTCTCTTGTTTGGCCGTCCGTTCTTCTCGAGCCCGCACTGGCCACCGCTGGCGCGGCTGATGCGTCTGCCGGACGGACCGCGCTAGCGCCGACCTCGGGAGTCGTTTTCGCCCAATTCGGAAACTGCGGGCGACATGTCAACTCCAGTTGTCAATTTGGGCGAAAACGACTCCCGAGGTCGTTAGTGCCCCCGACGCGCAGCGAGGATGGCTGCGCGGTGCGCTGCGATCCATTTGTCGATCTGCTTCGCGATGTCTTCCGCGGCAGACTTCCATCCCGACTCGGTGTCGCTCGCGCGGTTGGTGTTCTTG
>CAYFLU010000070.1:7310-16944 GCA_964343975.1 uncultured Solibacteraceae bacterium
TTCTTGTTGGCGCCGAGCGCGGCCGCAAGGTGCGTCACGGAGTTGCGCCGGGCCGCAAGTTCTTCGGCCACGCCCGCGTCATCGGTCGTCACCCGCACGCGAATCAGTGAGGGATCCGGCGGCAGCGCCGTCTGTGTTGGCGCCGGTGTGAACGCGAGCCACAGTGCCACGCAGAGTGCGGTCGTCATTGCTTCCTCGGCACCTTCGCATCCGACATCGCGGCGTTGTAGGCAAAGGCCGCGACGATGGTGGCGTTCTTCTTCATGTCGTCGGGCGGGATCGTCTCGATGAAGTCGAGATTCGTGTGGCCGCCGGTGCCGCCGACGCGATCTTGCAGGAACTGAAAGCCCGGCAGGCCCACGCGGTCGAACGCGATGTGGTCGGTGCTGCCGACGCCGAGGATCGAGACGGCCGTCATGCCGAGATCCGTGAAGGGCATCGTCCAGGCGGTGAGCATCGCGTGCGCGGCGGCATTCCCTTGGAGATAGACGCCGCGATACTGCCCGGGGCCGTAGTCTTGATTGAAATACGCCGACAGCTTGCCGTATTCCGGTGTGACGCCCTGCGGGCTCTTGGGATCGCCGAAGTGCTTCAGCACATATTGTGTGGACCCGTGAAGGCCCTGCTCTTCGCCGGCCCAGAGCGCAATCCGGATGGTGCGGCGCGGCTTCGCGCCGACGGCTTTCAGGATGCGCATCGCTTCGAGCATCACCGCGGTGCCCGACGTGTTGTCGCTCGCGTTCGGGCTCGCGTGCCACGTGTCGAAGTGCGCGCCGATCATCACGACTTCATCCTTGAGGTCGCTCCCGGGAATCTCGCCGATCACGTTGTTCGCCTTCTCGACGGCATCCCCGATCCGGTTGCGCACGTCCACTTCCACGGTGACGGGAATACCGCGCTTGAGAATGCGATACATGCGGTTGTAGTGCTCCGGCGTGATCGCGATGATCGCGGGTGAGGCGAGCGTCTCTTCGCGGCTCCACTTGTCTGCGCCGGAGCCGGGACGCGAGAAGCCGCGCACCGCGCCCATCCAGCCGCTGTCGCACTGCAGGACGACGGCAACGCCTTCGGACTTGTAGAAGCGCATCCGCTCGAGTGCCGTGACCGCGTTCGGATTCGGCGCGGCGGGCGGCGCCGGTGCGGCCGGTGCCGGCGGCGTCGCGTCGTTGATCTTCTTGACCTCATCGTCGGTGTAGCGCGGTGTGCCGGTCTCGATCTTCTTGAGGTCAACGGTGGCCGGCGGGCTCATCAGCACGGCCTTGCCTTTGAGGGTGCCGCGCAAGGCGTCGAGGTCTCCCTTCGTCTTGATCTCCGCCACGACGGCGCTCACCGTCTGCTTGCCGTTCGTGCCGGGCGTGTGCGCGATCGGGTAGCCCGCCATCGGCTGATAGTCGGGCGTGAGCATGTGCAGCGAGGTGTACTCGTTGTCCCACGTGGTGCCGAAGTCCATGAACGGCTCGATCGTGACGTTGACGAGCCCGATGCGCTCCATCTCTGCTTTGGCCCAGGCCTGCGCGCGATTCATGTCGTTGGAGAGCGTGAGCCGTGCGCCGAGCACGTCGGCGATGTACGACTCGGTGTCCATCACGCGCGACCGCTGCAGCCCCTCGTCGCGGATCTTCGCCATCATGGCCATGTCGACCGGCGTCACGGTCTGTTGAGCCGCGAGCACGATCGACAGCAGCGGAAGCGCCAGCAGGGAGAGGCGGAATCGGGTGACGGCACGCATGGGCGAATACTACGTGATCCAGATGGACCGATCGTCGGCAGAGCGGCTACCACACCAGGCGTCCGCGGGTGTCCAGGTTCGCGGGAGTCGTCTGGACCGGAGCCGTCTCATCGACAGCCACCCGCAAGTGGGCAGCGGCACGATCGGCATCTGGATGGGCTTGCCAAGTTCGATCAGGGCCGTTTCCACACGCGCTCGGCCACCCGCAGAAAGTTTTCGCCCATGATGCCGCGCACGTGCGCGTCTGAGTAGTTGCGCGCAGCGAGGCCGTCGGCGATGGCGGGCAGCGCCTCCGGCTCGATGAATCGGATGCTGGGGTCATAGCCGAACCCAGCCGGCCACACGTGCTGAAACGCGCGGAGCTGTTCGCAGAGCTCCTCCTGGTCGTACACGTAATCAAGCGAGACGCCGACGTGCTCCGGGCCCGCTACGTCGACGACATGCTCAATGTGATCGAGGAGGCGCTCGATCATGCGATCCGTGCCGCCGAGAAACACCGACAACCCGTTGATGCCGACAACGCCGCCGGTCTGCGCGGCGCGAGCGATCAGACCGTCCGGAATATTCCGCGGGTGGTCGCAGAGTGCCCGCGCATTCGAGTGCGAGAAGATCACGGGGCGCGTGGCCCGATCGAGCACGTCGCGCGCGGTGCGATAGCCCGTGTGCGAGCAACAGATCACCATGCCCACGCGGTCCATCTCGTCGAGGAAGCGGTGGCCAAGCGGCGTGAGGCCCTGATCGTCGGCGTCGTGACAGCCGCCGCCGGCCAGGTTCGCGCGGTTGTACGCGACGAGGGCCCAGCGCACACCCAGCTGATAGACGCGTTCGACGTGACCGACATCGTCGCCAAACGCGCGGAGCCCTTCGACGTCGAAGGCCACGGCCAGCCGCCCGTCGCCTTGGGCCTGACGGACCGTCTCAATCGAGGTCGCCAGCACGTACCGATCGGGCGCATCCGCGATGGCCGCGCGGAAGTGCTGCGCCATCGTCAGCATCGTGTCGAGCGGAATCTCCGCGTCGCCGATGTTGATGCTCACAAACGACGCGCCGGCCTGGCGATGTCGTTCGAGCGCACGGAACCACGCCGGATCTGGTCGCATCGGCAAACACACGTGGTTGTCCCAGATGAGCAGGTCGCGCATGGCGTGAGCGTACCCGAAGAGTCCGCCCGGGCGGTATGATGCCGCCGATGTCCACACGCTTCGGGCACCCGCGTGGCTTGTCCACGCTGTTCCTGACGGAATTCTGGGAGCGGTTCAGCTACTACGGCATGCGCGCGCTGCTGGTGTTGTTCATGACGGCGCCGGTTTCGAGCGGTGGACTCGGGTTCGACACGGCCACAGCCGCGGCCATCTATGGCTTGTACACCGCGTCCGCGTATCTGGCCGCGTTGCCCGGTGGTCTCCTCGTGGATCGCCTGCTCGGCCAGCGGCGCGGCGTGATGGTCGGCGGCATCACATCGCGCTCGGCCACTTCACGATGGCGGTGCCGAGCGAAACGACGTTCTACCTGGCGCTCGGGCTCATCGTGATCGGCACGGGTGTCCTTAAACCGAGCGTGACGGCGATGGTCGGCGGTCTTTACCCGACGGATGATGCGCGACGCGATGCGGGATTCTCAATCTTCTACATGGGGATCAATCTCGGCGCCACGGTGGCGCCGCTCGTGACCGGCTGGCTCGGGCAGCGCATCAATTGGCATCTCGGATTTGCCGTCGCGGGCCTCGGGATGGTGGCCGGCCTCGTCCAGTACCATCGCGGCGCCGCGGCACTGGGCGACGTCGGGTTGCGCGCGCCCGAAGCGACGGACGCGCGTCGATGGCGCCAGGTCGGCCTGATCGCCGGCATGCCCGTTGTGCTGCTTGTGGCGCTCGCGCTCGCCACCAGTGCGCGTTGGCCCGTGGTGCGGATGGCTGACTTTGGCGGCATTGCGATCGTGGCCGCAGCGGCACTGTATTTCGTGGTGGCTGGTCGTCGTCCCGATCTGACGCACACCAATCGACGACATCTCGGCGCGATGGCCGTGTTCTTCCTGGCGTCGGCGGTGTGCTGGTCGGCGCTCGAGCAGGCCGGTTCGTCGCTCAACCTCTTTGCGCAGCGCAACACCGACTTGAACATCGGGGGCTGGGCCATGCCGGCCAGCTGGCTTCAATCGGTGGCGCCGTTTTCGATCATCGTGTTGGCGCCGGTGTTTGCGTGGCTATGGGTGGCGCTGTCGCGATCAGGCCGTGAGCCATCCACACACGGCAAGTTTGTCGTGGGGATGCTGTGCATCAGCCTCGGATTCGCCGTGCTGACCGTGGCGGCTGCGCGCGCATCGACGGGGCAACTCGTCAGTCCACTGTGGTTGGTCGGCGGTTACCTGCTGCACACGATCGGCGAGTTGTCGTTCTCGCCGGTCGGCTACAGTCTCGTCACGCGGTTGTCGCCGCCGTCGATGTCGAGTCAATTGATCGGTGTGTGGCTCACGTCGATCGCGCTCGGCAATCTGATCGCCGGACGGATTGCCGGGTTGATCGGTACGCGGCCGCTGCCGCAGGTGTTCGCCTTTGTGGCCTGCGGTGTGCTCGCGGCGGCCGCTGTTCTACACGTGCTCAAGAGGCCAGTGCGTCGGTTGATGGGGGAGGTTCCCTGATATGTCTTTCGCCAAGTTCGCCAGATACCGAGTGGCGTGCAGCCTCGTGTGCGTCGTGGCGGCCGCGGTGGTCCTCTCTGCTCGGCAGAGTGGACGCGGTGGCGGCCAGAGCGGGCCGACCGATGCGCGTGCGGCGCAGGTTGACGCGATCTTTGCGGCCTACACGGCGGCGGGCTCGCCCGGCTGTGCGGTGTCGGTCACGCGCAATGGCGCGGTGCAGTTCGCCCGCGGCTACGGTCTCGCCGATCTCGAGCACAACGTCGCGATCACCCCTGACACGCTTTTCTACGTGGCCTCGGTGTCGAAGCAGTTCACCGGGGTCAGCATCGGCCTGCTCGTGCAACGCGGCGTGGTCGCGCTCACTGACGACGTCCGCAAGTGGGTGCCGGAGTTGCCGACGGGCCCGACCATCACGGTGGCGAATCTGCTCCATCACACGAGTGGCGTGCGCGACTTTCTCGGGCTCCAGGCGCTGGCCGGCTTTCCTGCGGATGAGCCGCTCAGCGAGCGTCAGTTCGTGGCGATGATGTCGAGGCAACGCGGGCTCACGTTTGCACCCGGCTCCGCGCATTTGTACAGCAACAGCGGCTACGCCTTGCTCGCGCTTATCGTGAAACGAGCTTCCGGCACGTCGCTCAAGGAATTTGCCGCGAGTCACGTGTTTGCCCCGCTCCGCATGTCGCACAGTCGGTTCCGCGACGATCACGCCGAGCCGATCCCGAATCGCGCCATCGGGTACGCACCGTGGGCCGGCGGGTTTCGGCAGGACGTGCCCACGTTCGATGTCGTGGGCGATGGCGGATTGTTTTCATCGGCCAATGAGCTGGCGCTCTGGGACCCCACGGATCTTCCCGCATCGGTCGGCGGATCTGAGCTGTCGGCACTGATGAGTCGTCCGGGCACGCTCGGCGATGGCACCACCGTGCCGTACGCCATGGGACTGCGCATCGACACGTATCGCGGGCTGCCGATCCTTCGCCACGGAGGCGCGTATGGCGGCTATCAGACAGATGTCACTCGTTTCCCGGGCCGACGCATGGGCGTGACGGTGCTGTGCAATCTGTCGAACGCGCCGGCGTGGCAGTGGGGGGCCGGCGGCCTCGCGCAGAAAGTGGCGGATCTGTTCTTTGCCGATCAGTTCACGGCACCGGTGTCCGCGCCCGTTGCGCCTGCTTCCTCGTCACCACCCGCCGCGGCCCGCGTTGCGTTCAGCGGGCCCCCGACGTTCGAGGCGCGGATGTTCAGTGATGAACTCGACACGAGCTGGGCCCTGGCGCTGTGGAGCAACGGCGCGCGAATCATCAAACGCAATCAGGTGGAGATCGTGCTGACTCGTGGGGAACGCGCCGACACGTATGAGGCGCCGGGGCTGAGCATCAGGCTGGGGCGCGACGGCGCCGGTGTGGTCAGCGGCATGGTCGTTGATGCCGGCGCGATCACGGGCGTGACGTTCGTGCGCGTGCGCTGAAGCAAGCACCCGGGACCTGAAGGTCCCGGGCTCCAATCGTCTGGAGCCCAAGAGGGCCGCGAACTTGGAAGGCATGCGGCGCCGTCTACTGCAACCGCTACTTCACTTTCTTCGCAATCACGTAGATCTGGCCGTCGGCCGAGTCGAAGTCCTTCGGCCGCACCGAGCCGCCCGGCGCCGCGAGGAACACCACGATCGTGTCGTCCTTCATCTCGAGGATGCCCGGCTGATCCTTGCCGGCGTCGCTGCCTTCCTTGATGTGCAGATCGAAGATCGCCGGCTTCTTCGTGCCGTCGACCGTGAACGTGCCGGTTTCATCAACCGCGCCATTCACCATCTGGCTGTACTTGTTGCCGTCCACCGTCAGCGCCATCGTCACGCCCTGGTTCTCGATGGATTCGCCGTTCACGGCGACGACCACCCACGTGCCCTGCAGCGCGGCCTGCAGTTTCGCCGTCGCGTCCTGCGAGGCCGCCGCCGGCGCGCCCGCCGGCGCCTGCGCCGCCACCATACCGCCCGACACCATCACCGCCACTGCACTGGCCAGAATCAGATTCCGCATCGTTATCTCCACACTGCTCAGACGGCCAATTGTCGCCCCGGGTTTCCCTGACCGACACAAAAAAGCCGGGAGTTAATTCAACGAATTAACTCCCGGCTTTTTTGTTGTGACTGGTCAGACGTCCAAACCGATCGCGCGCATGAGGGCGAGGGCGTTGCTGTGCGTGACGATGCCCGGGCGCATGCGGTAGTCGAAGACCATGCGCCCGTCTTCGACGCGGTCTTCGAAGTGGACATTCGCCGCGTCAGTGCCGAGCGACGGCACCACATCCGCCAGCGCCAGGTCATGCGTCGTGACAAGGCCGAGCGCGCCGCGGGCCACGAGCGTGCGGATCACCGCCTCCGCGCCGATCCGGCGATCGTGCGAGTTCGTGCCCGCGAGCACCTCGTCGAGCAGGAACAGCACGGGCGCGGGCCCGTCGGTGAGCTCGACGATCGCGCGCAGGCGCAGGATCTCCGCATAGAACCGCGAATGGCCCGCCTGCAGTGAATCGTCCACGCGCAGCGAGGTGCCGAGCACGAGCGGTGTCACCGTCATCGCCGCGGCACGGACCGGTGCACCCGCCAGCGCCAGCACCACGTTCACGCCGATCGCGCGCAGGAGCGTGCTCTTGCCCGACATGTTCGAGCCACTGACGATGAAGAGGCGCGGCGCCCCGGCGCCGAGCGCCACGTCATTGGCCACCGCCGTGCCTTCGTGAATGAGCGGATGCGCGAGCGCGGTCGCCGTCACCCGCGGTGCGCCGTCGTCGACGATCGTCGGCACGGCAGCGGACGGGTGTTCGCACGCGAAGGTGGCGAAGGCGGCGAGCGCCTCGATGTCGCCGACCGCGTCGAGCCACGCCGGAATCGCGCGGGCGTGCTCGGCGTGCCAGCGGTCGATGGCGAGCGAGCAGAGATACGGCAGCATCACGAGCCAGGCAAACGGCGCAAGGATCTGATTGCGCGTCGAGTCGAGCGCGGTGATCCAGCGGAGGAGGCGCGCGATCTGTTGTGAGGCCGGCACCCCGCCGGTGCGGAGCGCGGCCGACACACCCCGCAGGCGTTCGGTCGTGAAGGACTTCGCTTCGATCACGGCCAGCACCGCCGCCAGCAGCTCCAGGTCGCGCGCCGCCGTCTCCACATCCGCCACGGCACGGCCGATCCGCCGCCAGAAGGCGACGACGATGGCGAATTGCACGAAGAGAGAAAGGAAGAAGAGGCCGGCGGGGATACGCCCGAGGAGCATCGCGACGAGGAGGGCGGCTGAGAGGCCGCCGACCGCGCCGAAGAGCCAGGCGGCGCCGAGCGACAGCGCGGAGCCCGGCGCGGCGGCCCAGGTGGCCAGGGTGCCCGTGCGGCTGGTGCGTGCCCCGGCGGCCGAGACCGCCAGCGACTCGCGGAAGTCGAGCTCAGAGCGGAGCTCGGTCACGGCGGCTTGCCGGGCCCGGATCTCGGCCGGGGGCGCGGGCGCCATCAGCCAGCGCGCCAGCGTCTCTTCACCGGCCTCGGTGCGGGCGGTGTGGAGGAGTTGAAAGAGCGAGCCCGGCCCGAAGAGGTCGAGGTCGGCGGCGGTGGCGTGTCCCTGTCCGAACCGCCGGCCGTCCGGGCCGGTGCCGGCCCACGTGCCGGCGATCCGCGCGAGCCCCCGGTCGTACCAGGCCTGTGCATTGCGCGCACGCTGACCGCGCTCGATCACGCGCGAATGCCAGATCACCAATGCCAGGAACAGGATGCCGGGAACGGCAAGCCAACCAGCGCCCAGGGTGCCGCGCATCACGGTGAGGCCGACTGCGATGGCGAGGCCGGCGGTCAGCAGCCGGAGATTCGACAGGCGGTCGCTCGCGCGGGCGGTCGCCGAGATCTCGGCGTCCCAGTGCGCGCGGCGCCGGCGGTATTCCTGCTCGGGTCCGGCGGTCACGGGCGGCGCCTGCACGCTGAAACGTTACGGTTACGGCGGGTTTCCTGCATCGGAGTTCGTGAAAGCTGGATAAGAATATAGCTATGTCTTCTCCTGCCTCGCCCTCGAATACGGCCACTCTCGACTACAACGGAAAGCAGCTGAACCTTCCGGTGATCACGGGCTCGGAAGGGGAAGTAGGTATCGACATCTCAGCCCTGCGCGCCAAGACCGGCGCCATCACCGTCGACCCCGGGTTCGGGAACACCGGCGCCTGCAAGAGCGCGGTGACGTTCATCGACGGTGAGCGCGGCATCCTGCAGTATCGCGGCTATCCCATCGACGAACTGGCCGAGAAGAGCTCGTTCCTCGAGGTGGCGTGGCTGCTGATCAACGGCGAACTACCGACGGCCAAGCAGCTGGAGGAGTTCAAGGAACTCATCACCGTCCACACGATGGTGCATCAGGATTTCAACCGGTTCTTCGAGGGCTTCCCGAAGGATGCGCACCCGATGCCGGTGTGCGCGGCGGCGGTCGGCGCGCTGGCGACCTTCTATCAGCAGCCCGAGACCGAGCAGAACGTGCGCGAGGCGGTGGTTCGGCTGATCGCGAAGATGCCGACGATCGCGAGCTACAGCTACAAGCACTCGATCGGCCAGCCGTTCATGTATCCGCAGAACAAGCTCGACTACTCGTCGAACTTCCTGCACATGATGTTCGCCACGCCGTGTGAAGACTACGTGGTGAACCCGGTGCTCGCGAAGGCCGTGGACCTCCTGCTCATCCTCCACGCCGACCACGAGCAGAACTGCTCCACGAGCACGGTCCGCGTTGTCGGCAGCTCGCGCGCGAACCTGTTCGCGTCGATCTCGGCCGGCATCAGCGCGCTGTGGGGCCCGCTCCACGGCGGCGCGAACCAGCAGGTCATCGAGATGCTGGACCACATCGAGGCCGAGGGCGGCGACGTCCAGAAGTTCGTGAACAAGGCGAAGGACAAGAAGGACAACAGCCGCCTGATGGGCTTCGGCCACCGCGTGTACAAGAACTTCGACCCGCGCGCAGTCATCCTGAAGAAGTCGTGCACGGACGTGCTCAACACGCTCGGCATCAAGAGCCGGCAGCTCGAGATCGCGATGCAGCTCGAAGACATCGCGCTCAAGGACGATTACTTCGTCAGCCACAAGCTCTACCCGAACGTCGACTTCTACTCGGGCATCATTTATCGCGCCCTGGGGATCCCGGTGAACATGTTCACCGTGATGTTCACGCTCGGCCGGATGCCGGGCTGGATCGCCCAGTGGCTGGAAATGCGCAAGGATCCCGACACGCGCATCGTGCGGCCGCGCCAGATCTACACCGGCGC
>CAYFLU010000071.1:0-15975 GCA_964343975.1 uncultured Solibacteraceae bacterium
GTCGGCATCCGGTAGAACGTGTAGTTGATCTCCACCGTGTGGAAGCGCTCGCTGTAATAGCCGAACATCTTCGGGGCCGGGAACTTCTCCGGATAGAACGTGCCCCGCCATTCCGGGTAGTTGTAGCCGGAGGTGCCGACATGAACGCGCATGGGTTTCAAGGATACCCACTTTCCCGCTTGCTAATTTCTTAGCATGTGCTAGTTTCTTAGCATTCCATGGCCCGCACACTGAATCAGGTCCTGTCCCGACGCGAACGCCAGATCATGGACGTGCTGCACCGCCGCGAGCGCGCCACGGCCGCTGAGGTGCAGGCCGACCTGCCTGATCCGCCGAGCTACTCGGCCGTGCGCGCGCTGCTGCGGATCCTCGAACACAAGGGCCACATCCGGCACTTCGACGACGGGCCGCGCTATGTCTTCGAGGCGGTCGTGCCGCGTTCCGCCGAGCGCAAGACCGCCATCAAGCACCTCGTTCGCACCTTCTTTGACGGATCGATCACCGACGCCGTGCAGGCGCTCGTGGACTCGGCCGACGGCAAGCTCACGAAAGATCAGCTCGATGACCTCGCCCGCCGCATCGCGGCGGCACGCAAGGAGGGCCGGTAATGCTCGCATTCGCCGCCAAGTCGTCGCTCGTTCTGCTCGTTGCCTGGGGCATCACCGCGGCGATGCGCCGCTCCTCCGCTGCCTCGCGGCATGTGGTGTGGAGTTGCGCGCTGCTCACGGTGCTGTTGCTGCCGATCGCTACGGCCCTCGTTCCGGCCCTGCCGCTGCCGTGGCTCGCCGAGATCCGCACCGCGCCGTCGGCCGGGGAGTTCGTCGTCGCGCAGGCCGCATCGCTCCCGGTGATGGAGACCTTCGTCGCGGAGCCCGCGCGAACCCTCCCGGCCCCGCGATCGGCCGACGCAATGCCGGCCGTGCCGCCTCGGCCGTTCCCGATCGCCGCCGTGCTCCTGATGGTCTGGGCGATCGGCAGCGTGCTCGTGCTACTCCGAATGGCTGCCGGCTTCTGGCGGCGCGCGACGCTGACACAGCGCTGCGAGCCACTCACCGACAGCCCGCTCCGCGACACCGTTCGCGCCTACGCCCGCTCGATGGGCATCGCACGCACGGTCCGCGTGCTCGTCGCGCCCTCGGAGATGATGCCCGCGACCTGGGGCCTCGTGCGCCCGCGCGTGCTCCTGCCCCCGAGCGCGCACACGTGGCAGCCTGATCGCGTGCGCCTCGTGCTCGTGCATGAGCTCTCGCACATCGTCCGCTTCGACACCCTCACCGCCGCCATCGCGTATCTCGCCACCGCGCTCGCCTGGTGGAATCCCCTCGTGTGGCTGGCGACCTCACGCGCACAGCTCGAGCGCGAGCGCGCGTGCGACGATGCGGTGATCCGGTCGGGGCTGGCGCCGTCGAGATACGCGGAAGAGCTGCTGGCCATCGCGCAAACCCTGCCCTCGCCGTTCGCGCAGCGCCTCGCGCTGGCGATGGCCAAGCCGCACCGCATCGAACGGCGCCTCGACGCCATCCTCGACACGCGCCAGCGCCGCACGGGCACCTCACACCTCGTGGCGGCCGCCGCCAGCGTGTTGATGGCGCTGCAGTTGCCACTCGCCGCCGTGACCACCACACCGCCAGCGGCGGAACCGCCCGCACCCGAGAACACCACACCGGCAGGAGCGTTCAACACCGGCGTCGTCGTGACACCGCCGCGGATGCGGCGCGCACCTCAGCCTGAGGCCGTGCCGACGGACACGCTGCACAGCCGGTCGTTGTCCCCAGCGGCCCTCACACCACCGGCGTCAACCGAGCCCCCGGCGACGTCGCCCATGCGCCTCGATCAAGAGGCCCCTCGCGCTCCCTCTTCCGCGTCGCTGGTGGGCGTGTGGGCGCCAGCAACGGAGCGCGACGCAGAGCGGCTGCAACAATACTTCGACGTCGGCATGGCCAGCATTCGCGGCCGATTCGTTGCAAGCGATGAACCCGATGGGGTGATCCTGCGTCAGGAGCTTCCCGCGAATACACGTGCCGCATTCGTCGCCGTCATGGGACGAGACCCCGATCGGGTTCCGATGTGGGCGTGTGGGTGCAAGCTCATCAGACGTGGCGACGACCTCGACCTCGCGGTTCTCTCACAGGACCGAACGGAACCCATCGCCCTCATCGCGTTCAAGCGAGACGTCGGCCAAGCGCCAGCCCCTCGTCCCATCCCGGAAGGCCAGTTCGGCGCGGGCGCCTATCGACCCGGCAATGGCGTGTCGAATCCGATCCGCACACGCGCGGTCAAGCCCCGCTATACGAAAGAGGCACTCGACGCTCATGTTCAGGGCCGCGTTGAACTCGAAGGCATTATTCGCGTCGACGGCGTCATCACGGAGGTGCGCGTCACGAAGTCTCTCGACACCGTATATGGCCTAGATGAAAGCGCGAAGGCCGCCGTGCGCGACATGGCGTTCGAGCCCTGCAAGATCGGCGATCAGGCGGTGCCATGCGTGGTTGTATTCGAGTTGGAGTTCCGGCTTCCGAATCCTCCGCGCTCGCGCTAGAGGGACAACCGAACCCACGAACCGCACTCTGGACGCGGGACTCGGGCCCCAGGACTCGCTTAGCTCTGTTTTCGTGTGCGCGCAGCGGCCAGCAGGATCACCGCCACGCCCCATGAGAAGAGCGCGGCGAACTGCGGCCAGAGGATGTCCCAGCCGACGCCCTTCAGGAAGATGCCGCGCACGATCACGAGGTAGTACCGCAGCGGAATCAGATACGTGACGTACTGAATCACTGTCGGCATGTTCTCGATCGGGAAGATGAAGCCCGACAGATAGATCATCGGCAGCATGAAGAAGAACGTGGTCGTCATCATCGCCTGCTGCTGCGTGGACGAGAGCGACGATGAGAGCAGGCCGAGACCGAGCGTGGCGAGCAGATACCCCACGCTGCCGAAGAGCAAGAGCGCCACGCTGCCCCGCAGCGGGACTTCGAACCAGAACACCGCCACCGCACACACAAGTAGCACATCGAAGAAGCCGATGACCGAGTACGGCAGCAGTTTGCCGATGATGAGCTCCCAGCGGCTGAGCGGCGTGACGTTCAGCTGCTCGAGCGTGCCGATCTCGCGCTCGCGCACGATCGCCATCGACGAGAGATTGGCCGTGACCACGAGCAGGAGCAGCGCGAGCACGCCCGGGATCATGAAGTCTTTGCTCTCGAGCTGCGGGTTGAACCACACCCGCACGCGCCCGTCGAGCGGGAGTGCCGTCATCCCCAACTCGGCCGCGCGCACCTGATTGAACTGCGACACGACCGACGAGGCATACGCGAGCGCCAGCCCCGACGAGTTGGCGTCGCTGCCGTCCGCCAAGAGCTGCACCTGCCGCTTCGCGGCGTCGCCCTTCCCCATCAACGCATCGCCGAAGCCGGCCGGCACGACGATGCCCAGCCACGCCGTACGATCGGCCAGCAACCGGTCGACCTGCAACGGCCCATCGAGCTCCGCGACGATGTCGAAGTAGGTGGAACCGGCGAACTGGCCCACGAGCTGGCGGCTGGCCGGGCTGCGATCCCCGTCGATGATCGCGATCGGCACATGCCGCACGTCCGTCGTCGCGGCATAGCCAAGCACGGTGAGCTGCAGCACCGGCGCGATGATGATCAGGCCGAAGAGGCGCGGGTCGCGGAAGAGTTCGCGAAACTCCTTCCACATGAGGGTGCGGATGCGGTGCATCATCGCCGCGACAACCTCGCCGTGGTCAACGTGAGGACGACCGCAGCATAGGCCACGAGCGCCTCGAGCTGCGGCCGGATCACGTCGATCGTCACGCCTTTGAGGAGCACGCCGCGCAACGCAGTCAGGAAGTAGCGGGACGGCACCACGCGCGTGATCTGCTGCAGGACGATCGGCATGCTCGAAATCGGGAAGATGAAGCCCGACAGGATGAACGTCGGCAGAAACGCAGCAAGCAGCGACATCTGGAACGCGACCTGCTGGGTGTCTGCCACGGTGGAAATGAAGAGCCCGGTCGACAACGCGCCAACGAGGAAGATGGCGAGGAGCAGATTCAGCGTGAGCCAGCTCCCACGCATGGGCACGCCGAACAGGGCCATGGAGGCCAGAATCACGAGCACACCCGACACCTGCGACAGGACGAGATACGGGATCGTCTTGCCGGCGATGAACGACAGCGTCGACATCGGCGCCATGCGCACCTGCTCCATCGTCCCCTTCTCTTTCTCCTTCACGATGGACATCGACGTCGCGATCACGGCCGTGATCATCGAGATGTAGGCGATGAGGCCCGGCACGAGAAACAGCGTGGAGTTCAGTTCCGGGTTGTACCAGACGCGCGGTTGCGGTATCGCGAGGTGCAGCATCTCGGCTGCGGCTTGGGGCACGGGCGTCACTTCGCGCAAGACGGCGTTCACGTAGCCGAGCACGGTTGACGCCGTGTTGGCGTTGTCGCCATCAAGCAGCACCTGCACCGTCGGCGTGCCGCCCTCGCGCTGCGTGCGGCCGAAGCCTTCCGGCACCACCAGCACCACACGCGCCTGCCCGCGCAGCAGATACTGGTTCGCCTCCTCATCGGAGTGCACCGTGTCCACCAGCGTGAAGTAGTCCGAGTGCACGAAGCCACTCACCAGCGCGCGGCTTTCGGCGGTGGCATCGCGGTCCTGCGCCACGAGCGCCACATGGCGGATGTCGAAGTTCAACGCGTAGCCGTACAGCAGCAGGAAGAATGCGGGGATGAACAACAGGATCAGCAGCGTGCGCCGATCGCGGCTGATCTGCCGGACCTCTTTCACAGCGACGGCAAACGCGTGTCTCATGCGCGGTCCACCACGTCCAGGAACACGTCATCGAGCGACGGCACCACCGGCTCGATGCCGTCGAGCGCGATGCCCGCGGCCGCCATCGCACGCTGCAGCTCCGCATCCGCCGACGCGGTGCCGGCGCGGACGACCGCGTGCACGGCGGTGCCGAAGAGGCTCGTCTTCTCGACGATCGTCAGCGCGTCGGCGGTCGCCATCGCTTTCATCGGGTCGTTCGAACGAATCTCGAAGATGGGCCGATCCGCAAACACGGCCTTCAGCTCGGCAATCGTGCCGAGAGCGGCCAACTTGCCCGCCTGAATGATCGCCACGCGATCACAGCGCTCAGCTTCGTCCATGTAGTGCGTGGTCACGAGCACCGTGGTGCCGCCTCGCGACAGATCGTCGATCAGCCGCCAGAAGTCGCGGCGCGACACCGGATCCACACCGCCCGTTGGCTCATCGAGGAACAGGAGCGGCGGCTCGTGGAGGAGTGCGCAGCCCAGGGCCAGACGCTGCCGCCAGCCGCCGGCCAGATCGTGCGTCAGCTGGCGTTCGCGACCGACGAGTCCGGCCATGTCGAGCACGAACTTGCGGCGAATGGCCAGCCGATCACCGGTGAGACCGTACAACCCCGCGTAGAAGCGGATGTTCTCGTCGACGGTCAATTGCTCGTAGAGGGAGAACTTCTGCGACATATACCCGATGCGCTTCTTCACGCCTTCGGGATCCTTGCCGACGTCGATGCCATCGACGAAGGCCTGCCCCGACGTGGGGCGCAGCAACCCGCACAGCATGCGGATCGTCGTCGACTTGCCGGCGCCGTTGCTGCCGAGAAATCCAAACACTTCGCCCCGGCCCACGGTGAAGCTGACGCGATCGACGGCGACGAAGTCGCCGAAGCGCCGCGTGAGCTGGTCAACGTGGATCGCCTGCGTGGCAGGCGGCTTTGTGGCCTGCGTGGCAGGCCGGGCCGCGGGGCGGGTGGTCATCGACCGCCCACCGCCCGCAGGAGCCGCGCCTCGCTCAGCCGCAACTGCGCCGCCAATTGTGTGCGCTGGAGTTCCGCTTCGAGCAGCGCCGTCTGCGCATCGAGCACTTCCGTGTTCGTCGACACGCCGGCCTTGAACCGCTCCTCCACGACGCGACGCGCTTCGGTCGCGGCGGCGACGCCTTCGGCCGACGCCTCGAGCGCCGCCTTGCCCGCCTCGACGTCCATCCGCCGCTGACGCAGTTCCACACCGAGGGCCGCGTCGAAGTCGTCCCGCCGACGCTCGAGGGCCGTCGCCTGCGCCGTCGCGACCGCGCGATCGGCCTTGGCCTTGCCGCCATCGAACAGATTCCACGACACGCTCACGCCGAGTTCCCAGGTGAGGTGCCATTCGTCGGCGCGGGGGAACACTCGCGGATTCGGTCGCGACTCCTCGATGCCTCCCGCCACGCCCACGACCGGCTTCACCGCCGCGGCGGCCGCTTCGCCGCTCTGCCGCGCGGAGTCGGCGCGGAGCGTGAGCGCCTCGCGCTCTGCCCGCCCGCCGCGCGCCTGCTCGGTGAGTGCCGCGATCGGCTTCGTCAGTAGCTGGGTGGCCGTCGCATCCGGTGTCATGAGCGCCGACGAGGTCGTGATCGGCGTGTCGAGATCGAGGCCCACGAGGCGGCACAGATCCGCCTGCGCGATGGCCGCGCCGTTCTTCGCCTGAATGAGCGCCACGGCCTGGCGCGAGCGCTGCGCCTGCGCGGAGAGCAGATCGTTCGGCGGCAGGAAGCCCGTGTTCACGCGCGCCTTCACGTCGTTGACGTAGGCATCGATCCGCGCGAGGCCCTGCTCCACCACCTTCACCTGCTCACGCGCCGTCACGAGCGCCCAGTAGGCGCGCGCCACATCCAGCGCCACGTCCGCCGTCGTCGCGCGCGCCTCGGCCGTCGCAGCCTTGGTGTCGAGTGTGGCGGCCGCAATCAGCGCCTCCGTGCGTCCGCTAGTGTAGAGCGGCATCGTCGCGTCGCCGCGCAGCCGGTAGTTGTTCGGGATGTCCTGGTAGAGCGAGAGCGACTGTCCCGTCGGCAGCGTGATGCCGAACGGATCCACCGGGCTCGTGCGCTGATACGCGCCGGTTGCGGTGACCGATGGCAACTTCAGCGCCTGCCGCGCGTCGAGCGTAGCGCCGGCGGCCTCCTGCCGGGCCGCGGCCTCGGCGATGCGAGGCGCCGTCTTCTGCCCGCGCGCGATCGCGTCTTCGAGCGACAGGGTGACCGGCGCGGCCTGCGCCCAGGCCAGCGACGCCGACGTCACCACGAGCGCCACTGCGGCGCCCATCACGTGCCATTTGCTGCTCATGCGTTTGCTCCTGCGTTCTCGCGGCGCGACACCGCGAGCCGCTCAATAAACACGTCCTCGAGCGACGGCAAGATCCGTCGCACATTCGTCACGGCGCAGCCGGCCCCCGCCAACACCTCGCGGATCCGTGCGCCTTCCCCTTCGTCGTGCACATGCACGTGCAGGCGATCGCCGAACAGCTGCACGGCGTCATGGCCAAAGACCGGCCGGAGCGCCGCCTGCGCGGCACGCGTCGGCGTCACGACTACTTCCAACACGAGATCCCGGCCGCCCGCGCGCAGCGCATCGGGCGCGTCGAGCGCGAGCACCGTGCCTTCGCTCAGGAGCACCACGCGCGCGCATCGCTCGGCCTCATCCAGATAGGGCGTCGCGAGGAGGATCGTCAGGCCGTTGTGCAGAAACTCCGCCACGAGCTTCCAGAACTCGCGACGCGACACCGGATCCACGCCCGTCGTCGGCTCGTCGAGGACCAACATCCGCGGCTCGTGAATGAGCGTGCAGGCCAGCGCGAGTTTCTGCTTCATGCCGCCCGAGAGCCGGTCGGCCAGTCGCCCGCGAAACGGCTCGAGGCCGGTCATCTTCAAGAGGCGTGTGCGCCGCTCGTCGAAGTGGTGCACGTTGTGCGCACGCGCAAAGAAGGCGATGTTCTCGTCGATCGACAGATCGCCGTAGAGGCTGAAGCGCTGCGAGAGATACCCGATGCTGCTCGTGGCCACGCCCCGGTCGGTCCAGGGATCCGCGCCGAAAAGGCGGATGTCACCGGCGTCACGCTTCAGGAGGCCGCAGATCATGCGCAGCGTGGTCGTCTTGCCGGCGCCGTCCGGCCCGATGAGGCCGAACATCTCACCGGGACGCACATCAAACGAAATCGCGTCGACGGCCGTCGTCGCGCCAAATCGTTTGGTGACGCGCGTGAGCGCGACCGCAGCCGGTCCGTCCGCCATCGCTACCGCGCCGCTCCGAAGTCCGCCGTCACCGACATGCCGGGCTTGAGCACGCCCTTGTCGTTATTCACGAGCACCTTCACGCGATAGACCAGCTTGGCGCGCTCGTTCGCGGTCTGCACGTTGCGCGGCGTGAACTCGGCCTGCGGCGACACATACGCGACCTTGCCGCTCAGCGTGTCACCCGCATCGGTGCGGATCGTCACCGCGCCATCGATCTTCACCGTCGGCACCATCGCCTCGGGCACATAGACATTCGCCCAGGCATGCGCGAGATCGATGATCACGACGAGCGGCGTGCCACGCGAGGCCAGCTCGCCGGGCTCCACCAGACGCGACGTCACCGTGCCGCCGCTCGGCGCCACCACGGTCGCTTCCTTCAAGTCGTTCTGCAGCGTCACGATCTGCGCGTCGACGGCCGCAATCCGCGTCTTCGCCGTCTCGACTTCTTCTGGTCGCGCGCCGGCCTTGAGCCGCGCCACCAGTGCCGCCGCGGCGCGGATGCGATCGTTCGCGCCGCGCACCCGCGATTCCGCCAACTGACGCCGCGTGACCGCGTCGTCGCGCTGCTTCTGCGATCCGCTTTTGGCCGCGAGCAGTTGCTCGAACCGCGCTTCGTCGGCCTTCGCCGCCGCGAGGTCATCTTCCGCGGCCTTCCGATCCGACTCGGCCGCCGCCTGCTGGGCCTCGGCCTGCTGGATGTCCTCCACGCGGGAGCCGGCCTGCACGAGCCGCAGCTGTGCCACGGCCTGTGCCCGCTCAGCCTGCGCGCGGGCGATCGCGAGGTCCGTGTCTTTCGTGTCGATCGTCACGAGCGTCTGTCCCGCCTGCACGGTCTGCCCTTCGTTGACCGTCACCGTCGCGACGCGTCCCGCCACCTTCGCGGCGACGCGTACGTCCGTGGCCTCCACGTATCCCGAGGCAGCCGTGGCCGCCGGCGCCGCCGACGACTGGCAGGCGGTGTTGGCGAGCGCGAGCCCGCCGATGAGAAGTCCTCCAACGATCGTTCTGGTTGTGTGCGTCATCGTGTGCCTGCTTTGCTGCGGACCTTGCCGCGAACCCTCGTGCGAACGCTAGTCCCGCGCGTGTGTGATCGCGGCTTCGAAGCCTGTTTCCGAGACGCCGGTGGCGCCGCGAGCGCCCCCAACGTCATCCGTTTCACGTAATCGACGAAGACGTCGTCGTCCACTTCGGTCTGCGGCTGCGGCAGGCACGCCTTCACGCGCTGACGCATCGGGCGCGTGGCGAGGAAGAGAAAGAGCGGGCCGACAATGCCCATCTGGACGAGAAACGGCGGCATCGGCGCGAACTGTCCGGCGGCCGCGCCGGTCCGCACGATCTCGCCGAGCGTCGAGACGATCGTGACGATGTGCTCGAAGGTGGTGGCGTCGAGGTGCGCGCCGCCATCGGCCAGTTCGCGCAGCCACATCCCCGGGAAGTGCGGCCGGGCCCGGCCCTCACGCGCGATCACATCCACGAATGCGCGCAGTTGGATGTCCGGCGGACCGCCGGCGGCCCGCAGCGCGCGCATCTGCACCGCGATCGACGCAAACATGTCGCCGACCACGGCCGTGTAGAGCGCGGACTTGTCGGCGTAGTGGTAATAGAGCATCGCCTTGTTCACGCTCGCGCGTTCGGCAATGCGATCGACCTTGGCGCCATCGAACCCATGCGCCGCGAACTCCTCGGCCGCCGCCGCAAAGATCCGGGCGCGTGACGCGTCGGCGTCTCGCGTGCGCCTGGGGGATGTCACGGGCATGTCTTATAACTAACCAGATAGTTAATTCAGCGTCAAGGGCAAAGACACGTCGTCCCGGGTCCCGGGTCCCGCGTCCCGGGTTCAGTCCGCGGGGCCTGGGCCAGGTCCCGGGGGCGGTCCAGAGTGCCGGGGCGCTACAGCAGTTCCTGCAGCCGTTGGTAGCCGGCGCGGCTGATCGGGACCTTGCGGCCGTCCGTGAGGATGGCCACGCGGCTGTCCTTGGCGTAGAGCTCGACCTTCGACAGGCGCTCGATGTTCAGGATGTAGGACCGGTGCACGCGCACGAAGCGGCGCGGGTCGAGTTGGCCTTCGAGGTCACCGAGCGTGTGTTCCTTCAGGAGCGACTTGCCGCCGGTGTGCACGGCCACGTAGTCGTCCTGCGCCTCGAGGTAGTCGATCTTCCCCACCGGCACCACGTGTACGTTCGCGCCGTCGCGGATCACGAGACGGTCGAGCGGCCCACTGTCGGGGCGCGCCGCGGCGCGTACGGCCTTCGGGTCTGGCAGCGGCTGCCCGTGCCGCTGACGCGCACGCTCGAGTGCCGCCTGCAGTCGTTCGCGGGCGAACGGCTTCAGCAGGTAGTCGACCGCGTGCACCTCGAAGGCCTTGAGCGCGAATTCGTCGTACGCCGTGATGAAGATGACCGGCACCTGACGGCCGATAAGCTCGAGCACGTCGAACCCGTCGAGCTTGGGCATCTGCACGTCGAGCAACAGCAGATCCACCGGGTGCTCGTTGATCACCCGTACCGCTTCGAAGCCATTCGCGCACTCGCCGACGATCGTCGTCCCGCCAAGCGCTTCGAGATCATGGCGCACGGCCAGACGGGCCGGTTCCTCATCGTCCACGATCAACACACGCAGCCCTGGACCACTCATGCGTTCGCCTCATTCGCCATCTTCGCGTCGGGACCGGTCGGGGTCGCGCTGGACGCGTCGGCCACATCGACGACCGGCACCGTGACCACCACACGGAGCGAGGTCTCCCCCGCTTCGCTGACAACCGACGCCTCACGGCCGTAGGCCGCAAGCAGCCGGCGCCGCACGATGTCGAGGCCGAGGCCCGTGCCCTTGCGGCGCACCGCATCAGGATCACGCGGGTTCTCGACGATGATCACGGCGGTGTCGCCGCTGCGCTCGGCCTGAATCGTCACGATGCCGCCGTCGATCAGACCGGCGATGCCGTGCCGCACCGCGTTCTCGACGAGCGGCTGCAACAGCAGCGCGGGCACCATCACGGTGCCGGCGTGGGCCGAGACCGTGGAACCGACCTGCAGGCGCGCACCAAAGCGCACCTGTTCGATCTCGAGGTATTGCCGCACGAGCGCGACCTCGCGATGCAGCGGAATCCGCCCGAGCCCACCGAGCGAGAGGCTGTCGCGGAAGAAATCGCCGAGGCGCTGGCACATCGCGCGTGCGCGCGGCGGATCCACGCCGATCAGTCCCGAGATCGAGTTCAGGCTGTTGAAGAGGAAGTGCGGATCGATCTGAGCACGGAGCGCCCGCAGTTCCGCGTCGCGCGCGGCAATTTCCGACTCGAGCACCCGCCGCTCCGTCTTCACCGCCTGCTGGTACGCGCGGAAGACATAGTGCAGCGCGAGAGCGATGAGATAGCCCATCGCCCCCACCGTGATGAGGAGCGGCGCGAGCAGCGCGGGCTGCGAGGGGCCGGGGTTGATGTCGGGCAGGCCGAGGCGACCGAGGCCGATCCACCACAGATGCCCGAGCGCCGCCCAGAGAGCCGCGGTGACGAGCGCGGCCGACACGGCCGTGCCGGCGACGCGCACGGCCGATTCCGGCGTCATCGGGAGCGCCCGCGCCAGATAGAACCCCGACATCGACGCGGGCGCCGCGACCAGCGCGAGCGGCAGCGCGAAGGCCACCGCCGGCTGCCACGGCGTCCCGAGCAGCGGATGCACGAGGAGCGTGAGGATCACGCCCAAGATCGTCCAGCCGAGGAGGTGGACGATCGCACGTGGCCGACTGCCGAGGACCGGCGGCATGCGCTAGGACTTCACTTCCGCGCCGCCCATGATCGCCATGCCCTTGATCACGAGGCGATGACGGTACGGCTGCACGTGACTCGACCGGTCGTCGACGCCGCCCATGATCGGCGTCACTTCGGAGATCACCTGCCAGTCGGGGGGCACGCGAATCTGGATGCCGCCCCAGATGGCAAACACATCGATCACCGATTCGCCGCCCTGCGCCTGGCACTGCCGCAGATCGAACTCGACGCCGCCCATGATCGCCGTGAGGTTCGCCCGCCGGAACGTCGACGAAAAGAGGTTCCGCTTCACGCCCGACCACAACGCAAACGCCGTGATCACATCATCGCGACGCGTGCCGCCATCAGCCGTCGACGCGGCGGCGCTCATCGGCGGAGGGGCGCCCGCCCCCCCACCAACGCCCGAGCCGATCGGACCGCTGTCCATCGGGGCGCTGCTCCCACGCTGGGTGGCGCGCATGATCAGGTAGACGCCAAACGCCACGAGCGCGAGCGGCCACCACTCGTCGATATAGAAGTTGAGATGAAACGCCGTGTTCGCGGTTTGCCACAGCCCCGCGATCACGAGGATGCCGCCAAAGAGCTTGCGCGACCCGGAAGCCTCGCGATCAAGGAGCATTGAGAGACCGGCCGCGGTGAACACGAGCGGCCAGAACTCGATCACGCGCGTGATGTTCGGCGCAATCCCGAGGTTTTCGGCCGTGAGGAGCAGGCCGAAGATCACGATCGCGATGCCGAAAATGACTTGCGGCGACACGTGCCAGCGAGTGCGGAGTTCGTCGTTCATCGCCACTGCCCTCCATTCGACGAGTCGTTGCCGGACGCGTTCGTGTCAGATGACGACACGGCCGGGCGACGCGTGAAGCTGCCTACGATCATGGAGAGACCACCGGCCACGATGAAGAGCGGCCACGAGTCTCTGAACGAGAGCCAATGATTCTGATTGGCAAGAAACAGCACGCCCGCGAAGATCATCCACAGGCCCGAGCTGAACCGGTTCCGGCGCCGCCGCGCCGCGCCACGACGGCCGGGGATCACACTCGGCTCGCCGTCTTCTCCGGGAAACGCCACCATCACCGCGCCGACGGCGATCAGGATCACCGGCCACAGCCGCTGAAAGCTCATGTAGCCCTGCCGGTCGGCCAGAAACAGCAGGCCCACCGTGACAAGGATGATGCCGGTGCCAATGCTTGATCGTTCGTCGCTCATGATGCCCTCACTTTACCGGCTGATCGCTGCGAACAGCGTCCACAGGATCACCACCGCCGCCAGGGCCGCGCTGGCCCCGGTGATTGCCACTCCGGTCATCCACTTTTGCCGTGTCGTCATGGTTCACTGTCACGATACGGGGCCCGTGGGGAGCCGTCTCGGGCCTCCCGGCCAGTGGCGGGCGGCTGTCGGTGAATGGCGACCGCGAGCGGCCACCACCGGACACCCCGCCGTGGACAGGCTAGAATCGGACCCAGTTCCCACGGAGACCTCATGGCGTTTTTCTCCCGCACCACCCCGGCCGCGGCCCCGGCCGAGATCGAACTGGCCCCGGGCGAACCGCTCATCGCGGTCCGCAACCTCGAGAAGTCGTACGCGCACGGCACCAGCCGGTCGTGGGTGCTGCGCCGGATCGCACTCGATATCAAGGACGGCGAGTTCGTGTCGATCATGGGGCCGTCGGGCGCCGGCAAGTCGACGCTGCTCCACATCCTCGGCATGCATGACAGTGCCTGGACCGGCGAGTACGTCTTCAACGGCCATCCCGTCCATGCGATGGGCACGAAAGAGCGCGCCGCGCTCCACAAGCGCTACATCGGCTTCGTGTTTCAGAGCTACCACCTGCTCGACCATCTCACGGTGTACGAAAACCTCGACGTGCCGCTCTCCTACCGCGACATCAAGAAGTCGGAGCGCGACAGCATCGTGTGCGACGTGCTCGATCGCTTCTCGATCGTGGGGAAAAAGGATCTCTACCCGAACCAGCTCTCGGGAGGACAGCAGCAGCTCGTCGCCGTGGCCCGTGCGGTGATCGCCAATCCAAAAGTCATCCTCGCCGACGAGCCCACCGGCAATCTCCACTCGAGCCAGGGCCGCGAGATCATGGAACTCTTCAAGAAGTTGAACGACGCGGGGACGACGATCATTCAGGTGACGCATTCGGAAGCCAATGCCGCGTTCGGCTCGCGCGTGATCGAACTGAAGGACGGATGGGTACAGCAGTGATCGTGACTCGCGCAATGGTTCTCACTCTGGCCCTCTCGTCCGCCGTGGCGTGCGCCAAACCGGCGCCGCCGGCCGACGCCAACAAGACTGCCGCCACCGCCTCCCCGGCCGGCGCGAAGCGCTACCCGGTCAGCGGACAGATCATGAAGGTCAACAGCGACAAGCAGTCGCTGACGATCAAGCATCGCGACATTCCCGACTACATGCCGGCGATGACGATGACCTTCAAGGTGGCACGTCCCGAGCTCATGAAGGAGCGCGTACCCGGCGAACTCGTCCTCGCCACGCTCGAGGTCACCGACGACGCCGCACAACTGATCGAGATCACGCGCACGGGCACCGAGCCGCTCCCGACCGGACAGGGCGTGGGCATGGCGGCCTCGCTGCTGTCGCCGGGTGACACGGTCGCGGACACGGCCTTCATCGATCAGAAGGACAAGCGGCGCGCACTGGCGGAATGGCGCGGCACGCCGCTCCTCGTCACCTTCATCTACACGCGGTGCCCGCTGCCGACCTACTGCCCGCTCATGGACAAGCAGTTCGCGGCGATTCAGAAGCAGGGCGCCGCGGATCCCGCGCTCAAGGGTCGCTTCCGCCTGCTGTCGGTGAGCTTCGATCCGGAACACGACACGGCGGCCGTGCTCGATGCGCACGCGAAGAAGGTTGGCGCCGATCCGTCGGTGTGGACGTTCGCATCGGCCGACACCGCGACGGTGGATCGCTTCGCGGCCAAGTTCGGCGTGAGCATCACGCGCGAAGGCACGAACCCGGGCGAGATCACGCACACGCTCGGCACCGCGCTCATCGGCGGTGACGGCAAGCTGGTGAAGATCTACAGCGGCAACGAGTGGACCGTGGCCGCCGTGATGGCCGATCTCCGTGCCGCCGCTGCTGCGCCCGCGAAATAGTCAGGCCCTCGCCGCGCCCCCGCGCGAGGCCTTCACGCCGGCCGAACGGCGCGTCATTGCGCGCCTCACCACACCGGCGCGTGTGCAGGCGTATCTGAACGCGCTGCCCTACAACACCGAGCCGCCGCCCGACCCGCCCACGCTCCGCACCTTCCGCGGCGTCGTCCGCACGGGCACCGCGCATTGTCTCGAAGCGGCGCTCACCGCGGCCGTCGCGCTCGAGCAGCACGGGTATCCGCCACTCCTCATGAGCCTCGAGTCGATCGACGGTCTCGATCACGTGCTCTTCGTCTATCAGCAGGACGGGCGCTGGGGTTCGGTCGCCCGCTCACGCGATCCCGGGCTCCATGGACGCAAACCCGTCTTCCGGTCGCTGCGTGCGCTGGCGCTCTCGTATGTGGAGCCGTACATCGACACGACGGGCGGCGTGCGCGCCTATGGCGCGGTGGATCTGCAGGTGTTGGGACGCTACGACTGGCGGCTGGCGCGGGGCAACGTGTGGCGGGTGTCGCAATTGCTCTACGACATTCCGCATCGGCCGATCCGCTGCTCGGCCGCGCGCATGGACCGACTGCGCGCGCGCTACTTCACGTTCCGGCGCGAACACCCGGGACGCAAGCCGGTGTTCTACGACCGGTCGACCTGGAGTGTCTGGCCACGCTCGGCCACCCGCTACTAATTGCCAGCGACTCAGTCGAGATCGAAGGCCCGGGTCGGCTTCGTGATGGGCTCGTTCTTCGCTTCCTTGAGCGCTTCCTCGAACCGCTTCGAGAGTACGTCACCGCGCGACTTCTCCGCGGCGATCGACTGCTCGAAGAGCGATTCACGGCGGGCCTTCTGCTCTGCGAGGATCTGATGCGCCGCGTCGAGCGCCGGCTTGTCCGCCCGCTCCGGCTCGACGTGCCGGATCACCCGCTTCAACCCTTCGTCGATGACGAGCGTGGACTTGCAGCAGGGGCACTGCACTTCAAACTCGGTTCGCAGGTTCGCCATGGCGTAGTTGATAATAAGG
>CAYFLU010000072.1:0-15971 GCA_964343975.1 uncultured Solibacteraceae bacterium
GCGGCTACACCGCGCCGCGCCAGTCGCGCACCCACTTCGGCTCGGTGCTCGTCGGCTACCGGAAGGGACGCGACCTGATCTTTGCCGGCAGCGTCGGCACCGGCTTCACACAAGACGAGCTCGACCGCCTTGCCAAGCTCTTTGCTGCGCGACGGGCCACCGGATCCCCGTTCGCGAATCGTGTGGTGAGCAACGAAGCGCCCCACTGGCTGAGGCCCGACCTCCTCTGCGAAGTGAAGTTCATCGAGTGGACCGACGACGGGTTGCTGCGGCAGCCGGTGTATCTCGGACTGCGCGACGACAAAGACAGCGCGAGTGTGGTGCGTGAGACGGCGGCGAAAGCGCCTGCGTCCAGGGCACCCCGGCCGTCACGATCTCCTGTGAAGGGCACCGCCGCGTCATCGTCGGCGTTGATCGAAAAGCTGGCCGAGCTCGAACGTGCCAAGCGCGATGGCGAGATCGAACTGTCCGATGGACATCGATTGCGCGTGACCAATCTGGCAAAGGTGCTGTGGCCCGCCATCGGCGCCACGAAGGGCGAACTCCTTCGCTACTACGCCGAGGTGGCGCCGTTGATCCTGCCGGCCGTCGATGATCGACCGCTCGTGATGAAGCGGTCGCCGAACGGCGTCGAGAAGCCGTACTTCTACCAGCAGCGCCATCCCGAGCCCGCGCCGGCCGGCGTGCGTCGCGAGACGCTCGACGAAGACATCGATCCGATCGAAGAAGACGGCAACGGCGGGCAGCCGCGCCTCATCGGCGGCGCGATGACGACGCTCCTGTATATGTCGCAGCTGGCGGCCATCTCGCAGGACCCGTGGTTCTCGCGCGTGTCGGATCCGCTGCACATGGACTACGCCGCGATCGACCTCGATCCGGGCGACGACGCGACGTTCGAGGATGTGGTGGATGTGGCGCGCTGGGTGCACGACGAGTTGGAGCGCCTGCACATTCCGTCGGTGCCGAAGACCTCCGGCTCGAGCGGGCTCCACATCTACATTCCGCTGCCGAAGAAGACGACATACGAGACGGGGCAACTGCTCTGCCATCTGGTGGCCACGCTCGTGGCGACCAAGCATCCGAAGCAGGCCACGATCGAGCGCATGGTGCGCAAGCGGGCGACGTCCCAGGTCTACGTGGACTACTTGCAGAACATCATCGGCAAGACGTTGGCCACGGCGTATTCGGCGCGCGCGAGCGACTACGCCGGCGTGTCGACGCCGCTGCGATGGACGGAAGTGACGCGACGACTCGACCCGCGCGATTTCACGATCCGCACTGCGCCGGAACGCTTCGCGGAGGTCGGCGACCTGTGGAAGCCGCTCCGCACGATGACGCCGGTGAACATCGCGCGCGTGCTCGAGACGTTGCAGTGACGTTGATCACCCGGTTTGCGCCGGCGCCCACCGGCTACCTCCATCTCGGCCATGTGCGCAACGCGCGCCACGTGTGGACGTGGGCGCGCGCGAACGGCGCACGCGTGCTCCTGCGCATCGAGGATCACGATCGACAGCGCTGCCGGCCCGAATACGAGGCCGCGATCCTCGAAGACCTCGCGTGGCTCGGCTTCACGCCTGATGCCACCGTGCCGCGCCAGAGTGAACGCGACGCGGCCTATCGCGAGGTGCTGGCGTCGTTCATCGCGCGCGGGCTCGTGTATGGCTGCACCTGCACGCGCGCCGAGATCGGCGGCCCGCGCTATGCGGGCACGTGCCGCGATCGCGGGATCCCGCTCGAGAACGGCGTGAACTGGCGCGTGCGCATCGAGCCTGGTGCGGAGACCTTCACGGATCTGCTCTGCGGTCCGCAGACGCAGGAGCCGTTCGCGCAGTGCGGCGATCTGCTGATCCGCGACCGGCTCGACAACTGGACGTACCAGTGGGCCGCGACGATCGACGACTACCTGCAGCAGGTGACGCACGTGATTCGCGGTGAGGACCTCCTCGACTCGACCGGGCGCCAGATCCGGCTGGCACGTCTGGCCGGACGCGCGACGCCGGCCACGTTCATGCATCACCCGCTGATCATGAAGTCGCCGACGCAGAAGCTCAGCAAATCGGACGGCGACACCGGTATCCGCGATCTGCGCGCGCGCGGCCTCAGCGCCACCGACGTGCTCGCGCTTTGTTAAGAGTTCGCAAAACACCCCCCGGCCACGGCATCGCCGCCGTCCGGGCGCTACGATGATCCGTCCAACGGACGAGAGCACAACACCATGAAGACACTGACCACGCTCGGCCTCATCCTCACCGCCACGATCTTCGTCGGCGCACAGCAGCAGACCATCCAGGTCGGCTCGGCGCCGCAGCTGCCGCCGCGCGATCCCAGTCTCTCGCTCGGTCCGCAGACACCCGCCAAGGGCACGGCCGGTGTGAAAGGCCAGGTCACCTCGGTGGAAGGCGGCCGCCCACTGCGCCGCGCCAGCGTGCGGTTGCAGGGCACGACCGCCGGGTTGTCGCGCACCACGATGACCGACAACCAGGGCAACTACGAGTTCAACGATCTGCCGGCGGGCGACTACACGATTCGCGCGAGCAAGCCCGGCTACCTCGAAGCCATCTACGGCCAGAAGCGGCCCGGCAGCGGCCGTCCCGGCACACCGGTCACCGTCGCCGACAACCAGCACCTCGAGAAGATCGACTTCTCCATTCCGCGCGGCGGCGTCATCACCGGTGTGATTGCCGACGACGTGGGCGAGCCGCTGTTCGGCGTGCCGGTGCGCGCGCTGCGCTGGGCCGTGCGCAACGGCGAGAAATCGCTCGTGGCGGCCGGGTCGGCCACGACCGACGATCGCGGCATCTATCGCATCGCCTCCCTCGTCCCCGGCGACTACGTCGTCCTCGCGACACCCGTGGAAGACAACGGACCGCTCAGCGACGCGGATCTGCGCGCGTTGCGTGAGAGCGTGGCGCCGATCAATCTCGGCGGCGGCAACGTGTCGGTCAGCACGGTGGCGGCTCGTCCGGTGGTGGCCGCGGGCGCGGCCGACACGACCTACGTCCCGACATCCGGCTACGCGCCGGTGTTCTACCCCGGCACGACGATCGCCTCTGGCGCAACGAGCGTGGCGCTCGGTGCGGCAGAAGAGAAAAACGCCATCGACATTCAGCTGCAGTTGGTGCCGCTCGGCACGATCACGGGCACGGTGCTGGGTGACGCGCGCGCGGTGCAGGGCACGACGATCGAACTCACCGATGTAAACACGGGCCTGCCCGGCCTCGCGGCGAAGACGACGCGGCCCGGCCCCGACGGACGCTTCACGTTCAACGGCGTCGCGCCGGGTTCGTATGTGGTGACCGCCAAGAGCGGCAACGCGACGTTCGTGTCGATCGATCAGTCGGGCGGCCAGACGCGCATGATGGTGACGATGCAGGCCGTCGGTGGCCCGATCGGCCCGGGCGCGCCGGGCGCGGCCGGCCCTGGGCAGCCGCCGCCACCGCCGATGTGGGCACGCACGGACGCGTCGATCGAGGGACGGCAGAAATTGGAAGTGCAGCTGATGTTGCAGCCCGGCATGAGCGTCAGCGGCCACATCGCCTTCGACGGCAACGGCCAGCCCCCCACCGAATTCACCGGCGCGCGCATCGTGCTGGCGTCGTCCACGCAGGGCTCGGTGCTGAGCGGCTCAGCGATGGGCAACATCGACGCCGACGGCAAGTTCCGGATCCCGGATGTGATGCCGGGGCGTTACAAGGTCTCGATCATCGGCATTCGCGGATGGCGGCCGCGCTCGATTGACGTCGCCGGACAGGACGCGCTCGACTCACTGCTCGAGGTGAAGGCCGGTGAGGACGTGGCGAACGTCACGGCGACGTTCACGAACAAGCCGAGCGAGCTGTCAGGGACGCTGCAAGACGGGAGCGGCAAGCCGACGAGCGCCTACACGATCGTGCTGTATGCCGCGGATCAACGCTTCTGGACGCCGCAGTCGCGCCGCATCCTCTCGACGCGTCCCTCGACGAGCGGCACGTTCACGTTCCGCGATCTGCCCGCGGGCGACTACAAGCTCGCGGCCATCGAAGACGCCGAACCCGACAGCTGGTTCGATCCCGCGTTCCTGCGTCAGCTCATCGGCGCGTCGATGTCGGTGACGATCGTCGAAGGCGAGAAGAAGACGCAGGACATCAAGATTGGCAAATGACAGGCGCCTGCAAGTTGGAAGTAAGAAGCAACAAGTGAACAAGTAGAAGTGAGAAGGGGGAAGTCGCAAGGGGAGCACGATCGATTCCCTTGTGACTTCTCCTTTTTGACTTTAACTTGCCCACTTGTTGCTTCTTACTTTCCTCTTGCAAGTGGCAAGTGGCTGTCTCCGTGACTGTCTCCGTCTACGCCCAGAACCCCGTCACTGACGTGACCTTGCCGTCGGCGTCGAAGGCGAAGAGGTTCGTGCCCTTCGCTTTCGGCGTGCCGTCGGGGCCGGGCACGTGCCAGTCGACGAGCGCGGTGCCGAGGCAGTGGCGCGCGTCGCCGTGGCGCACCATCGTCATGCCGGGCATGAACTTCTGCGCGGCGCCGGCGTGCGTCGAGATCTCGGCGATGCCGGTGAGCAGACTGTAGCGATCGCCAAAGCGCACGTCGCTCGCGGCGATCTCTGTCAACGCCGCACTTCGCTTCGCATCGTCGGTCTCGGCCCAGGCCGCGAACCAGGCATCGGCGCGCGCGTTCACGTCGGCGTGCAGCGCGTTCGCAATCACATTCGCAAACACGGAGAGATGGAAGCGCCAGCCCTGCACGTGCTGGTCGCGCGACGAGGCGTCGCCGAACTCGTGCGTCAGGGTGAGGCGCGTGCCCGCGCCTTCACGCGCGAGCGCGATCGTCACGCGCGACTCGCCCGGCCCCATCGGCGTGCCGGAGGCGTAGCCGAACGTGAACACGATGCGGCTCGGCGCCGCGATCTCGACGACCTCGCCGAGCGCTTCGACGTTGTTGGGATAGCGGATGTAGACCTTGCCGCCCGGACGCGGATCGATCGTGGAGCCGGCACCCCACCATGACGCCCAGCGCGCGCTGTCCTGGAAATAGGCGAAGACCGTATCGGGCTTCGCGAGGATGAACACGGAGCGATCGAGGTGATGCGCGAGCGTCGGCAGGGTCATGGCTGGCGTTTCCTTTTCGGTGCGTGCGTAGTGCGCGTGTGCGTGACGCGGCCGCCGGCAGGCTTCCCGCGACGACGACGGGCGGGGCGCGGTCCGCGGCGGGATTCTTCGAGTTCGGCAGCGAGTTTCAGAGTCCAGAGCGCGTCGTTCCACATGTGTTCGAGCGCCGCGGCGACGGGCGCGAGCGATTCGCGCACGGCACGGTAGTAGCGAAACTGCTTGTCGCGCCGGCACTCGACGAGGCCGGCGCGTTCGAGTGCTTTCAGTTGCAGCGACACGGCGCCGAACGTCACATCCGGCATGGCGTCGCGGATCTCACCGGCCGAGCGCTCCTCGTCCCACACGAGCCGCAGGATCTCGCGCCGGCGCGGCGAAGCGAGGGCGGTCAGTGTGGGCGTGTGGAGCATGTCGACACTTTAGATAAAACTAAAATATGTGTCAAGCGCCACTGACACGGTGCGACAGTGCGAGGGTGCGAACGTTCCGACGTGCAGAGTGCGAAAGTGCTTTTTCAGTGCGAGGGTGCGACAGTGCGAAGGTGCGACGGTGCGGCCGTGTCGCCGTCCAAGTGGCGGGCCGTGATGTGCCGATTGAAGTGAGCCCGGAAGGAATCGCGCCCGAAGGCCGAGGCGCGAAGCGCCGATGGCCGAGTGCCGGAGGCGTTCCGCGGCGATCCAAATTGAACGAAGTGAAATTTGGTGAGCCCGGAAGGAATCGAACCTTCAACCAACAGATTAAGAGTCTGCTGCTCTGCCAATTGAGCTACGGGCCCACGAAGAACGAAGAACTGGTGGGGTCTTGCGAGTTTGGCGCGCCCGGGAGGATTCGAACCTCCGACCTTTGGCTCCGGAGGCCAGCGCTCTATCCAGCTGAGCTACGGGCGCACTCTATTCAGTTCGTGGTGCGCCCGGAGGGACTTGAACCCCCAACCTACGGGTTCGAAGCCCGGCGCTCTATCCAATTGAGCTACGGGCGCACAGACAAATGAGCATAGCGTACCGACTTCGCCTTGGCTAGTCGCAAAATCATCGCCGCGCGTCGAGCAGCGCGTCGATCGCCGCAATGCCCGTCGGCCCATAGCCGGGCCGCACCTCTTCGCCCGCCTCGAGGAGCAGCCGCACCGTCGCCACGAAGTCGCCCGTGCCCGCGGCCCACCCGTGGCACGCGCCATAGAGACAATTCCCGAGGATCGTCCCGCCAAACGACGGATCGGGCGTGTTGAGCGGCGGATCGTAACGCAGCAGGCGCGCCACCATCGCCGCATTGCCGAGAAACGCCGCCCACCGGATGGCCTCGAACCGCTCGTGCCCGGGCACCCGCGCATCAAACCCGAGATCCAGCATGAGCGAGACCGCGGCCGTGTCGTTCGCAAACGCGCGGTCCGCGATGAGCCGCTGCTGATCCGTCGAGAGCGTTGCGACGAGGCCAGGGGTGGCCGAGACGATGGCCTCGGCGGCGCCGCGATCGGCGGCCGCGCACGCGTCGAGCAACCGCTGCGCCGGCGTGGCGCGCGCATGCAGTTGCGCGAGCGCCTCACGACGCCCGAGCAGGCGCGCAACGTCCATCGCCGAGAGGAAATGCCCGAACACCCACCGGTAGATGTCGCCGCGCTGCGGTGCGATGGCGCCGCCCGGTCGATGCAACGCGCGATAAAGACCGAGGCCCGTGCGATGGTCGAGCGCCGCCGGATCCTCGCGGAGACAACGCTCGACACGCGCGACGTCGCCGAGCCCGACCGCGAGGAAGATATCCACCCAGGCGCCGCGCGCCACCAAGAGACGGGCCACCTCCGGCGCGCTCCGCACGAGATACTGCGCCGCCGTCGACTCGTGATCCACATCCCGCGCGTCGACCACCGCGCCCCGCTTCAGCAGATACTCCGCAATTTCGACCGTCGACGCGCAGTGCAGCGGCGTTTTGCCGTCGCCGCCGCGCGCGTGCACGAGCGCAGGATCCGCGTCGACGAGCTCGCGCACGCGCGCCGCCATGCCGAGATGCGCCGCCGCGAAGATATCGACCACAGCGCCACGCGCGATGAGTGGCGCGGCCTCGTCGGGCGTGATGTCGTACTCGAGCACGCCGAAGGGCCCGGCCCGCCAGTCGCTCTTGAGATTGATGTCGGCGCCAAACTCCAGAAGCACGTCGAGGAGCGGAAGGTTCTTGCGCGCAACGGTGACCGGGCGGCCGCCGAAGTCGCCGACTGGCGCGTTGATCGCCGCGCGCACGTCGGCATGCTGCGTGAGCAGCGCACGCGTGGCCGCCGCGTCACCGGCAACGAGTGCGCGCCGAAACTCTTCGACCACGTTGGGTGATGTCATTGTCGATCGTGCTCGTGCCGAGCGTCGCTTTCTGGCGTCGTTACTTGGGCGACGCTACCTCGCGACATCATTTGGCGACGCTACCTAGCGACATCACTTGGCGACGCTACCTCGCGTCGACCGACACGACGTCGCGCTTCGCAAACAGCGTCCAGAACTTCTCGGCCACGTGCTTCGGGTCGATCGTCGCGTTGCCGCGATCCGACACGGTGCCCTTCACGAGGCCCATCACGACCACTTCGCCCACATACACGCCTTCGCGCGTGAGCCGGTCCGAGAGGAGACCGACCAGCTTGCGCTTCGCGGCGTTGGCGACGGCCAGCCCCATCGAGCCGATGCGCACGGCCATGGCGTCAACCTTCGGATCGTTCACGCCGAGACCGCCGTTGGTCACAAGCAACGCGCCCTTCGCCGCCACGAGATCCGGCAGGGCCGCCTGCGCCACCGAGACGAGGCTCGTCACCGCGACGTCGAGCACTTCGCAAATGTCGACGGCCTTCGCCGTGAGGAGGTCGCCGGCATTGCGCGACGCGGCATTCCAGTGGATCACGCCAATCGATCCGAGCGCCGCCCGCGCATCGTGCACCAGCCGCGCAGCCGCCGCCGGGTTCGACAGATCGACTGCGAACGTCTTCACGTGGATGTTGTCCACCGCCAGCGTGCGCTTCGCCGCGGCCAGCTTCTCGGCACTCCGCGCGGCGATCCCGACCGTGAATCCTTCAGCCGCAAACCGCCGCACCACCGCATCTGAAATCCCTGTTCCGTACCCACACACCAGCAGTGTCTTCATTCACACATCCCGAACGACGCCGACGAGTTGCCCCGTATGACTCAGTGCTGATGCGCCGACGGCAACCCGAACCGCGCGACCGTGTCACCCATGAAATCGAACTCGATGAGCACCGCCGGCTCATCGCCCACGACCCAGCCGTCGTGGCCCGGATCGATGACAACCGCCTGCGGCGCCGTGAACTCCACCACGCAGCCGTCGCCGTACTGCATGTGGATCTTGCCCTTCACGAGAAAGCCCACGTGCGCGTGCATGCACAGCCGCGTGCCCGACACGGCCTGCATGTCGCGCGCCCACCGGAACCCCACCGGATAGATCACCCGCTTCACGCGGCCCTGCCCCGCCGGCGCAATGTCGATCTGCACCCCGCCCACCTCATGATGCGTGGCGCCGGGTACCGGCGCGAACAACGGATCGTTTTCAGCCATCTGCAATCCTTCCTCGACATGCAACGCTACACCAAGGGACCGGACCGTGGCGCGAGGAAGGTGTAACCGGTGCGACGAACACGCCCTCGAATGCACCATCGGGGGCTTCCCATCGGGTGTATAACGGACGCACCGCATTCGTTCCGACTCGCCCCAAGCCGTTCGAGGTTCCTGTGACGTTCACCACACCCGTCCGCATCTCCACTGCGGCCGCTCTCTGCCTCGCCAGCCTCACCGGCCTCGTCATCACGCGCGCTTTACAGACACCAAAGCCTTTGGTCCCCGGAGCCTTGGCATACAACACGCCGGCCCCGAAGGCTTCGACAGAGCCCTTCTCAAGCAAGCCGAACGAGTCGTGGGAACGGGACACGCCGATCTTCGCGGCGACATACACCGAGGGCGGCCACAGCATGGCCGTCCTAGTCGTGCGGCACGACGAGAGCGGGAATGACTGCAACGCGTGCCGGGCTGAACTCGCGGCCTTCGTGTTCCAGCGCACTGGGAACTCTTGGCGGATCGAGAAGACAGCCCGTCACACGACGGCGATTCCCGTGGTCTGGCAGCCCCATCTTCGTCTGGTGCGGACGGGGCCGGACAAGCACGCTGTGCTGATCGAAGGCATCACGATGGCACAGGGCGTATGGGGCTATTGGCAGATCCTCGGCCTCAGCGAGCCGGTCATTCGCGTGCTCCTCAATGATCGCGACGGCGCCGGCGGCAATGGCGGCAGCGATGAAGTGCCCGTGGACTACTCGGCGCGATGGGCGTTCATCGAGCGCAACGGCAGTGACTACTACGACTTGCGGAAAGTGATGCGCGGCACGGACTACCGCGGCGATCGTGTCGTGCGCATCGGGGAGGCGCATATCTTTCGTATGTCCGCACACCGCTTCGTGCGGCTGAAGTCCGCGCGCGACGTTGCGGACACGAAGGCACGGCCTATTCCGAGCTTGACTATCGACCAACTGGCCATGCGGAATCCGGAAACGATCCGTGCCAAGGGCTTCTCGATCGCAGCGGCGATGCGGATTGTGTGCATCCACGAGCCCGGCATGGTTTGTACTAGCCGATGAGGTGAGCTCACATGGAACTGCAGGAGCGATTTCGGGAAGGCGTGAAGCGCCTTGCGGACCTTGAACGAGAAGAGAACCAACTGCTAGACGCTCACGAAGGTCGGGTCGTGGCCATCGTTGACTCCGTGATGTCACCGCCACCTAAGCAAGGCACTCCCCCGGATCCCACGGCTCCCCCCCATTTCGTTCCATTACGGGCGTTTCCGCGTCCTCGTGGCGGCGAGCCGGCCCAACCCTCGGTAGCCGACCTCGAAGTCTCTTCGAGCGACCACGTTGCCCGCCGGCTGGCGATCATGATCGAGATCACGGTCAAGGGAAGGGAGTGCGCGAAGGCTGCGGAGCGACGAGGAGCCCCTTACCACATCGACTTCGGTCATAGCCCGAGCACACCCGACAAGTGGAGGGACGCCTTTGAGACTGCGAGGTCTCTCATCGACCTGCGACCTGCCAACGAGATTCAGGACTCTGAATGGCTGTGGGAGATCAGGCATGCGGGCGCGGCAATCCATCCGCAACGTATCAATGATCTGCGGCGAACTGACGAACGTCGTAGTGTTTGGATCTCTGCCCAATTCAGCGCTCTCAATTTCCGACTTCCGCGACAGGGACCTAGCGAGGAAGCGTTCGGCGTTACTCGGAGTGAGGATGGCCCTCTGAGCACGGCCGACTTCGGTGAACCACTCTCGTTCCTTCCCGGAGTTGACCACACAGCGGACCACGATTTGGAAGAAATGATTGTCGACCACCTGCTGGGTCACCAGCTCGAGATCGCGAGCCTCCAAGATGCGCTCGACCAAAAGCCTCCACTTGCCGTCCCGAAGGAGTTTCTAGATCTGGTGAGAGTCGTACGGCACGAGGTCTTCGAACTGCTCGCAACGGACGCGGAGTCCCGCAACGATCAGTTGCCATCATTCGTAATCTGCTGGTGCGATTTTCAGATCGCGTGCCATACGGACGATCCCGCGGCATTCATCGAAGCAGCCATCCGCTTCGAAGAATACGGATGGCTGCCTGAAGCCGCTGCGTGCTTTGTGCGAGGCCTCGATTTTGCGAAGGCTGAGCGCATAGTCGATGGGATGGCCGAGAGTTGCAGAAAAGAGCTCCGTGAAGCGCGAGAGGCTCGCAATAGTCGCCCGTCTGAAGATCTCGCGGATGCGGTTGATTCATCAGGCAATGGAGCGGACATCGACCGCCGAATGGCCCATCAGGAGTGGATGCTCAAGCACTACCTTGAGTACCGCAGCCGCATTCGCCTCGCGCTGGATCGACGCACCGACGCGTACCAGGACTTTGTTGAGGCAATCTCATTGAGCCGCAACGCCCCCTTCGCCGAACCGCGAGAGGAATGGATCGAGAACCTGGTTCTTGCTGTGGGTGCCCGGCCAGCAGAACAGACGGACTTTGGGCGACTCATCCCAAGAGTTTTGAGGCGATCCAAGTCCAGGCCTACCGTCGAGGCACTCTTGAATTGGCTGGAGCCGCCGTTTGCGGAGGGAGCAAAGACAGACTGGGTGGCTGGCTTGTTGATGATCTCAGACCCAGCATTCGTCGAAGTATTTGGCAGACGACACGCCTACAGGCATGCGATCCCACGATTGGCCGAGGCCGTTAAGCATGAGCTCTTGGCCAGAGTATTCAGACCCTTCAGTGACAATTCGCCTGGCCCTAACCAGCACACCACAGATCCCGAGGAGAGACGACTACTGGGCGGCCAGGCGACACTCGGCCAATACGTCAAGCTGCTCCAATCGGATGGGGCGTCGCCGATTCATCAAAGATTTGGCCAATGGTTGCCCCAGCGCAGGCCAAAGCTCTGCAATGAGCTGAAGAAGAATCCCCAAACGGCTCGAAAGAGATTAGCCGATTTGCTCGATCTCAGAAATCGCGCGGAACATGAAGTCGCCGAGATGTCCGAGGATGACGTCAAGAAGGTGCTCGAGATCGCTCGCTGGCTCTTGTCCAGCATCGACTAGCCGTCGATATCTACTTCGAACGCGCCCGTGAGTGCGTTCGCCGTTTCGCTCTGGAGGAGAGTACGGCTACGAGGCCGACCGGGCCTCAGCTTGCATCGCCTGATGCAGATCCCAGTCGGCCTGCAGACGCATCCACAATTGCGCGGAGGTCTTCAGCAGGCGCGACAGGCGCAAGGCCGTGTCGGCGCTGATGCCACGCTTACCGATCACGATCTCGTTGAGCCGGTTGAGCGAGATGCCAAGCTGTCGCGCGGCTTCGACCTGGCCGAGGCCCAGCGGCTTGAGGTACTCCTCGAGCAGGATCTCGCCCGGCGGGATGGCAGGGCCGATCCAGTGCGAATTCCTAGTGATAGTCTTCAACGCGGACTTCGTAGGCATTCCCGCTCCCCCATCGGAACGTCAATCGGAACTGGTCGTTCACCCGCAGGCTGTATCGCCCGGCCTGCCGCCCCTTCAGTGCTTCCAGCCGGTTGCCGGCCGGAATCATCAGGTCTTCCAGTCGCGCGGCAGCATCCAGCAGCATCAGCTTCCGCTGCACCACGCGCCACAGCTCCCTGGGAATGCGCCGCGCGTGACGCGTGTTGCGTTCCTGGAACAGATCGGCAGTGGTGTCGTCAGCAAACGACTGGATCACGGCTGAGTCAACGATTACACGCTATCCGTGTAATTTCAAGCCCCCGTTTTTTGCGGATCAGCGTCTTGGTGCGGTCCCTCTTGACGCTCGCAAAGAACGCGTCGACCACCGCATTGTCCCAGCAGTTGCCTTTCCGACTATGCTCGGTTCGAGGCGACCTTACGCCACCACCCCGTAACTCGTGCTCCGCCCTCCACGCTCACTCTTCGTCAACAACCCGCGCTCGACGAGATCCTGAATGTCCCTGAGCGCCGTGTCGTGCGAGCACTTCGTGAGCGACGCCCACTTCGTGGTCGTGAGCTTGCCGTCGAAACCGTCGAGCAGCATGTTGAGCATCGCGCGCTGGCGCGTGTTGATCTCCACGTGCGCGTGGCGGTCCCAGAACTTCGCCTTGTGCAACACGGACCCGAGCGTGTCCGACGTCGCCGCAAACGCCTGGTCGAGCGTCGACAGAAACCAGACGAGCCACGGGGTAATGTCGAGTCCGCCCTTCTGGGTGCGCTCGAGGATGGCGTAGTAGGCCTGACGCTCCGCGCGAATGGCGGCGCTCATGCTGTAGAAACGCTGCGACGTGCCGTCCGCACGCGCGAGTTGGCCGTCGGCAATCGCCCGCGCGATGCGCCCATTGCCATCGTCAAACGGATGAATCGTCACGAACCAGAAGTGGGCGATCGCCGCGCGCAACACGGGATCCATCGCCGCAGACGCATCGTTGATCCACGCGAAGAACGTGCGCATCTCTGCGTCGATGGCGGCGGCCGGCGGCGCCCCATAGTGCACGCGCTCGCGCCCGATCGGACCCGATACCACCTGCATCGGGCCCTTCGCATCGTTGCGCCACGCGCCCACACGGATCGCGGGTTCCCGGGACCTGAAGGTCCCGGGCTCCAAGGATCCGGGCTTCAAGGATCCGAACAGACCTCGATGCCACCGGAAGAGCCGCTCAGCCGTGAGCGGTTGGTCGAACTGCTGCGTGGCGTCAAGCATCATGTCGACCACGCCATCCACGCGCCGATCGGAACGGGTGGCGCCGGCCACATCCATGCCGAGATGCTTCGCCACCGACGATCGCACCTGGTCAAGGTCGAGCACTTCGCCCTCGATCGCGCTCGACTGCACGGCCTCTTGCGTGCGCGCCAGCAACTCCGCATCGCGCTGTCGATCGAAACCCAATGCCTCCATGCGCCCGAGTAGCCGCCCCTGCCGATGACGAAGGTCGATGAGGGCCTTCGCGATGGCAGCCTCATCCCACCGGAAGGCGGGCCAGCCGGGCTCCATATAGATGTAGGGGCTCATAATACGCAGATCGTGCGTATATTATGACTCAAAAGACGCATTTGTGCGTGTATTACAACGCAATCTACGCACGATGAGGTCCTCCCCCGGCCTGAAGGCCGGGGGCTCCACCTTAGGAGCGGCCGGTCTCAGGACCGGCCGACCCTACTTCGCCTTCGACGCGTTCTGGATGAACGAGACGACGTCCTTGTGCATCTTCTCGCGCGAGTTCTTCTCGATGTACATCATGTGCCCCGCCTCGTAGTAGGCGAAGCTCACGTTCTTGCGGATCGCCGGCTCGAGGCTCATGTGCGACACGGTGTGTTCGATGCCGTTGAAGGGCGTGGCGACGTCGTAGTACCCGCACAGCACGAGCAGTTTCAACGTCTGCTGCTGCGTCATCGCCGATCGCAGCGCTTCGGCAGGACCGCCCGGATCGCCGCCGTCCCACGGCTGCACGCGCGCGCTGAGCGTGTAGTACATGTCCGTCGACCACTTGAGGTCGCGGCGCACATAGTCCTGGAAGACGGCCACGAACGAGCCGTCGTACGACGCGAGGCTCGCGTCGTAGTCGGCGTTCATGCCGGCCGCGTCTTCGTCACGGCCGAGAAAGCGTGAATCGATGCGCCCCACGGTCATGCGCTGATCGCGCAGCAACTCCTTGAACCACCGCGCGGGACGAATCCGCAGATTGGTCTGCTCGATATAGGTTGGCGTGAGTCCGGTGAACCGGGCCAGCTGCGCCACGATCTTCTTCTGCTCCGCCGCGGGCAGCTGATCGCCCTGCTCGAGCGCTGCCGCGTACGGCCCGTGCGCGAACTGCCGCGCCTGCTCCGCAATCTCGCTCATGCTCAGCTTCTGCAGATCCGCAGGCAGCTTCTTGTGAAACCACGCCGATACGATGAACGTCGGCAGGAAGAAGATGGTGCGATCATCGGCGCCGAAGTTGCCGAAGCCGACCGCCGACACGAGCACCACGCCGTTCAGATAGATCTGGTGCCGCCGCTGCAGCACCTGCGACAACTGCGCCGACCGCGTCGTGCCGTAGCTCTCGCCGATCAGAAACTTTGGCGACAACCAGCGATCGTTGCGGCTCAGGTACTGATAGATGAAATCCGCAAACCACGTGGCGTCGTTCACCACGCCGTAGAACTGCACCGGATCCTGCCCCGGCACCGGACGGCTGAAGCCGGTCGAGATCGCGTCGATGAACACGAGATCCGTGCCGTCGAGCAACGAGTCGGTGTTCTCCACCATGGCATACGGCGCCGGCATGCCGCTGCCGTCATCCGTGAGCTTGATGCGCTTCGGCCCGAGACCCATGTGCGTGTACGACGAGGCCGAGCCCGGCCCACCGTTGTAGACGAACGACACCGGCCGCTGCGCGCGATCCGCCACGTCATCTTTCGTATACGCCACAAAGAAAAACGTCGCCTTCGGCGTGCCGTCGTCGCTCTTCACGACATACGTCGCCGCCGTGGCGGTGTAGTTGAGCGGCTGACCGCCGATGCGCACGGTGCCGTGCGTGATCGACGTCTTCTCTTCCGGCGCGGGCCCCGCTGCCGCCCGCTGCTGCGGCGGCGGCATCCGCGCCTGCAACACGCCGATCGAGCACACCAGAGCAATCCCGACCATCCACAGTCGCTTCATCGCGTCACCTCGCGGACGGTGCGGGCACCGTCGCATACGACTTCTCGTGATACAGCTTGCGCAACCGATCGAGCTCCGAGGTCAGTATCGCCTGCACGCCGGCGTAGTCGGGCCGGCCGTACACGCTCGTCATCTCGTGCGGATCCGCCTGGAGATCGAACAACTCCCACTGATTCACCGGGTAGTAGTAGATGAGCTTGTACCGATCGGTGCGCACACCCACGTGCGCCTGCACCCGATGGTCGGCCGGAAATTCGTAGTAGTGGTAATAGATGCTCGTACGCCAGTCGCTCGGCGTCACGCCGCGCAGAATCGGCGCGAACGACACGCCGTGGCGATCGCCCGGCGTCTTCACGCCGGCAATCTCGCAGAGCGTCGGCGCGTAGTCGATGTTCTGCACCATCGGCTGCGCGCGGGTGCCGGGCTTCACGACGCCCGGCCAGCGCACCATCAGCGGCATCTGCAGCGACTCTTCGTACATCCACCGCTTGTCGAACCAGCCGTGTTCGCCGTTGTAGAAGCCCTGATCCGAGGCGTAGATGACCACGGTGTTGCGATCGAGGCCCTGCGCCGTGAGCTCGTCGAGCACGCGGCCGATGTTGTCGTCGAGCGCCTTCACGCACCGCAGGTAGTCCTGCATGTAGGCCTGATACTTCCAGCGCGTCAGCGCCGCCCCGGTCGGCGGCGCCGCCGTGAACTGCTCATTGCGCGGCACATAGGCCGCATCCCACGCG
>CAYFLU010000073.1:0-15880 GCA_964343975.1 uncultured Solibacteraceae bacterium
CTCAATTTGGCCAGATACCCGATTTAGGCGCACCAAGGGGGCAGCCGTGAGCCGGGAGATCAGTTCGACCGGGATTTTTGAGGAAGCGAGCCGATTGAAGGTGTCGGGTTCGGTTCGCTGGGTGACGACCAGCTTGGCTGGCGGGCCACTAAAAGAACCTTTGTTCTTGAACAGCCAGGCCGCGGTGCCGGCGAGGGCCAAAATCAGGATGAACTGGACGGCTCGTTTCCCCATAAGTAAGGTCTCCGGTAGGGTGTATCAAGGTCTCCGTTCGGGTGTATTATGGATCGGATCAGCGCGCCGTCGGTGAGGTCTGCTCGTGGTGTCGCAGATTGCAAAACAGAAGGTCCGTCGACTCTTTTGTAAGTGAGACGATCGGCGTAAAGGTGCATCAAGACCGCGTTGCAGCTCACCGCCCAGCACCTGCCGGGCTTCGGCCTCATCGAGCAGGGCGCTGGCGAAATCAACGCCAAGCTCGCAGTCGACCTCGTCCGCACGCGCGACATCCGGTCACTGCCGATGTCGGCGACGATCGGTGGCGAGACGTCTCCGGCCGGCGGCATCACCTTCGGCACCACGCTCGTTTGGGGCAACACGCTCGTCTGGGGTAATACCTTGGTCTGGGGCAACGGAGCAGATGCTTCCGTTGCGGGTCAGACATTGGTCTGGGGAAACACCTTGGTGTGGGGCAATCGCCAGTGCCCTGCCTCGGGTTCTGAGGACGATCCTCCAACTTGTGGAGCGGGGTCATGAGGTCTGTCATGACGCTTTCCTTCACTCGGAGTTATCGGAAGACCTTGGAGGCCATCGTGACTGTCCAACCCATCATCGTCTGGAGCTAGACAGCAGCCTTTGTCGATTTGAGAGCACGCCGTCAGCGGTGCTCTTAGGTCACCAGTGGGAATGGCCGCAGTGTCTTCTCGCCCTCGCCTATCAGGATTAGCCCAAGCCTACATATTGACCGTTGTAGGCTTGGGCTTATTTGCTATCTCGTCTGCTTCAATTGAGCTAGCCGGCAAGCCCTTTAATTCGCAGTGGCTCTGGTTTGCTGCTCTGACGCTCCTGAGCGGAGCACTGCACGTCCGGCTTTCCGATTCAGCGAAGGCAAGCATCCCAATCTCGGAAACCTTCGTTTTCGCAGGAACACTTGCCTACGGTGCGGGCCTCGGCACGATTCTCGTTTTGTTGGATGCGGCTGCGGTAACTCTCCTGCTCCGAATTCGCCGAGGTATTAGCTGGCACCAAGTTGCATTTAACCTAGCAGCCCCTCCTCTATCAGTGTGGGGCGCTGCCACAGTTCTCTTCGGTGTAGTTGGAGTTACTCCGATCTCCTACGGCCAAGTGGGTAGCGATCCCGGCGCGCGGTTTGTTGTCGGACTGGCTATCTTTACAATTCTCTACTTCCTTTTGAATTCTTGGCTGATCACTCTGGCCGTTTCCTTGGCACAGAAGACGGCGCCATGGAAGATCTGGGTCGGCCTCCTTGATCTACTAGCCAACTATGCAAGTGGAGCATCGATTGCGGCACTGATGGTCTACAGTGGCCACCAAGTAAACGTCGCATTTGTACTTCTGATGATGCCGTTGCTTGGTGTCATCTATCTGACCTATCGGTCCTCCACAAAGCGCGTGGAAGCTGAACAGCAGAAGAACGCCGAACTCAATCGTGTATTCCTCTCCACGATCGAAGCTCTTGCAATGGCGATCGATGCCAAGGACCAGGTAACACACGGCCACATTCGAAGGGTTCAGCGGTACACGATGGCCTTGGCTGAAACAGTTGGGATCAAGGATGACAAGCAGACAAAAGCACTTGAGGCTGCGGCACTTCTCCACGACACGGGCAAGCTCGCGGTTCCGGAATACATCCTCAACAAGCCGGGCCCTCTAACTTCATCCGAATTTGAACGAATGAAGTTACACGCAGCGGTCGGTGCGGACATCCTGAAGTCCATCGACTTTCCTTACCCGGTCGAACCAATCGTGAGACACCATCACGAGAATTGGGATGGCAGTGGGTACCCCGATGGAATCAAGGGGCAGGAGATTCCGCTTGGAGCCCGAATTCTGTCAGTAGTGGACTGCTACGACGCATTGACATCTGACAGGCCCTATCGGCCCAGGATGACGCGGCAGCAGGCGGAGCAAGTCCTCAAAGAACGTAGGGGAAAGATGTACGACCCTTGGGTCGTGGATGAATTCCTCGGCATTCTTGATCGCCTGGAAGCCCAAGAAGGCACTGAGCAGTCAATCACCATCGGTGGCAAGGCCGTTACAACTCCACGACTGACTCCGGCGCAACTTGAGGTAATCAGTGCGACCACGGCTGAAGAACGAGAGTTTAAGGAACTGAGCCGAGATCTGCCTCGAGCAACGAGCCTTAGAGACGCTTTGGACGTTGTCTTCCGGCATCTCCGCAGGGTTCCCCCTGCCGCATGTATGGCCTTCTACGTTCCCAAAAACGAAGGCAAGGACAGCGAACTCATAGTTGCAGTTTGCTCTGGCGCTGGAGCATCTCTCGTTGAATCACAACAGATTCCGGTTGGTGAAAAGATTAGCGGGTGGGCGTATGCCCACAAGCAAGTTGTCTTCAACTCGGATGCAGCATTGGATCTGGGGCCGGTAGCGAAGACATTGGCGACGCCGCTGCGGTGGGCATTGGTCTCTCCGGTTGGTGAGAAGCAGGAAGTCGTCGGTGTCTTGTCGCTTTACGGTTCCGACATCTTCGACAAAGATCACAAGCGAATGCTTGAGACCGCTGCGAGCTTGCTCTATTCGACCCTTACGGCCTTCTCGAACCAACAAGAAGAACGACCGTTCGCTCGCCAGAATTCCGCATCTAAGATTCACTAATTTTTTCAGCGACTACTTTCTGTTATCTTTGGCCGCTCATCTGAGGCTCGGCCAATCGATGGCCTTTGCCGCCGGGGGGATAGCATGTCCCGAGGTAAGCGCGCCGACAGGAAACAAGTAACTGCCAAGACCGCCAGCGAAATAGACCCGCGTGTGTTTGAAGCTACTGAGGTCTATCATCGCGCGTCCAGCACCAGAACCCTGCGGTTCGTAGAGGAAGCTCATCGCAGCTTGATTCCGAGATCGCAGGTGGAACTGCGTCTAATCGCTGCCATGGCACTCTACGACAGCGGCCAGATCACGCGAGGGCTAGCAGATCTGGCTGCTACCGATGAGAAGACTCTAGAATTCGACCTTGATCTTCAGTTCCGAAGCGCATTTTCACTTTTTAGCAGGTCCTGCGAGTTCGAGACGCAACAAGACCTGATGCCGCTCCTTTCTCGCCTGCGACAGATTGCAACTCAAAAAGGCGATGGGGTCTCGTTAGCTGGGTTGCAGTTGGCACTTGCAAAGGTTGAGGCATGTCGCGGCAACAGCGTCAGCGCGAGTGTCCATCTGGAAACAGCTCGGGCCTTCATTGCTAGAACAAGAACACAACTGAATAACAGTCCAATTGGTCTAGTAGATGCCTCAATAGCGATCTTGGCTGGAAACCTTGCACGCTCGCAGTCATCTGCGCGTTCGACCTATGAGACCGCGGCAATGCAAGGAAACCGAATCTTGATGGCCGGTTCTGCCGGCATCCTCGGCTTACTTTCGCTGATTGGTGCTGATTCAAAGAAGAGTCGCGCCTACTTGGCCCAAGCCCTTTCGCTGACCGACGAGGTGCTCTACGTAAGGCTGGGAGTCCTCGACAATCTGGCCCAGGTGGCGCTCTACGAGGGCAACCTCGATGAATGCCATCAGTATCTCAACGAGTGCGGGAAGACCATTGCGGCGATGGATGTGCCGTCGCGGTCGTGGTACGACCTGGCGCATCAGGTGACGCGCTGCACCGTACTTGCTCAATTCGAGGATTGGGAGGGCATTCTCGACATCATCCGTGATGTCGATGCGGAACTCGAGCGGAGGCAGTTTCGGTCGTTGCGCACGGCGCTACTCGCGGCCGGGGCACGAGCGCATGCGCGGCTCGGCGACCATGATCGCGCGGATGCGAAGCTCGCCGCGGCCATGCGCGCGTGCCCACGCGGCGCCGTCGATCCGCAGATCGTCCTCGAAGCCGCCACCGGCACCTGCCTCAGCTTGCGCGGTGAACGCGCCCGCAGCGCCACGCACTACGATCGCGCCTTGTCGGCGGCGCGCGCCATCGGCCACCGCCTCCACGAGTGGCACATCCAACGCGACCGCGCAGCCTGCTCCTCAACCGCCGTCGCCGTGCCGGCATCCGCGCCAGACGCGAGCGCGCACATCCTCAGTGACCGCGCCCTCGTGCTCTCCGACGCCGCCACCATTCTCGGCGCCGGATCCTCGATCGATCTACTCGCCCATCGCGCGCTGTCGCTCCTCCAAGGCACGTCCATCGAATCACGACTGCACGTGCGCAGCACGTCCGGCGAAGAGTTCCTGCCCGAACCATCCGTGACCTCGCAACTCACGAGCGAGGGCGTCTTCACCATCGACCTGCGTGGCTCAGACCGTCGCGTGGTGATGACCGTCCACCACGTCGACACCCTCGACGACGTGGCGATGCTCCGAAGCCTGCTCGACCTGCTCCACGCCGCCGTGAATCGCACCACCGCCAACGAATCCGGCAGCGACGACCAGAACCTTTGGCCGACCACACTCCTGCCGGGCGACGACGACATGGTCTTCCGCTCACCACGCATGAGCGAAGTGCTGCGCGTCGCGATCCGGCTCGCCGACACGAACCTGCCCATCCTGATCACCGGCGAAACCGGCACGGGCAAAGACGTGATGGCGCGACTGATCCACAGCCACAGCCGGCAGCGTCGCGGCCCGTTCGTGCCCTTCAACTGCTCCTCGATTCCCAAAGACCTGCTCGAGAGCCAGCTCTTCGGTCACCGCAAAGGCGCCTTCACCGGCGCCGTGGAATCGAGCACCGGTGTGATCCGGTCCGCGGAAGGCGGCACCCTTTTTCTCGACGAAATCGGCGACCTCGAGACGATGCTGCAGCCGAAACTGCTGCGCTTCCTCGAGTCGGGCGAAGTGCACACCGTCGGTGATGCCCGCCCCTCCAAGATCAACGTCCGCATCGTCGCTGCGACAAACCTGAACCTCGATGAACGTTCGCAGGACGGCTCGTTCCGCCGCGATCTGTTCTACCGGCTCGGCGCCGCCCACATCGAGATGCCGCCGCTCCGCGAAAGGAAGGACGAGATCCCGGCCCTGACGACGCACTTCGTGAACCTGTACTCGCGCGAGTGCGATCGCCCCGGCCTCCGCGTGAGCGACGACCTGATCGCCGCCTTGCTGCTGCACGATTGGCCAGGCAACATCCGCCAGCTCTCACACGAGTTGAAACGCACCGTCGCGATGGCCGAGCCCGGCCAAACACTGACCAGCAGCGACCTGTCACCGAGCGTGCTCGCCGGCTGGCGCCGCGCGCATCGCGCGGCCGTCGACCTCGAAGAGGGCCCGTCGATCCGCATCAGCCTCGACCAACCACTGCCCCGCGCCCTCGAAGAACTCGAGCGCGCCTTCGTCGATCGCGCGATGGACTCGTCCGGCGGCCGCGTCGCGGAAGCCGCGCAACTCCTCGGCATCTCCCGCAAAGGCCTCTTCCTCAAGCGTCGCCGCTGGGGACTCGTCGACGACGACGTGGCGGAGTAGCCCGTACCCGTCGCGCAGCGCGCCACGCGGCGGTGGGTACCAACTACCCTCCTCGGCGCATCCGACATCAACAATTCCGCCCCAGCACCGCCACGTCGAATCGGCACTCCCCTTGCTCTTCTCCGGGCGGGCCCTGGCGGCTTCCCCCCCGAGGAGACCTCGTGCTCAAGGCGCTCCTCAACACGCCACCGTCAGGGCCTTTCACAACCGAACACCGGGAGAGGACCTGATGCGGACACGACTGTTGACAACCCGGCGCTCCCATGTGACTCTGACCAAGCCCATGGGGGGCCGACTCCAGACCAGCCGCATCCTGATCGCCACCGCGATCGTGGTCGCCCTGTGCGCCGTCGTCGAAACGACGGTGATGGCTGCGCTGCGCGCGGGCAATGACGCGTCGGCCGCCACCGCATGGGCCGAGCGGCTCAGCACGACGGAACTGCAGGATGCGGCGCTGAAGATTCAGACCTACCCCCACTTCTACCGCCGTGCGCTGATGACGGCGCTCGAACCGGATGACCGCGCCGCCACCTGGCGCCACTACCTGACGACGTACGCGCAGGCCCACCCCGAGCTCGACGTCGCGAGCCGCGCGCTGATCACGCGCGCCGCTTCGGCCATGACGCCGGAGGTCTTCGATGACAACCCACCGGCAGACCGGCTGGCGGAACTGGCGTCGATCTACGAAGTGTCGCAAACCCTGCTCGGCCGCCGTGTGGCGATCGACCTCTTTCTGCGGCTCGGTCCGGACGACAACAGCCTCGCGGCACTGCCGATCAGCGAACGCGCGACCATCACAGTGCGGCGCTGGTTGTTTGCGGAAGCGGCGTCCACCGATTGCGAATGCACCGCACAGCTCTCCGCGTCGTGCGATGCGGCCGGCGCCGCCGGCAGCACATGCAGCGCGACATCGAGCTGTGAGCCCGTCGTGACGTGGCCGATGTGCGGGCTCGTGTGGGCCCTGCCCTGCAACGGCGTGTGCACGAACATCCGCCCTGCCGGCCCCGCGCTCTGAGCGCCATGCCCGACGCCCCGGATCGCGCCGTCCGTCGCGGCGCCGCGAGCGTGGCGATCGCCGCCATCCTCATCGTGATCGTGACGATCGTGAGCGCCGCCAATCCCGGTGCGCGCGACTGGATCCGCGTGAAGATGCGATGGGCGCCACCGACGTTCGCCGTCGGCACCAGCGCGCATCTGCCCTCAGCGCTCACGTCATCACATCACGCCACCGCCCTGATCTTTGCCGCCGCGAACTGCGCAGCCTGCGAACGCGCGCAGCCGGCATTCCGTGCGCTAGCCGCGGCAGGAGCGGCTGCGAATGACGCGAACGTGCGCGTATTGCTGACGACGCCATCGGATGACGCCGCGCAGTACGCCGCGATGCTCGGGATCTCGCCAGACGCGGTGTCGCACTTCGACGCCCGTGGTTCGCTCGTGCGTCGCGTGCCGACGATCGTGATCGTCGACGCCGCCGGCATCGTCCGCGCCACGAAAGAGGGCGTGCCGTCCCAAGAGGAACAGCACGCCCTGGTGAGTGCCCTGACGGCGCGATAACCGCGCTGCTGACTACTTGCCCTGCAGCTTCTTCGCGACCTGCTCGACTTCGCTCCACACGCGGAGGAGGTTGCCGCTCCAGATCGCGTCGATGTCGCGCTCGGAGTAGCCGCGGCGCACGAGCTCGAGCGTGACGTTGAACGCCTCGGCCGCGCTGTTGAAGCCATCCACACCGCCACCGCCGTCGAAGTCGGACGAGATGCCGACGTGCTCGACGCCGATCTTCTTCACGAGATAGTCGATGTGATCGACGAAGTCCTTGACGTTGGCGCGCGTGGCCGCCGGCCACTTCGCGTTGATCTCGGCCATGCGCTTGTCGTATTCGGCGCGCTTGTCCGCCGGCAACGCCTCCACCGCCGGGTTCGCACCGCCGCGACCACCCGCGGCGCCCGCGCCACGGCCACCGCCGCGCGCGCCGGCCGGCGCGTTCGGATCTTCAACCGGGCAGCCGCCGCCATTGCCGCGACCTGCACCCGCTGCGGCCGGAGCCGCACCACCCGCCGCCGCGTTGCCGCGCGCCGCGCCCGCGGCCGCAGCACCACCACCGGCGCCGCCACGACCACCGCCACCGCCGGCGCCGCCGCGACCCGCCGTGATGCCGAAGTCGGCATTCAGCTTCGCGAGTTCCACCGCGCGCTGCGGCGGATCCACCTTCACGTACGACGCGAACGCCACCGTCTGCACCACGCCGCCGTTCTTCTTCAGCGCCATCAGCAGCTCGTCATCCATGTTGCGGCTGTGATCCGCCACCGCACGCGCCGACGAATGCGACGCGATGACCGGCGCCTTCGAGAGCTTGATCGCCTCGAGATTCGCGCCCTTCGACGGATGCGACAGGTCCACCATCATGCCGAGACGATTCATCTCGGCGATGACCTGCCGGCCGAGCGGCGAGAGGCCGTTGTTATAGAGATAGCCGTCGCGCTCGCCCGTGTTCGAATCCGCGAGCTGCGAGTTGCCGTTGTGCGCGAGCGACATGTAGCGGCCGCCGCGCTTGTAGAACTCTTCCACGCGCTTGAGCTCGTAGCCGATCGGGTAGCCGTTCTCGACGCCGATCACCGCGATCTTCTTGCCTGCCTTGTGGAGGCGATAGACATCGGCCGGCGTGAGCGCGAGGCCGATCTTGTCCGGCGCGATCTTCTCGGTGAGCCGATGCACGGCATCGAACTTCGACACGGCTTCGGCGTACGCGCGGTCGTAGCCTTCCTGCGTGAGCGGCCCCTGGCCCGTGTAGGCAATCATGAACGACACGTCCATGCCGCCTTCGACCATCTTCGGCAGGTTCACCTGCGTCGTCAGACGCATCGTGTAGTTGCAGGTGTCGGTGAAGTTGGTGGGGCTGATGTCGTTGTGCGTGTCGGCTTTGATCGCGCGGTTGTGAATGCCGCGCGCCTTGGCGATGAGCGCGTCTTCAGACATCTGCGCGGCGGGCTTCGCCTGCGCCGCCAGATGCATCGGCAGAAACGCCGCCGCGCCGGCAACGAGCGCAGCCGCGGTCAATCGGGTCGTCGTGGTCATTGAACTCCTCCAGAACGTGCGGAGGAATTGTATCCCCAAGACCCGTCCGGGTTCCCGCTAGAAGCCGACCAGGCGCTTGATCTGCGCGTTGTGGCGCGCCACGTGCGACGACGCCCAGATGGCCACCTGATAGAGCGTGATGCGCGTGCCCACGCTCGATTTCACGGTCATGTTCGCCCGCGCCTCGTCGAGGTCCGCGAGTGCCTTCACGAGCCGGCCTTCCGAGGCGCGCAGTTTGGCCACCGCCTCCGCGGTCACGACCGCGTCCGGTGGATGGAGATGCTTCGGCGCCTCGAGCTTGTCGGGCACCTGACTCGCGATCGCGCTCCACGGCGTCTCGGTGAAGCCCTCCACGGCCGGCTTCGCGATGGGAATCGCACCGTCGATGAGGCCGGCGAACGCCTCGTTGGTCGCCGCCACATGCCAGGCGATCTGCGCGGCCGTCCAGCCGCCGCCCTCAGGCACGCGCGCCATCTGCTCCGGCGTGGCGGCGTCGATCCGCGCCAGCATCCGCTGCATGGCGTCGGTGAAAGAAGTGGTGAGGTCGGCAATGCGCGCGGCGTGGGTCATGGCTATTTGACGATCGTGACTTCGAGCGGCTGATCGAGACGGATCCGGAGAATCGTGCCCGCGGGCAAGTCCGCGTTCGCGCCGTCGGTGGCGGCAATCGTGCCACCACCGCCGATCAAAATGCCAGCGAGCGCGCCCTTGAGTCCGCCGAGAAGCCCGCCGAGAATCGCGCCGGCCGCGGCCCCCGTGCTGACGCGCGCCGCGTCATCGCCCATCTTGCCGTCGAGCGCCTGCACGACCGACGCGCGGAGCGGCGGGTGCTTGCCGCCCACCACCATCTCGTCGAACGACAGCGTGAGGCTGCCCTTCCGCTCGATGCGCCCGGCCGGACGGACCGAACTCACGAACCCACGCACGACGCTACCCGCCGGCACCGCCAACACGCCCGCCGTCGTCACATCCACCAGCGTGGTCGCCTCGAAGCGCTGCTCGACTTTGGCGGTCGCGGAGTTGAGCGAGGTCTGCAGCCGCACATCGATCTGCGTGCCCACAGGAATGGTGACGACCTTCTCGACCGGCTCGTCCTTCATCACGGGCTGGGCCCGCACGATTTGCGCCTGCGTCTTCACGCGGAGCGTCTCGATGCGATCGCGCAGGTCGGCGACGTCCTTCGACGGCACGGCGCCCTCGCGGCGGAGCTTCACCTTCAAATAGGTGATCTCGTCCTGGAGATCCGTGAGCGTCTTGGCCGAGGCCGTGGCCAGCGTGGGATCGGAGGTCTTGAGCGCGGTGATTTGCGCCTGCACCTTGGCGGCGTCCGCGTCGAGTTTGTTGAGGTCGGCCGCGGTGACGGCGGTCTGCGCAAAGGCTGAGCCGGCCAGGCTCAGGCACACAATGAGAAATCGCACGATCTTCATGGAAGCTCCAAGGGGAGTGGTCCCCTCTATTTTCGGCCATTTCGGCCGAACTCGGTATGATCAGAAAGACGATGCCCAGCACGATTCGGCTGCACAAAACGACCGGCGTCAAGGTCGGTCACATTCTTGTCGGTGGCGGCGCCCCGGTCGTGGTCCAGTCCATGACGATGACGAACACAGCCGACGCCAAGGCGACGGCGCAACAGTGCGTGGAGCTGGCGAATGCCGGCTCCGAGCTCGTGCGCATCACGGTGAACACGCCCGAGGCCGCGGCCGCGGTGCCCGAGATCAAGCAGCGGATGCTCGACGCCGGCTGCCGCGCGCCCCTCATCGGCGACTTCCACTACAACGGCCATCTGCTCCTCACCCGCTATCCGGACGCCGCGAAGGCGCTCGACAAATACCGCATCAACCCGGGCAACGTCGGCACGGGCAAACGGCGTGACGAGCAGTTCTCCATGATCTGCGCCGTCGCGGTGGAGAATCAGAAACCGGTGCGCATCGGCGTCAACGGCGGCTCGCTCAATCAAGAGCTCGTGATGGCAAAGATGCAGGAGAACACGGATCAGCACCTCGGCAAGTCGTCCGAGGAGATCCTGAACGAGTGCATGGTGCTGTCGGCGCTGCAGTCGACGGAGCTCGCGCTCGAGTGCGGCCTGCGCAAGGACCAGATCATCATCTCGTGCAAGGTCTCGCGCCCGCGCGATCTGATCGCGGTCTATCGCGATCTCGCGAAGAAGACGTCGCAGCCGCTGCACCTCGGTCTCACCGAAGCCGGCATGGGCATCAAGGGCGTGGCCTGGTCGGCGGCCGCGCTCGGCATTCTCCTCAATGAAGGGATCGGCGACACGATCCGTGTGTCCCTCACGCCGCGCCCGGGCGGCGACCGGCGCGAAGAGGTCTACGCGGCCTGCGAGATCCTGCAGTCGCTCGGCCTGCGCTCGTTCGCCCCCTCGATCACGGCGTGCCCCGGCTGCGGCCGCACGACGTCGTCGACCTTCCAGGAACTCGCCGAGCGCGTGCAGGGTTATGTGCGCGAGATGATGCCGACGTGGAAGACCACGCGGCCGGGCGTGGAGACGATGACGGTGGCCGTGATGGGCTGCGTCGTGAACGGCCCGGGCGAGTCGAAGGCCGCCAACATCGGCATCTCGCTCCCCGGCACCGGCGAATCGCCGAACTGCCCGGTGTTCATCGACGGCGAGCACACGACGACGCTCCGCGGCACCTACGATGAACTCGCGGCCGCGTTCCAGAAGCTCGTCGACGACTACGTCGATCGGAAGTATCCGCAGCAGTAAGCGCTACGACCGTTGCTCCGGCGCGATCAGGCTCACGCTGTAGCCGACCGTAACGCAGATCGCCGTGCCCACGAGCACGTACCACGTCCAGGCCAGCGGCGTCGCGAACTTGATCCAGGTCATCACGGCCAGCGACACGGCCATGCCGGCGATCACGCCGGTTTGATTGGCGCGCGTCGTCAACACGCCGAGCAGAAACGCTCCCAGCATCGGACCGTACACGCACGACGCGATGGCGAGGCCCGTCGTGAACACCGATCCCCACGACCGGGCGATGATGGCGATCGCGATAAGGATGAGGCCCCACACGGCGGTGGCCCAACGCGAGAGCGTGAGCAGGTGCGCGTCGGTCGCGCGCGCGCCGGCGAGCGGCTTGTAGAAGTCGATGATGGTCGTCGACGCGAGCGAGTTCAGTGAGCCGCTGAGATTCGACATCGCCGCCGCAAAGATCGCGGCGATCACGAGGCCCGACACACCGTGCGGCAGGTTGTGCACGATGAAGAGCGGAAAGATCTCGTCGTTGCTCGTGAGGTGTGGCGGCGGCACCGACTGGTAGTACGCGTAGAGCATCAGCCCCACGCAGAGGAAGAGCACGAACTGCGTGAACACGATCACGCCGCTCATGATCAGCGCTTTCTGGCTATCGCGCAGGTCCTTGCAGGTGAGCAGCCGCTGCACGAGCAGCTGGTCGGTGCCGTGGCTCGCCGTCGTGAGGAACGCGCCACCGATCAGGCCGGCCCAGAGCGTGAACGGGATCTTGAAGTCCCACGACAACGACACGAAGTGAATCTTGTTGGCGCGCGCGGCGACGTCGATGATGCCGCTGACGCCGCCCGGCGTGAGGTGGATCAGCTCGTAGGCCGCGAGCAGTGAACCGGCCACATAGATCACGAACTGGATGAGGTCCGTCCAGATCACCGCCGCCACGCCGCCTTCGAACGTGTAGATCAGCGTGAGCAGGCCGACGATGACGATCGACCAGAGCCAGAGGTTGGGCACATCGCTGAAGCTTGTGGCGAGCACCGCGCTGATCACGAGCGACGCAGCGAACACGCGCACGCCTTCGGCCAGCGCGCGCATGACGAGAAAGAGCGAGGCGGCCGCGTGCTTCGCGCCGGCGCCGAATCGCGTCTCAAGAAGCGCGTAGGCCGTGAGGAGATCGCCTTTGAAGTACGAGGGCAGCAACACCAGGCTGATCACCACCCGGCCGATCATGTAGCCGACGACGACCTGCAGGTACATGAGCGACCCGCCGAGCTCGGGCCGGGCCGTGCCGTACACGAGCGCCGGCACGCCGATCAGCGTGAGCGTGCTCGTTTCTGTGGCGACGATGGAGAGCGAGATGACCCACCAGGATGTGGTGCGATTGCCGACGAAGTAGTCGCGGACCGACTTCTGCGAGCTCTTGAACCGCATGCCGAACCACGTGATGCCCACGAGGTACACGGCGAGAACGACATAGTCGATGGTCGAAAAGCCCATGGCCGGGACACCGTAACACAGACGGCGCCGCTTTCGCGCGCGCTGCCCCGCCTAGAACTCGTCGTCGAACCGCAGGTGCTTGACGCTCTTGCCGTGGCGGCGGATGAGGCGGAGCGACTCGATGCCGATCTTCACGTGCGCGTCGACGAACGTGCTCGTCACCAACTTGTCCGAAGCCTCGGTCTTCACACCCTCGGGGATCATCGGCTGATCCGACACGAGGAGAATCGCGCCGGTGGGAATCTCGTTGTGGAAGCCCGCCGAGAAGATCGTGGCCGTTTCCATGTCGATGGCCATCGCGCGGGTCTTCCGCAAGTACGCCTTGAACTCCTCGTCGTGCTCCCACACGCGGCGGTTCGTCGTGAAGACCGTGCCGGTCCAGTAGTCGTGCTCGTGGTCGCGAATGGTCGTTGACACAACGCGCTGAAGCGAGAAGGCCGGGAGTGCCGGGACTTCCGGCAAGAGGTAGTCGTTCGACGTGCCTTCACCGCGAATCGCCGCGATCGGCAACACGAGATCGCCGATCTGGTTCTTCCGTTTGAGGCCGCCGCACTTGCCGAGGAAGAGCGCGGCCTTCGGCTGGATCGCGCTGAGCAGATCCATCACGGTGGCGGCGTTCGCGCTGCCCATGCCGAAGTTGATGAGCGTGATGCCGTCGACCGTGATGTTGGGCATCGGCCGGTCGGCGCCGCGCACCGTGCCTCCGCCCATGAGACGCGCGAAGACCTCGAGATAATGGCCGAAATTGGTCAGCAGAATGTGCGAGCCGAACTCCTCGACCGGGACACCGGTGTAGCGCGGCAGCCAGTTGGTGACGATCTCGTGCTTGTCCTTCATCTGGGTATATTCTGGCCCGCATGCGACGCTCTCTGTCAGCCTTCCTTGCGGCGAGCCTTACGTTCGCCGCCGGCCTCTCCATCAGCGCCCAATCGAAGCCCATCCCGGGGTTTGCGGACTACGGGAAGTTCGAAACGATCGCCCCGGCGGGCGGCGGCGGGGGCGGCCGGTTCGGTGGCGGAGGCGGTGGTGGCGGCCTGTCGGCCGACGGCAAGTGGCTTGGCTACACCGTGACCAAGTCGAATCGCGACACGGAATTGCGGCTGCTGGAGCTCGCGACCAGCAAGGTGACCGCTGAGCCGTTCGGTTCGCAGCTCGCCTACACGTCCGACATGAAGTGGGCGGCCTGGTCGATCGGCTACTCGCAGGCGCAGCAAGATCGGATGCGCGCGAGCAACCAGCCCGTGCAGAACAAGCTCGCGCTGATGAACCTCACAACCGGCGCCAAGCAGACGCTCGACAACGTGCAGAGCTTCTCGTTCAGCGGCGACGGCAAGTTCCTCCTGATGCGGCGCTATGCGCCGGCGGTAGCCGGTGGCGGTGCGGCTGCCGCGGCGGCGCCGGCCGGACGCGGCGGCGGCGCGCGTGGTGGTGGTGCCGGTGGCAATGCGATCGACGATGCGCCCGCGGCGGGCGGCACGATCGCGATCCGCAACCTCGCGACCAACGGCGAAGTGACTTTCGGCAACGTCAGCGAAGAGGCGTGGCAGGACAGCGGCGCCGTGCTGGCGATGACGATCAACGCCGCAGATCAGGCCGGCAACGGCGTGCAGCTCTACAACGCGGCCACCGGCACATTGAAGGTGATCGACTCGGCCAGTGCGGCCTACCTCGGACTCGCCTGGCGTCGCGACGCCGCGGATCTGCTCGTGATGAAGAGCAAGGCCGACGATAAGAAGGACGGGCTCACCTATCAGATCCTCGCGTGGACCGGCGTGGGCACCTCAAGCGAGACGCTCCACACGTACGACCCGACGACCGACGCGAAGTTCCCCGCCGGTCAGCGACTCGTGACATTCCGCCGGGCGGCGTGGGGCGACGATGGCACGTCAGTGCTTCTGGGCTTTGCGCCCTGGGCGGACAAGCCGGCAGCGCCGGCCGGCCGCGGTGGTGGACGTGGCGCAGCGGCGGACGCGCCTGCGGCAGATACCGTCGAACCCGCCGATGTGGCCGTGTGGCACTGGCAGGACGCCGATGTGATGTCGAAACAGAAGCTGACGGCAAATCAGGATCGCCGGCGCAACCTGCTCGGCGTGTGGCACATCAACACCAACGCGTTCACCGCGCTTGGCCAGAGCTTCACCGAAACCGTTTCGCCAATCCGCAAGTCGTCATCGGCCTTCGTGTCGGAGTGGACCAAGTACGCGATGGAGCGCAGCATCGGCCGCGGCGCGTCGGATCTCTATATCGCCGACATGAACACGGGCGCGCGCACATTGCTGAAGGCGAACGTCGGCGGCAATGCGAGTGTGAGCCCGAACGGCAAGTACGTGCTGTTCGTCGACGCCGATCAGTACTGGACGATCAACCTCGCGACGAAGGCGATCACCAACATCACGGGCAAGATCACGACCACGAGCTTCGTGAACAAGGACTCGGACCAGACGACAAAGCAGAAGCCGATGTTCGGCACGGGCGGCTGGGCCAAAGACGACGCGTTCGTGCTCGTGTACGACCGGTACGACATCTGGCAGGTGGCGCCGGATGGCTCGAGCGCGAAGAAGCTCACGGATGGCAAGGCCGACATGACGATGCACCGTTTGGCGCCGATCGAGAGCGCGACGGACGGCATCGATCTGTCGAAGCCGCAGTATGTAAGCCTCTTTGGGGAGCGCTCGAAGAAGCAGGGCTATGGCCGGCTCGCGCCGGGTGGCGGCGTGGAGCGGCTCGTGTTCGTCGATAAGTCGGTGACCGGACTCGGCAAGGCGAAGGACGCCGACGTGTTCGTGCACACCGTGCAGGACTACAACGACTCGCCGGACATGTTCGTGAGCGGCGCGGATCTGAAGAACGCGAAGCAGGTCACAAACACCAATCCATTCCTGAACGACTACGCGTGGGGTAAGAGCGAGACGATCGACTACGTCACCGACAAGTGGCACGGAATGCAGAAGCTGC
>CAYFLU010000074.1:0-15871 GCA_964343975.1 uncultured Solibacteraceae bacterium
GCGCGCGAGCAGCACACCGGCTTCTTCGAAGAGCTCGCGCGCTGCAGACACCGCGAAGGCCGTGCTCGGCGCGCGATGCGCGGCCGCGCCGTCAGGCAGATCGGCCCACGACACGTCGGCGGCATCGGCCTCGTCGACGCGGCCTCCGGGAAACACATGGGCGCCGGCCATGAACGCGATGGTGAAGGTACGGCGCACCATGAACACTTCGGGGCCGCGCGCGGTGTCGCGCATCAGCACGACGGTAGACGCGCGCTTGATCGGGGCGATGTCAGTCACAGCACCGATGGTACAAAACAACGCGGGCGCCCGGATCACCGGGCGCCCGCGTCGTGTCGATCCGCCGATCTCGGTGGGCGGTCTTACTTCCGCCCCGCTCCGAGGTTGTCGAAGTTGAGAAGCGCGTTCCAGATCATGCCGTAGCTGCCGATCGTCTCGCCGCGGTACATCGGGTTGTTCGCGAAGACCACGTAGTGGCCCTTCTGCGACGGCACGTCGACGACCACCGCCTTGCCGGCGATGTCGTCGCCGCCGCCGAGCAGGCCCGACACGAGCAGGTCGCTCACGTTGGACGAGAAGCTCAACACCGTGCGCGGCTGGAACTCGATCGGGGTCGGCACGGCGTTGCCGCCGCGGCCGCCACCGCCGCCGTTGTTGGCGAGGTCACCGGCCGGCTGGCTCGGCGTCTCGCCGAGGTTCGCGGGACGGCCCTGCACCACGTCCGGGTCGTTCGGCGTGCCACGGCCCGTCGCGCGCGTCGGACCGGCGCCGCCCTGACGGCCACCGCCACCACCAGCGCCGGCTGCACCGCCACCGCCGCGACCGCCGCCGAATCCGCCGCCGATGTTCCAGCCGGCGCCGCGATCTGAATACACCGCGAGGTTGCTCGGGATGCCGTAGGTGAGCGGGCTCGTCTCATCGGCGATGCGCGTGCGCAGCAACGTGCCGACCACGCGGGAGTCGCTCCCCGGGTTGAACGCCGTGACGCCCTTGATGATGCCGCCCGTGATGAACGTGTTCGCGCTCGTCGTGGCCGCGAGGAGCACGCCGCCGTTGTTCACGAAGTTGCGCAGGTTCAGCAGGCCTTCGAGCTGCATGCCCACGCGCGTGTCGTCGGTTTCCGCGAGCTTCGTGATGCTCGGCGTGTCCGGCGAGTTCTTCCACGGCGTCGGGTTGCCGTACATCGGCTGGCCGTCGATGGCCGCCTGCGTCACGCCCGGTCCGACGAGGATCACGTCGTACTTCTCGCGAAGGTTCGTCGTCTTGCCGATGAACTCCGGATCGACGTAGTCGTACGGCACCTTGTTGAAGTCGAGGGCGATACGCCACCATCCTTCGGTCTGCGTGCTCTGCCAGCTGTGCAGGAGCGCCACGCGCGCCGCGCGCGCCGGGTGCGACTTCACCGAGGGCGCCGCGTCGAGCGCGACCGCCTTGAGGCCGACTTCCTTCGTCGCCTTGTCGAGGTCGGCCTGCGCCACGCCCTTGATGAGGAACGTGCCGCGCGCGAACTTCGTGCCCGCCGCGTCGAAGCTCTCTTCCGCCACCGAGATGTCGGCGTTCTTGAGCTGGTAGCGCAGCGTGATGAACGCGTTGTCGGCGCTGTAGTTGATCGCGAACACCGTGCCCGCGCCCGTCGCGCCCGTCTGGAGCGGCATCGGCGTGCCCTTCACCGGCTCCATCGCCACGTCGAGCACCTTCGGATCGGTCACGCGCGTCGCCTGCACGCCGAAGGCCTCCGGGAACGTCCAGCCCGTGTCGTCGTACGGGTTCTTCTGCGGATCATTCGGCGACCAGTACTGGTAGTCGAGAAGCGCGTCGGCAATGCGCGAGTACGGCTGATCCATCCGGACGATGAACGAGCCGGCCGGGAATTCCTTGGTCTCCATCGATGCCGGCCCCGGGCCCGCCGCGCCGCCGCCGCGGCCACCACGACCGCCGCCACCGCCCGCACCCGCCGGCCCCGCACCGCGGCCACCGGCCGCCGGAGCCGCCGTCGCCGTGGCGCGCACCTGCACGCTGAAGGGCGCCGTCGCGCGCGAGATCTCCACGCGCTGCTTCTGCAGCACGCGCATCAGTTCCGACTGCGAGCCGAGGCGCGGATCATTGGCCGAGAACACATACGCCGCCGGCCCTTCCGTCTTCGCCTTCTCGATCGAGCGCTTGCTCTTCTCATAGAAGTTGCGGAGGAGCTGAATGCGATTGTTCGCCAGATAGTTGAGCGAGATCAGGATGCCCGTTTGCTCGTAGTTGTTGTTGTTGCGGAGCGACCACCGCACGCGCGGCAGCGGCGGATTCTGGCGGTACCACGTGCGCGACGTCTCGTTGGCCGAGAGCGTGCGGTCCTGCGTGTCGGCCGAGCCGCCGTTGCCGAACGTCTCGTAGAGACGGCTGATGCCGTTGTGCGTCGCCGCGATGAACATCAGGTAGCCCGGCGACCAGGTGTCGAACGTGCCGAACGCGAACACGCCGGGCATCCCCATGCGCGTCATTTCGTTCACGTTGTTCCAGCCGATCATCTGCCATTCGTTCGTGAGGATCGGATCGAGCCACGCGTTGTAGGGTCCGTCGCCGATCGTGTTGTCATACAGGAACGACCCCGACTCGTGCAGGTCGTGCAGCACCTGCGCCTTCCAGTCGACGAACGTGTTCAGCACGTTCTCCGTGAGCTTGAGCGTCACGCCCATGGCGTCGCGGTTGTTGTCGTGCGCCACGTACTTGCCCCAGTAGATCGCGCCGTTCACCTGATCCTTCGGGTGCTTCTTCCGGTATTCGTAGAGGTCGACCACGCGATCGCGGCCGTCCACTTCCACGATCGGTGTGATCAGCGTAATCACGTTCTCGCGGATGTTGCGCACGTACGGCGCATCGTCCACGGCCACGCGATACGCGAGCTCCATGAGTGCGCTCGGTGCGCCGGCCTCGGTCGAGTGGATCGAGCCGGTGATGTAGTAGATCGGCGCCGCGCGCTTCGCGATCTCATCGGCCACCGCGTCGTCGAGCTTGATCGTGCGCGGGTCGCCGAGCTTCGCGAGGTCGGCCTTGTTCGCGTCGAGCTTGGCCATCAGGCCTTCCGACGCCACCGCGACGGCCATCATCTCGCGGCCTTCTTCGGTCTGGCCGATCGTGTAGACCTTCACGCGATTCGGCAGCGCCTTCGCCAACAGGCGCATGTACTCGTAGACCTCTTTCGAATTCGGCAGCTTGCCTTCGGCGCCCGCCACGTCCTTCAGCACGGCCCACGGCGTCGGCACGCCCTTCATCGCCGGCATGTAGTCCACGAGCGGCGAGAGGAAGAACGGCTCGGTCGTGTACTTCTTGATGTTCTTCGTGTATTCCTCGTCGATCGGCTGATTCGGGTCGCGGCCGGGCTTGGCCACCGCGAGATCGGCGCTCGTCAACTTGGCCGGCGCTTTCGGCGCGGGTTTGCTCTGCGCAAGCAGAGCCATTGGAGCCGCCACGACGATCGCAGCGACCAGGGCACGCGAGACAACGGACGTGAGTTTCATGTAGCCACCTTTGGCGTTGGAATTCTATCCGGCCGCGCGGGGGTCTGGGTATGGCGAAATCGCCCGGCGCGACGTCGGCGCGGCATCGGCTACTATCTCGCCATGCCTGCCCGAGAACGTCTTCTCCTATCCAGTATCGTGGCTGCCGCACTCGGCGTCGGCGGTGCCGCCGGCGCGGCACCGGCAAGCTCCGCGCTCCTCGTCCTGAACAAGACGGACAACACCTACGTGCGCGTCGATCTCGGCACCTGGCAAGTGGGCGCCCCGGTGCCTGTCGGCGTCGGCCCTCACGAACTGGCCGTCTCCGATGACGGGCGGCTCGCCTTCGCGGCCAACTACGGCGACGGCCAGACGATCGGGAGCTCGATCTCGGTGATCGACGTGGCGACCAACAAGGAACTGCGCCGGTTCGACACCGCCCCCCTGTTGCGGCCGCACGGGTTCGCCGTCAGCGGCGGGAAGCTCTACTTCACCTCAGAGACCAGCCGTGTGGTCGCGCGTTACGACCCGGCGAAGAACGCGATCGACTGGATCGTCGGCACCGGCCAGACCCAGACGCACATGGTCGCCGCGAGCCGCGACGGTCGCACGCTCTACACCGCCAACATCGCGGGCAACAGCGTGTCGATCATCGAGATCGGCACCACACCCGCCGCCACCACCGTGACGTCCATTCCCGTGGGCAAGGGACCTGAGGGCATCCATCTGACGCCGGACGGCACGCAGTTGTGGGCCGCCCACTCCCAGGACGGCGGCATCTCGATCATCGACACGGCCACGAAAAAAGTGATCGCGACGATGGACGCCAAGACGGGACGCAGCAATCGGCTGGTCTTCACGCTCGACGGCACACGCGCGCTCGTGTCCGACATCAACAACGGCGACGTGGCGGTCATCGACGTGAAGACGCGCGCGGTCACCACACGCGTGAAGGTTGGCGCATCGCCCGAAGGCATCCTGATGGACCCGGACGGCACACGCGCCTTCGTCGCCGTCACCGGCGACAACGAGATTGCCGTGCTCGACCTGAAGACGCTCGCGGTGACGCGGCGCATCCGCCCGGGCGGTGGCCCGGACGGCATGGCGTTCGTGAAGTAACGGCTACTTGATCGCGTCGGTCCACACACCGCGCGCGGCGGTGAGGCTGTTGATCGAAAAGCCCGACGGGTCGATGTCGGGGCTCTTGTTGCCCGGGGGCCGGGCAAACGCGAGCTTCATCGCCAAGAGGTCCGCGGCGTTCGGTTCGATCGTCGGCGTCGCATTCATGATCGACGTCCGCCCGGTCACGTGGTTGTAGCCCATGGTGTGGCCAAGTTCATGCGCGCGCACGATGCGCACGAGCGGGTCATTCGACGCGTCGTAGTCGCGGTCGAGCATGATCAAGCCGCCGGCGATGCGACCATCGGGCAGATACAGCCAGCGCGACAGCGCGGCCGACCCGATCGCCGCCCGCAGACCGGCGAATCGCCCCACCGTGATCTGATTCGCATTGAGCATCGTCACCGACGTGCCGGGCGTGGCGGTGACCGGCGCCACGGCCTGGAACGTGCCGAACGTGTTCCCGGTCAGCAGCGGCAGCCCCCAGTTGAAATCCGCCGCCAAGCTCGCGAGATCGCCCGCCGTCATGGTGCCGGCAATCGCAGGAAACGCCGAGTCGTTGGCCGACGTGAACTGCAGCGTCTGCGTCTGAATCACGAGCAGCGGCGTCGCCGTCCATCGCGTGAGCATCGTGGGCCGGCACATCTCGTCGAACGACGCGAGGTCGAACGTCTTCGGCAACACGCTCACGGTCACGGCATTGCCGGGCACCTGCACGTAGGTCTGTCGCGTCACGATCGACGCGCCCGCAAACGTGAACGGCAAACCGCTCGACGACGACGTATCGACGCCGAGCGAGAACGCGCCGGTGGAATCCGTGGCCGCCGTATAGAACGTGCGCGTGTCGGTCGTCGTCGGCGTCACGCCCGCCACGCCGGCGCCCGACACGAAATCCACGAGACGTTCCGTCGTCACGAAGCGACCGGTCGACGTCGATGACGTGGAGCCACTGCTGGTGGACGATGAAGGCGACGCCGGGGACGAACCGCCGCAGCTCACCAACACCACCATCGCGGCGCAGGCGCACACGCGCCGAAGAGAGGACATGAACACGATGTCACTATCCTATCGCGGCTTCGCGGCCCACGCGATCAGCGGGCGCTCCACGATTCTGTAATTCGCTTCGACCATGCCGGCGAGGAGTACCGCGAATGCGAGCACTTCCGCGATCGGCATCCACACGGGCATCGTCGCGCCGAACCAGCGCGCGCGGCATTCGGTCACGATGATGAACGCGGGCATGTGCATCAGATAGAGCGCGTACGATCGCGCGCCGATGCCCGCGAGCGCATCGCCGAGGCGGAGCGTGCGCACCGCCAGCAAATCGGCGTCACTCGCCGCCACCCAGACGATCGCGCCCGGCACCAGGGTCGCGAGCACGCGGCCCCACACGAACATCGGCGCGTCGCCGCGCGACACGTCGAGCCACGTCACGGCCAGCGACGCGAGCAGCGCAATCAGCGCCACGAGCCCGAGCCTCGCCGCGGCACGTCGCCATCCGCGCACACGCAGCGCCGCGTCCCAGCGGCGCGCACCGGTCCATCGCTCGCGGAGGAGACCGAGCACCACGCCCATCGCCAACTGATCCATGCGCACGTGCGACAGTCCCGGCGAGGTGCGCGTGGCTCCGGTGACGGCGCCCCACGCCTGCACCGCCACAATCACCGCCACCAACAGCCACAGTCGGGCCGCCGACGATGCGACGAGCGCGCGAAAGGCGGCGTAGGCGGCGTAGAAGTGCTCTTCGATGCAAAGACTCCAGTACCCGATGATCGGGAGCGCGACGCCCCATCCGGCCTCGGCGTAGTTGGCCACAAAGGCCAGAGACGCCGCGGTGGCCGGCCACAGTCCCCCTGTCACCGTGCCCCACGCGCCGGCGCGATTGAACCACTGAAGCCCGGCGACCCAGAGCGCGACGACGAGCCACGCCGTGGGCACGATCCGCGCCGTGCGCTTGCGATAAAACGCGGCCACGGCGGCGCGCAGTGGCGACGGCCCGCCCGCCTCGCCGAGATCGCGCTCGAACGCGCGCGAGACCACGAAGCCGGAGATGACGAAGAAGAGATCGACGCCCGTCCAGGGATCGAGGTGGAATCGCAGCAGGCGTTCACTGGCGGCCTGCAACCACGGCACGTGACCCAGCACCACGCCGAGCGCCGCGAGCGCGCGCAAGCGTTCGATGTCCTGGATCCGGCCGTGACTAGGCATGCACGCCGGGGGCTTCGTGACCGGTGCGGGCCACGTACTCCACATAGGAGCCCGGATAAATCAGGGGCTGGCTATCGGTGCCGCTCTCGCCACCGAGTTCGAGCACGCGATTGCTGAGCCCGCGCAGGAACGACCGGTCGTGCGACACGAAGATCATCGTGCCCTCGAAGTCCTTGAGCGCGTTGATCAGCATGTCTTTCGTCGCCAGGTCGAGGTGGTTCGTCGGCTCGTCGAGCACGAGGAAGTTCGGCGGATAGAGCAACATGCGCGCGATCACGAGCCGCGAGCGTTCGCCGCCGGAGAGCGACCGGATCTTCTTGTCGATTTCGTCGCCCGAGAACTGGAACGCGCCGAGCAGGCTGCGGAGCGCGCCGATCGACTCCTGCGGAAAGTCGTTCTGCATCTGCTCCCAGATGGTCAGGTCCGCATTGAGCAACTGCAGCGATTGCTGGGCGAAGTAGCCCATCTTCAAGCTCGCGCCGAGCTTCACTTCCCCGGCATCGGGCTCGAGCGCGCCGGCGATCATCTTGAGCAACGTGCTCTTCCCCGCGCCGTTCTTCCCCATCACGCACCAGCGTTCGCCGCGCTGGATCTGCATGTTGAAGTTGTCGTAGATCGTCCGCGTGCCGTACGCCTTGCTGAGCCCCTTGATCGCGGCGACGTCATCGCCCGACCGTGGCGGCTGCCGGAAGTCGAATTCGACGACCACGCGGCGCTTCGGCAACTCGATCTTCTCGATCTTGTCGAGCGCCTTGACGCGGCTCTGCACCTGGGCCGCCTTGGCCGCGTGCGTCTTGAAGCGTTCAATGAAGCGCTGCTCTTTCGCGAACATCGCTTGCTGACGCGCGAAGGCCGCCTCGCGATTGGCTTCGCGCAAGCTGCGCTCGCGCTCGTAGAAGTCGTAATTGCCCGAATAGGACGTGATCTCGCCGTCGTCGATCTCGGCAATCTTGGTCACGATGCGATTCATGAAGTCGCGATCGTGCGACGTCATGAGCAACGCCGCCGGCACCGTCTTCAGGAAGTTCTCGAGCCACACGATCGACTCGATGTCGAGGTGGTTCGTCGGCTCGTCCATCAGGAGCACGTCGGGCCGGCCGAGCAGCACGCGCGCCATCGCCACGCGCATTTTCCAGCCGCCCGAGAGCGCGCCGACGTCGCCGTCGATGCGCTCGTCGTCGAAGCCGAGGCCATGCAGCACTTCGCGCGCCTGGCTTTCGATCGCGTATCCGCCGAGGTGGTCGTATTCCTCCTGCACCTCGCCGAAGCGCGCCAGGATCGTGTCCATCTCGTCGGCGCGCGCGGGATCCCCCATCGCGTTCTGCAGGTCGTTCAACTCGTGGTGGAGGTCGCCGAGCCGGCCACTGCCGGCAATGGCCTCGTCGAGGACCGACCGGCCCGACATCTCCTCGATGTCCTGCCGGAAATAGCCGATCGTGAGGCGCTTCGGCACCGACACGTCGCCGTCGTCGCAGGCCTCTTCGCCCGTGATCATGCGGAAGAGCGTGGTCTTGCCGGAGCCGTTGGGCCCGACGAGGCCGCACTTTTCGCCGGGGTTGAGCTGGAACGAGGCGTCAACGAACAGCACCTGCTTCCCGTACTGTTTGCTGACTTTATTGAACGAGATCATTCGCTCGAGTTTATAACCGCCTCGATCACGCGGAGGTTGGCGAGCGAATCTTCGAGCGGATACGGGGCCGCCGACCGCCCGAGGATCGCCCGGGAGAACTCCTCGCACTGGATCGAGAACTGGTCCGCGGCGGGCAGGCTCAGGGCCTCGGCGGAACTGCCGTAGGGATCCGCGCCGTCGTCAAGCCACAGGCGCGACTCCCGTTCCGGCGCCGAGTTGAAGGGCACTTCGATCTCGAGGCGCTGCTGGGTGCCCAGGATCTGGATGCGCTGATACGGCACATGGCGCGTGCCGCACACGCCGAGGGCATGCCCGTGATCGAACTCGAGCAACATCGACGTCAGGCGATCGACGCCGGTCTGGGGATCGCGCACCATCGCGCTCTTCACCTGTCGCGGCTCGCCATTGAAAATAAGGCGGGCGCAGTTCACGAGGTAGCACCCGATGTCGTACAGCCCACCGCCGCCCCACGCCGCCACGTTGCGGATGTTGGCCGGGTCCGGGTTCGAGTAGCTGAACGCGCCGACCACCGCGCGCACGTCGCCGAGCACGCCGGAGCGCACGATCTCGACCGCACGCCGCCACTGCGGATGCGCGCGATACATGAACGCTTCCTGAATCAGCACGCCCGTGCGGTCGCGCACGGCGATCAACTGCTCGAGGTCGGCGACGGTGAGGGCGATCGGCTTCTCGCAGAGCACGTGCTTGCCGGCCTCGGCCGCGCGGATCGCCCACGGCACGTGCAGGTGATTGGGCAGCGGAATGTAGACGGCATCGATGTCGGGATCGTCGATGAGCGCCTCGTAGCTGCCGTACGACTTCGGGATGTTCATCGCCGCGGCGGCCATGTCGGCGCGATCCGCATCACGCGACGCCAACCCGACGACCTTACCCGCCAGGCACTGCTGCATCGCGGGAATGACTTTGCGCGTGGCGATGCGCGCCACGCCAAGCACGCCCCAGCGCACGACCAAATGCCGGGGATCTACCATCGCGCGTGCACCAGACCGCGGATCCGCGCGTCGTAGATCGCGCGCACCGCCGTCATCACCGCCGGATCGAGCGCCGCCACATCGGCGGCCGCGGCATTGTCGCGGGCCTGTGCGGGTGTCTTGGCGCCGGGAATCGCACACGTCACGGCGTCGTGCATCAGGATCCACCGCAGCGCGAATTGCGCCAGCGACACGCCGGCCGGCACGAGCGGGCGCAGCGCGTCTACCGCATCGAGCGCCGCGTCGTACGGCACGCCGGAAAACGTCTCGCCCATATCGAACCGCTCGCCCTGCCGGTTGAACTGGCGATGATCATCCGCGGCGAACACCGTGTCGCGCGTGAGCTTGCCCGTGAGCAGGCCGCTCGCGAGCGGCACGCGCGCGAGAATGCCGACCTCGCGCGCCTGCGCATCCGCGAAGAACACGTCCGCGGGCTTCTGCCGAAAGATGTTGAAGATGATCTGGACGGTCTTCACCTGCGGGTGCCGGATGGCGCGCCGGGCTTCATCGACCGTTTCCACGCTGACGCCGTAGTGCCGGATCTTCCCCGCGTGCACGAGATCGTCGAGGACGCCGTAGACCTCGTCGGCGTCGTACACATCCGGGTGCGGGCAGTGGAGCTGCAAGAGATCGAGCGCGTCCGTGTCGAGCCGCTCCAGGCTGTCTTCGACCCAGCGCGTGAGGTTCGCGCGCGAGTACCCGGCGCGCGTCTGCTCCGGCAACTGACGGCCGGCCTTCGTGGCCACAATGATCGTGTCGCCACGCCGCTCGCGCCGCAGTTGCGCGATCAAGCGTTCGCTGCGGCCATCGCCATACACATCCGCGGTATCGATGAAGTTGACGCCGGCATCGATCGCCGCGTGCAACGCCCGCATCGACTCGGCATCGTCCACCGTGCCCCAGAAACCACCGATGGCCCAGGCGCCGAAGCTGATCTCCGACACGCGAAAACCCGTGCGTCCCAACATCCGATATTTCACCGTGACTCACTTTCCGCGCGCGAGCGCGTGACGTAGAGGACCGCTGCGACCATCACCGCCTTCGCGAGCGCGCCGAGCAGGCTCGCGTCGGGCCCGTGCACCCCGCCGCTCCACGCGGTGTAGCGCACCGTCTCGAGCTGGAACCAGGCTTGCCGCACCGGCCACCCGCTCAGCGGGAACCCGTAGATCGTGCCGGCGCAGAGCAGCCAACCGAAGCGCAGCGCCACCGGCATCCACAGGCGGCCGGTGGCCAGATACGCGCTCGCCGACGCGGCCGCCACCAGCCCGGCGCCCGCCATGGTCAGCGCGGTGGCGCCGGGCGTCATCGCATGCCAGCCGATCGCCACGGCCACCGCGCACACCAAGACGATGGGCCGCGCCGCGATGACGCGATGGAGCGCGCCGACCACGACATAGCTGAACACCACTTCGGCCGCGAGCGCGATCGGCAAGGCGGTGGTCAGCGACGCTGACAACGCCGCGAGCGTGGGCGCGAAGGCCGCCACACGTGCCTGCGCGGTGAAGAGCGTCGCCAGAAACAACACGGACGCGGCCGCAGCCGCGACGACGAGACCGACGCCGAAATCGCCGAGCGCCTCGCGGCGGCCGCCGATGCGGCGCGGCGCATCCGCAAAGATCCGTCGCTGGTGCTGCAAGAGCGCGCCAGCGAGCCACGCCCACCCCAGCCAGCCGAACACACCGAATGCCGGACCGAGACGTCCGCCCGTGACGAACGGATCGCCGGAAAGGCGTGCATCGAAGACGCCGTATCCGGGCGTGGTGCCGAAGGACACACCGGCCACACTCGTCATCACCACGTGGGCCGTCAGGACGAACGCTGCGGACAGCCACACGTCGTTCGCGCGCACGATCGGCATCAGCGTCACGACGGCCACGATGGCGATCGACGCGCGTTCGAGTGCGGTCACCGATGGCAGGTTCAACGCGAGCGGCACAAACGCCGCCGCGACCGCCGTCGAGAGCACGAGCGCGCTCCACGGCTGCGCGACCGGCACGCGCTGCGCCAGCGGCAGCACGAAGAGCCAGATGAAGAGCCAGGGCAGCAGCTGCTCACACGCGCGCGGCAGCGCGTCGGCGAGAATCTGCTGCGTCGCATACGTGCCGGCCGATGCCGAGAGCACCCCGGTCAGCACGAGAAACGCCAGCAGCACGAGCGCGAACACTGCACCGGCGCCGGCGCCGAGGACGGCGCGGCGCCAGGTCGTCCAGGTCACCATCGGCACCAAGTGTACGAGCGACGCCCCCGTTTCCACTACACTCTCCCGGATGGCGCCTTCACGTCGCACGTTTCTGAAAACCTCCACGCTGGCCGCGGCCGCCGGCGCGCTGTCGCCGTCGGCGCTGCGCGCGCAGGGCACGGCACGCATTCCCGGTGTGGCGGCCCCCACCGTGCCGAAAGCGGCGACGGCACTCAATCTCCTCATCATCGGCGGCACCGGATTCTCGGGGCCCGAGGCCGTCGAATACGCGCTCGCGCGCGGCCACAGGGTCACCCTGCTCAATCGCAATCGCACGCGGCCGGATTTCTTCAAGGGCGCGGTCGAGCAGTTGATCGGCGACCTGAACGCCGACGTGAGCGCGCTGAAGGGCCACAGCTTCGACGCGGTGCTCGACATCCCGACGACGTTTCCGAGGTGGGTGCGTAATGTCGGCCAGTACCTCAAGGGCCACGTGAAGCACTACGCGTTCATCTCCACGCAGTCGGTGTACACCGACGACAGCGTCGCGTGGAAGGACGAGACCGACACGCTCGCGACGATGCCGGCCGGTGTCGATCCGTACGACCTCACGCCGGCCAACGCGTCGCGCTACTACGGCCCGCTCAAAGCGTTTGCTGAACAGGAAGTACAGCGGACCTATCCCGGCATGTCGCTCATCATCCGGCCCGGCCTCATCGTCGGGCCACTCGATCGCTCGGACCGCTTCACGTACTGGCCGGCGCGCATCAATAAAGGTGGCGAGGTCCTCGCACCCGGCGACCCGACCGACCCGGTGCAGATCATCGACGCGCGCGATCTCATGGAGTGGACGATCCGAATGATCGAAGCCCGCGAGACGGGCATCTACAACGCGAGCGGTCCCGACAAGCCGCTGTCGATCGCCGAGATGCTGTATGGCATCAAGGCCATCACGACGGCCGGTGCGCAGTTCACGTGGGTGAACGCCGACGTCTTGCGGGAACAGAAAGTGTCGGGCTGGCGCGATCTGCCGGTGTGGATCTCGCCCAAGGGGCGGCCGGGGTTCTCGCAGCGTTCGAGCGCGAAAGCCGTGGCGAAGGGCCTCACCTTCCGCAGCCTCGCCGACACTGCGCGCGCCACGCTCGACTGGCACCTGCAGCGCCCGGCGGCCGAACAGCAAGCGCTGGCCGAGGGCAAGATCGCCGGCATCTCCGCGGAACGCGAAGCGGCGGTGCTCGCGGCGTGGAAGGCGAAGAAGTGATGCGCACAGTCGCGATCGCGGTCCTATGCGCGTTGGCGCTCGTCACGCCGGGCACGGCCGCAGCGCAGGCCAAGGCGCCGTCGCCGCCAGCGGCGGCGACAGGAGCATCCGCTGAGGACTGCGTGCCGTTCAATAGCGGGGCCCTCGCCATTGGGGAAAACAAGAACGGACGCGATTGGGTCATCACCGACGGACGCAACCGTCTCGCGACCTTCGACAACCTGCACGACGCGAAGAACGCGCTCGCGCTGGCAAAGCAGCACACCAAACACTGCTTCATCGGCCGCCATCCGAGCACCCGGCCGGGCGTGCCACCCAAGCTGCCGGCGGAGTACCTGCACAAGTACTGGACCGGTGCGACGTTCACGGCCGGAAGCCTGAAGCAGGAATCGTGCGTCACCTACACGCCGAACGCGCTGACGGCGCGGGACGCGGGCGCGGCCGGCTGGGTGGTCAGCGACGGCAAGGTCACGTGGAAGACCGACAACAAAGCCGACGCAGACCGCCTCCTGGCGCTCGCCAAGCGGTATACGGCGCGCTGCACGATCGGACGCGACAGCGTCGGGCGGCCCGCTCCCGGCGCCGCGTCAGTCACGCGGCTCGACTACTGGAAGTAGCGGCAGCCCCTTCCTATTTCATCGAGGGCGCCAGGAGCGCCGCCAGGTGCTCCTTCTGCGCGCGCGTCGCAGTGGGCTGCACTTCGAGCGTCCACGCCTTCGCGGGATCGCCGGTCATGAAACGCAGGCCGAACCAGTCGAGCATCTCGGTGTAGTCCACTTCTTCCGTTGTCGCCACGAGCTTGTGCAGCAGCGGCTTGATGTCATACCCCACGGCATCCGCCGCGGTCTTCGCGAAGTCGTCGGCGGTGAATCCCTTCGCGCCCGACCACCGCTGATACTCGAGCCGAATCACGTCGTCCATGCTCTTCGCGCCGTTGGTGCGCTTGCGGATGTTCGCGTCGAGCACAAGGCCAACGACAGGCCCCTTCACGTAGTAGTCGACCTTCTTGTCCGCCGCCAACCGCTCGAACATCTGCGACGACGACTGCTCGAGCGTCTGCACCAGGCGGCCCGGCTGCTTGGTCTGCAGGTCCGTGATATGGCGCGAGCAGATGTCGAGGTAGTCCTCGAGTGAGCCGACCGAGCGGCCGGCGAGCAGATCACCGAAATACGACGTGAGCCCTTCCGATACCCACAGGCCGGTGGTGACCGGCGAATGTTCGTAGTCAAACGGCCCGAGCTCGACCGGACGCAGGCGCTTCACGTTCATCGCATGAAAGTACTCGTGGCTGATGAACGCCGCGTTTCGGAACCGCGCCTGCGCCGTCGCCGGCTCCTTGCCGCCCGTCGTAATCGCGACCGAGTTCAGATGCTCCACGCCCGATCCGCCGCCACCGCCCGTGACGATGTTGAGGAAGGCGTATTTCTTGTAGGGCAAACCGCCCCAGAAGCGGATGTGCTCCTCAATCAGCGGCGTGAGCGAGGCCACCACTTTCTCGCCGGCCCACTCCGCAGCGCCGAGATACGTCCAGTAGTGTTGGATGCCGCCGACCGTAAACGGCGTGCTCACGAGGTCCGCCCCCGCGAGAATCGGCGAGTCCGCGAGGATGTCGTAGTCGGATGCGACGTAGTCGTTGGGCTTGCCGCCTGGCGCCGCATCGAGCGACGTCATCGAGCCCTTCCACGTCGCCGGCAGCGCGAGCCGGACCTCGGCCGGACGGTGCGTGTTCGGCGCTTCGACCAGCGTGATGTAGGTCGACGGGCCGATGATCACCGCGCCCGTCTCCGTGACGCCGTTGCCGAGGTTGCTGCCGCGCGGTGCGGAGACCGTGTAGCTGAACGTGAACGACGCACGCCCGCCCGTCGTCACCGTCCATCGACTCGGCGAGGATTTCGTCGCTTCGAGCGCCGTGCCATCCGCGGCCTTCGCGCTGAAGGCCGTGACCTTGTCCGCGTAGTTCTGCAGACCGTAGAACCCGGGCGACCAGATCGCCATCATCAGGTCCACCGTCGCGCGCTTCCCGGTCGGCACGGTCACGTCCACGTGAAACGTCTTCGATGCCGGCTCGGGGAAGGAAATGTCGTAGACGAGGGGCTCGAGCGTGGCCTGCGCCTGAAGCGCGGGCCGCCACCCGGCACCGCCACCGACCAGCGCGCACACGAGCGACAGATGCAGGAATCGACGACGGACCATCAGAGCCTCCGCGCGCAATCTACAACAGAAGGGTGGTGATGAGGTGATCAGCCGAACAGCAGCCGCAACGACGCTACGGCGGCAAACACCAGCATCGTCACTTCGAAGACCCGCTGCGGGATGCGATGGATCAGCCAGCGCCCGCCAAAGAGCCCGGCGAGGATCACCGGGATCAGCACCGCGTTGAGCATGAGGCTCGAGCCGTGGATCACGCCGATCCACACGCTGAAGGGCACTTTGAAGAGATTGATGATGAAGAAAAACCACGCGAGCGTGCCGACGACCTCGAACTTCGGCATCTCGACCGCCACGCAGTGGAGCGCTACGAGCGGCCCAGCGGCGTTCGCCATCATCGTGGTCACGCCGACAAACCCGCCGAGGATCCAGGCAAACGGCCGCGAATGCGGCACGCGGCCGAACACGTCCGGAAAACGCATCCGCAGAAACTGCAACGCGGTCAGCACGAGAATGATGCCGCCGATCACGGGCTTGAATCCGGCGTTGTCGAGACCGTGCATCACGACCGCGGCGCCCACGACGCCGATGGCCGCCACGGGCAACGTGCGACGGATGTAGTCCCACCGCGCGTGCTGCTTGAACACGAGCACCGCGCCAAGGTCGCCGACGATGAGCATGGGGAGGACGATGCCGGTGGAGTCGCGGGCACCGAAGATCGAGGCAAAGCCCACGACCGCGACCATGCCGAGGCCCGCAAACCCGGCTTTGCTTGCGCCGACGCAGAACGCGGCGGCGATCGCGATCGCCCATTGCCATTCGGTGAGGTGCGGCACGCCCTAAGCGTAG
>CAYFLU010000075.1:0-4734 GCA_964343975.1 uncultured Solibacteraceae bacterium
TCCGTGTCCCCCCGGCAATTCGAGATCGCGACGCTCGTGGCCGACGGTCTGACCGATCGCGAAATCGGCCAGCGTCTCTCGATCTCTCATCGCACGGTGAGCAACACGCTCGCCAACGTGTACGAAGGCATCGGCAAGTCTAGCCGGGCCTACCTCGTGCAGTTGCTCCTGACGGGGCGCCTGCAGGTCAAGCAAGCCATCCAGCACTGAACCACCGCCAGGGCACCGACACCACCCATCGTCGTCTTACAATGTCTCCCGGAGGCACCAGACGACGATGGCGCGCAAGTTCTCGGAGCTCACGGAACGCGAGATCCTCGCGCTGGCAATCTCGCTCGAAGAGGAACACAGCCGGATCTACGGCGACTTCGCCGACGGACTTCGCGAAAACTACCCGGACACGGCCCGCATCTTCGACGAGATGCGCGAGGAAGAGTCTGAGCACCGCGGCCAGCTGATCGAGCGCTTCCAGGCGCGGTTCGGCGACCACATTCCGCTCATTCGCCGACAAGACGTGCAAGGGTTCAGTGTGCCGAAGCCCATCTGGCTGATGCGCCCGCTGCCGATCGCCGAGGCGCGCAAGCAAGCCTCGATGATGGAAATTGAAGCGCGCCGGTTCTACGAGCGCGCACAGACCGCCGTCGCTGACGCCGCCACGCGCAAACTGCTCGGTGATCTCATCGAGGCTGAGCGTCAGCATGTGGCGGCCGCCGATGAAAAACAGAAGCAGGTCGAAGCCGCGGCCGGCGAGAAAGAAGACGTCGCCGAACGTCGGCTGTTCGTGCTGCAAGTGGTCCAGCCAGGCCTGGCAGGTCTGATGGATGGGTCGGTCTCCACGCTGGCGCCGATCTTCGCGGCGGCGTTTGCCACCCGCAACAGCTGGGACGCCTTCATCGTCGGCCTCGCGGCCTCGATCGGCGCCGGCATCTCGATGGCCTTCGCCGAGGCGCTGTCTGATGACGGCTCACTCACGGGCCGGGGGCGGCCCTACCTGCGTGGTCTCGTGACGGGATTGATGACCATGGCCGGCGGCATCGGCCACACCGTGCCGTTCCTGATCCACGACTTCAATATCGCCTTCATCGTGGCGATGGTCATCGTGGCGCTGGAGCTCTTCGCGATCGCCTGGATCCGCAACAAATACATGGACACGCCGTTCCTCTCGGCCGTGTTCCAGGTCGTCGTCGGCGGCCTGCTCGTGCTCGCCGCCGGCATTCTCATCGGCAGTTCGTAGCTCGCCACGCTCGCGCCCCGGTCACCTGCTGGGGCGCCCGCAATGTCTTTGTATTGCAAAGTAATTACCTATACACTGACGCTCTGGAGGCGTCATGGCGCTGGCATTTCGAGCTGTTGCGGCATTCAACACGGCCACGGCCGTGTGGTTGGGTGTGATGTTCCTGATCCTGCGGCACCCGGGCTATGCGGGCCGCGCCGCAGTGGCGTTCGCGATTGCCGCGTGCTGCTTGGCCGCGTGCGCGGCCTCCCGGCATTCGCGATCGTGGCATACGACGGTGGTGAAGATCGGGAGCGTGCTGCTCGGCATCGCCGGAGTGTGGGTGATCGCGCAGGATCTGGTGCCCGGCGCCAACTTCGAGGGGTTCCTCCTCATCATTGGCGCCGGCTGGGTCGCGCAGGGCCTGTTGGCCCTGCCCCGTTCGGCCTAGGCTTCGGCCGGCGCCGCGCCCGCCGACGGGCCGAGCGCCTGAATCCACTTCCGGACGGCGGCGCCGATGATGATGAGCACGCACGCCATCATGGTCAGCGTGGCGATCGTGTCGACGTAGCCCTGCACGTGCTTGGTCGGGTCAGGCCCGATCGCGATCGGCCAGAAGTTGTTCTGGACGCTCAACCACCCGGCAGACAGCGTGGTCGTCGCGAGGAACACAAACGGGATCAGCGTGACGAAGGCATACTTCGCACTCTTCGGGTTGTTCACGATGATGGTCGTCGCGATAGACAAGGCGATGGTCGCCAGCAACTGGTTGGCGATGCCAAACATCGGCCAGATCGTGCTGATGCTGCCGACCCAGATGAAATAGGCCCACCCGAACACCACGATGCTCGTGGAGATCACGGCGCCGGGCATCCAGCTGTGATCCGCCATGCGCGCGAAGCTCGGAGAGCCCCGCGCGATGAACTCACCGACGAGAAACCTCGCCACACGCGTGCCGGCATCGATGGTCGTCAAGATGAAGAGCGCCTCGAACATGATCGCGAAGTGGTACCAGTAGTCCATCCACCCCGCCATGCCGGGCAGCTTGCTGAAGATCTGCGCCATGCCCACGGCCAGTGACACGCCGCCACCGGGCCGGCCCTGCACCGTCTCGCCAACTTCCTGCTCGAGCTGCGGGAGGTTCACGACCTGCATCTTGACGCCGTTCTGGTCGTTGAGCTTCTGATACACGGCGGGCGGCGTGTTGATCGCAAAGTAATCAGACGGCTGCAGCGAGCACGCGGCAATCAGCGCCATCACGCCGACCAGCCCTTCCATCAACATGGCGCCGTAGCCGATCGGCCGGATGTGCGTTTCGCGGCTGATCATCTTCGGCGTCGTGCCCGAACCGATCAACCCATGGAAGCCGGAAATCGCGCCACACGCGATCGTGATGAACGCAAACGGGAACAGGGTGCCCGGAATGATCGGGCCGCCACCGTTGACATAGGACGTGAACGCCGGCATCTGCAGGTGCGGATTGACGATGATCACGCCCAAGACAAGAAACGCGATCGTGCCGATCTTCATGAACGACGACAGATAGTCGCGCGGAGCGAGCAGCATCCAGACCGGCAGCACCGACGCGAAGAACCCGTACACGGCGAGGATGATCACGAGCTGGTGCGGCGTGAAGAGCAAGTAGTGCGCGTACGAGGACGCGGCGAACGGCTTGCCGAGCAGCACGGCGAGGACAAGCGCGATGACGCCGATGACTGTGGCTTCGCTGGTCTTTCCCGGACGCCACGAGTGCGTGTAGAAGCCCATGAAGATCGCGATCGGAATCGTCATGCCGATCGTGAACACCGCCCAGGCGCTCCCGTAGAGCGCGTTCACGACCGTCAGTCCCAGTCCGGCAAGCGCGACCACGACGACGAACAGAATGGCGATCGCCGCAGTGGTCCCGGCGACGGGGCCGACCTCCGTGCGCGCGATGGATGCGAGCGACGCGCCGCCACGACGCGTGGACGCCCAGAGAATCAGCATGTCGTGTACGGCACCGGCGAGGCAGACGCCCGCGACAATCCAGATGAGACCGGGCGCAAAGCCGAACTGCGCGGCCAGTACTGGGCCGATCAGCGGACCGGATCCGGTGATCGCAGCGAAATGATGGCCGAAGAGCACCCACTTCGACGTGGGATGGAAGTTCTGCCCATCGTTCTTCGCGCACGCCGGCGTGATGCGGGCGTCGTCGAGCATCATGATCTTCGCCGAAATGAACGCGCTATAGAAACGATAGGCCAGTGCGAGCGCGCCCAGAACCGGAATGATGATGTACATTGCTGGCATGGCGCGGATTATAGACTTCCTTTTGCACGTCGATACACATTTGCTTGACGCCGTCCGGACCTATGGGGAATGGGTCTACGGGATCCTGTTTGCGATCATCTTCGCGGAAACGGGCCTCGTGGTGACGCCCTTCCTGCCGGGCGACTCCCTGCTCTTCGCCGTGGGCGCCATTGCCGCAACGGGCTCGCTCTCCCTCCCGACGGTCACCCTCCTGCTGATCGCCGCCGCCTACCTGGGCAACACGGTCAACTACTTCATCGGGCGTGCCATCGGCCCCCGGGTCTTTCAGGCCACCAACAACGACACGATCTTCGGCAAGCTGCTGAATCGGAAGTATTTGGATCAGGCGCACGAGTTCTTCGAGCGCCACGGCGGCAAGGCCGTGGCCCTGAGCCGCTTCGTGCCCATCGTGCGGACGTTCCTGCCGTTCGTGGCCGGCGCCGCCAAGATGTCGCCGCGCACCTTCATGCTGTACAACGCGGGCGGAGCGATTGGCTGGGTGGGCCTGTGCGTGGGCGCCGGCGTGCTGTTCGGCAATGTGCCGATCGTGAAGAAGAACTTCTCGATCGTGGCGCTCGGCATCGTGTTCGTGTCGATCCTGCCGATGGTCTTTGAATACCTGCGCGCGCGGCGCACGAGCCGCTGAGGCGCGATCAGTCGGGCGGCTTGTTGGTCACCACCAGCACGCGCCCCCAGATCTGGGTACGCAGCAAGCTGCCCGTCGTGCCAACGATGGCGCGCTCGCTGTGCACCTCGATCACGGGCAGGCCGGCCTGCTTCAACGCATCGAGGTCCGACTCGATCAGCACCGCGTAGGTGCGCCCCGGAGACGTCCACGTCGCGAGCAGCTCTTCCTTCTGATCCGTCTGCTGGACCGGGTGCTCGGCGTAGAAGCGAAGGCTGGCCTTCCAACGCCCCTGCCGGTAGATCACGATGTGGTCATCGGGCGCCACTCGCGCCTGAAGCCACACGCCAAGATCGGCGCCCGGCCGGGTCTCGCGGAAGACAGGAAACCCGATGAGCACGACGCCGGCGTAGAGCACGAGCAGTGTCGCCACCAACGGCCATCCGAACTGCGGTGGCCGGAACTTGCGGCTCACGAGATAGCCGGCCCACGTGAGGCCGCCCACCCCGATCACACCAAAGAGCACGGCGCTCGACGGCGGCAGATTCAGATCCACCGTGACGAGCGCGATCCCACCCGCCACACCGAGTAGCGCCAGCACGATGCC
>CAYFLU010000075.1:4834-15855 GCA_964343975.1 uncultured Solibacteraceae bacterium
CCACCGTGACGAGCGCGATCCCACCCGCCACACCGAGTAGCGCCAGCACGATGCCCGTGAGGAGCAGACTGAAGGACGTGAAGCGATAGGCACGCCCACCTTCAGCCGCGGCTCGATCCCAGGCGTCGGCTGCCAGCAGGCACGCGGCCGGTGCCAGCGGGAAGATGTAGTGATCGAGTTTGAAGCGCGAGGCGGAGAAGAACCCGAAGATCACAGCAGTCCACGCCCAGAGCAGCACCCGGCGCGGTTCCATCAACTCTCCGCGCTGACGATGCCGCAGGCCATCGATCAACCCGCCGAGGCACACGAGCGTCCACGGGAACATCGCCGACAACGCCACGCGCACGTAGAAGAACGGGTAGAAGCTCCGCCGGTAGAGCGGCGCGGCAAACAACTGCAGGTTGTTGTAGAGCACGTAGCCGTCGATGAACTGCTGACCGAAGCGCCGCAACATCAGCACGAACCACGGCAACGCGAGGATGCCGGCGGCGATGAGCCCCGGCAACCAGTGAATCCGCCGGAGGAGCGCGCGCGTCTCCCGGGAAAACGCCGCGACGATCGCCGTGGCCACCACGACGATGAAGACGAAGGGGCCCTTGATCTGTACGGCGAGCGACAACAGGATGAAGCCCGGGATCTGCAACCGTGGGCGATTCTCGAGCGCCGACACGACGAGCAAGGCGAACGCGCCAAAGAGAAACGCGTTGAACACCATGTCGAAGATGGCGAAGCTCGACAGCACGAACGACAACGGCATCATCGCCAGCATCAGCGCCGCGCGTTCGCCGGTCACGGGGCCAAAGAGCCGCTTGCCGAACCAGTACGTGATCCCGAGGAGCGCGAGGGCGGCCAAGGCCGTCGGCATGCGCGCGCCAAGCTCGTTCTCCCCGAAAATGGCGAACGACCCGGCCTGGATCCAATGGAAAAGCGCCGGCTTGTCGATGATCGGCACGCCGTCGATCCGCGGCACCAGATAGTCGCCGAGCGCGCGCATCTCGCGCGTGATCTGCGCGTAGTGCGCCTCGTCCGGATCGATCAACGGAAGGTACGACAACCGCCAGAAGATCGTGACCCAGCACACGAGCGCCCACAGACCGATGCGCATCCACGCCGGCCGGGTGGCGGCGGCGGCAAATGCACCTTCGGCAGAACCGTTGGGAGACGGCAGAGGCATTGGCAGTGACATGATACTCAGGACCACTGTCGCATGGCACTCGCATTCATCCTCGTCACCGTCTTCATCGACATGCTCGGCCTCGGGCTCCTGATCCCGGTCATTCCGTTTGTCGTCCGGCAGTTCACGACGTCCGCGTTTGCCGTCGGCGCCTTGTCGATGTCCTTCGCCCTGTTCCAATTTTTCGCCGCGCCGGTCCTCGGCCGCCTGTCGGACCGGTACGGCCGCCGCCCCCTGCTGCTCTTCAGCCTGCTCGGCTCTGCTGCGGGTTACGTGGTGTTCGGGCTGGCCCGGTCGCTGCCCTGGCTCTTCGCGGCACGGATCGTCGATGGCATTTCCGGCGGGAATGTCTCGATCGCCCAGGCCTACATTGCCGATGTCACCGATCCCGCCCATCGCTCGCGCAACTTCGGCCTGCTCGGCGCCGCGTTCGGCCTCGGCTTCATCATTGGCCCGGCGCTCGGCGGCGTGCTCTCACATTTCTGGGGGCTCTCGGCGCCGGCGTTCTTTGCCGCGGGCCTGGCGCTGCTCAACACCACGCTCGGCTACTTCGTGTTGCCCGAAACCCGCCCGGTGAGCGTCCGTCCCACGGGCCCCTTTTCGCTGGCGGGATTCAATCCGATGGCGGGTGTCCTGCGCGCCCTGACGCACGAACACCTTGGCTCGGTGTTCCTCGCCATGTTCGTCTACAACATCGCCTTCACGGGCTGGCAGTCGAACATCTCGCTGTTCACGCTGACGCGCTTCCACTGGGGCCCCCAGCAGAATGCCGTGCTCTTCACCGTGGTGGGCATCGCGACGGCCATCGTGCAGGGCGGCATCGTCCGGCGGCTGGCGAAGGCGTATCCCGACCAGACGAATGCCACGGCCGGCCTGGCGCTGCAAACCGTGGCGTATCTGGTCGTGGCGTTCGCGCACACCGTCGTGCCGCTCTACATCGGATCCGTGTTGACGAGTGTCGGCGTCGGCGTGGCGATGCCGATGCTGCAGGCCATCGTGTCGACCAGCGTGTCGGATCAGGAACAGGGATTGATGCTGGGCACCACGCAGTCGGTGTCCGCACTCACGCGCGTGATCGGCCCCCTGCTCGCCGGCCTCCTCTTCGACGCGTTCGGACCGAACGCGCCCTACTGGAGCGGCGCGGTGCTCGCCGCGGTGGGCACGGCACTGATCATGCGCGCGCGTCCGCGCCGCCACCAGCCCGCGTAAGCGTTTCGTTGCGCTCGACGCCGTTGTAGCGCACGCGCGTCAACCGCACGTCCTTGATGTGCTCCAGCCGGTCGCCGCTCGCGACGCCGGCAAATGCGCAGTCGCTGACGCGGACATCGCTGATCGGCGCGTTCTCGTAGCCTCGCAGCAGCAACCCGTATTTGCTCTGCTGGCTCGTCACGCGCTCCACCACGACATCGCGCACGGTCGGAGGAAACTTGCCGGTGTTGCCCTCTTCATAGGTGAAGTCGATCGTGACGACGGCCTCGGAGACATGGCCGACCGTGCAATTGCGCATCACGACGTGCTCGATGGTGCCGCCCCGAACAGAGTTGGTCTTGATGCGCAGCGCGCGGTCGAGCATGGGGCTGTCCATCCGGCACCGCTCGGCGAAGATGTTGCGCGCACCGCCCGAGATCTCGCTGCCGATCACGACGCCGCCGTGCCCGTCCTTCATCGTGCAGTCGCGCACGATCACATTCTGAATCGGCGTGTGCAACCGCCGGCCGTCGTCGTTGCGCCCCGACTTGAGCGCAATGCAGTCGTCGCCGGTGTCGAACGTGCAGCGCTCGATGAGGACACCATCGCACGACTCGGGATCACAGCCGTCGTTGTTGGGCCCGTGACTCTTGATGTTCACGTTGCGCACCGTGACGTCGCGGCAGAGCACCGGATGGATCTCCCACATCGGCGAGTTCACGATCGTCACGCCGTCGATGAGCACGCGTGTGCATCGGTACGGCTGGATAAAGTTCGGTCGCAGGAACGCGCCGTCGCCAAACACACGCTCGGCCACCGGCACACCGGCCGCCTGCATGTCGATCAGTTTGTTGCGCGGCGCGCAATCGCGATTCGACGTGCGCCATTCCCACCAGGTCGCGGCACTCCCCTGTCCGTCGAGGGTGCCGGTGCCCGTGATGGCGATGTCGGTCTGATCGAGCGCGTAGATGAACGCGGAGTAGTTCATCAGCTCCACGCCTTCCCAGCGCGTGAGCACGATCGGGTACAACTTCGGCTCGAACAGGAACGCGAGCTTGGGCAGGCGCGTCACGTTCGGGGAAACCTAAAGCTCAAGTGGTCAGGCCAATTGCTAATTTGGCCATCTTCGGAGGGCACAAAAAAGGGCGGGCGCGCCAACGCGCACCCGCCCCGAACGTGACGTTCGCGACGACTCAGGCCGCCCGGCGCACCACCAACGGACGCAGCAACGCCATCACGATGAGGACAAGACCGAACGTGCAGACGATCGCCGCACCGGTCGGCAAATCGAACTGCACCGAGAAATACATCCCGAGCGCCGACACGACGAGCCCCATCACCCACCCGATGGCCAGACGCGGACCGATCGAGCGGGCCCACAACATCGCGCCCACCGACGGCACGATCAGATAGCAGAAGACCAACAGCACGCCGGCAATGGCCACCGACCGGGTGACCACCAGGCCGAAGGAGGCGTAAAAGAGGAAGTCCCAGAAGCGCACCGAGAGGCCGCTGGCGGCCGCGGCCTTCGGATCCTGCGAGATCGCGAGGAACCTCCTGCGGAAGATCCAATGGAACACGCCGAGCGCGAGATAGATCCCGCCGGTGAGGTACACCTCGGGCCACTGCACCGACAGGATGTTGCCGACGAGCATGTCCTTCAGATGCTCGGCCTCGCCCGTCGCCTTGCTCATCGTGATGATGACCGCGGCCGACGCCACGGCATACGAGATGCCGATGATCGCCTCCTGCGGGATGTGGGCCTCCTGGCCCTTGATCATCGCGAAGATGGCGGCGCCGATCAGCGTGAAGATCAGGCTCATCCAGTAGATCGACGGATCATGCGGATCGGCGCCATGCCAGACGGCAATGGCCGCGCCGAGCGACGCGATCTGCGCCAACGACAGGTCGACGAAGATAACGCCGCGCTCGACCACGTGCAGACCGAGATAGGCGTGAATGCCCGCGATGATCAACGCGGCCGCAATCGGCGCCGCCAGAAACGACAGAATGGCCCAATCCATCACTCGCCTACTTTCCGGTGAGCTGCTTCAACGCGCTCGTGACCAGCCCGACGTTGTAGTCGAACAGCTTGATGTAGTCCGTCACGTCCTTCTCACCGCCCACCGACGGCGCGAGCACGAGCACCTTGCCGCCAATCTGCGACGCGATCGCCTGCGGCGTCTTGAGGTCGAAGTACGGCTCGACGCAGATCAGCTTCACGCCCTGCGCCTTCATGTCGGCGATCAATTCGATCGTGTGCGACGGCGACGGCGGGATGCCGGGCTTCGGCTCCACATAGCCCATCACGTTCAGGCCGAAGCGCTCCATGAAGTTCGGCCACGACCGGTGGTATGTCACGATCTTCGTGCCCTTGTACGGCGCCATCGCCGCGTCCCACTTCTGCTCGGCGGCCGCCAGGCGCTTGTCGAAATCGGCGTAGCGCGACTCGAAGGTCGCCTTGTCGGCCGGCTGCAACTGCACCAGCCGGTCCTTGATCGACTGCGCGATGCGACGGCCGTTGGCCGGATCCAGCCAGTAGTGCGGGTTGCCCTGCGGGTGGACGTCGCCCATCGCCCGCGTGATCTGTCCGGTCGGAATCTCGAGGATCTTCACGTTCGACGACGCGTCGAGGTAGCCGTTGCTGCCGGGCTGGATTTTCGCGTTCCGCGCGCTGTTGATCAGCGGCGGCAACCAGCCGATCTCGAGTTCACGGCCGACGACGATCAACAGATCGGCGCGGTTGACCTCGAGGATGAAGCTCGGCTTGGGGTCCACGAAGTGCGGATCCTGATAGCCCTTGGCCAGTGCCGTGACCGTGATCTTGTCGCCGCCGACTTCACGCGCGAGCGACGCCAGATCCTCGGTGGTCGCGACGACGCGAAGACCGGCCGCGGCCGCGGGACGCGTGAGCGCGGCCGCCGCCATCAGAACCATGAGAGAAGTGCGAATGAATGAACGCATGTCGTGCCTCCGTGGAACCTAGAACACGTGCGCGCCGTGCGCACCGATCGAGAAATTCAGCTGGAACAGGAATTCGTTGCCCGTGAGACCTTCCGCGTAGTTCGTGCGCCGATACTGCCCACGCAGCTGGCTGAACTCGCTCGGCCAATACGTGATGAAGAACGACTGCCCTGTGTCGGTCAGCGTGCTGTCGAGCACGCGCTGCGACCGGTCGATGCGCACGCCGGAATACCACCGCTGCGCGAACTGATATTCCGCGAGCGCATAGAAGCCGAAGGACGTGTTCGGTGCGAGCGTCGTGCTCGACTGATCCTGCTTGCTCCACACGAGCTCTGTGCGCGCCTGGAACCGACGATAGATCGCGCGACGGAGCGGACGATAGCGGAACGTCGCATCGATGCCGAAGAGCGTCCGGTTCGCTTCCGGGCCGACATCGGTCGGACCAAAGGACGCCGACGCCCCGAGATCGAGATTCGAGCCTTCCGTGAGATCGCGATAGGCGCGCAGACGCCCGATGTAGTTCAGTTTCGAACGCTGGGCGCTTTTGTAGACGCCCGAGGTGCCGGCATAGACCTCACCGGTGGCCTCGAGAAAGAGGTCGCCTGCCGGAATGAGGCGCGAGATCGAGACCCCGCTGTCGGTCAACCCATCTTCCCCGCCCATCAGGTTGCTCACGATCAGCGGCCGATCGGCGTACGGCAGCGCGTGGGTGTGCTGCGTGTTCACCTTGCCGAACTGCGCGTGCATCTTGCCAACCTTCATCTGAAAGTCACCGGGCAGCGCGGTAAAGGTAATGAACCCTTCCTCGACGCCCATCCCGTCAGGCCCGGCCGACAGAAAGAAGTCCGCGCGGGCATACGGATCGACGACCGCCTGAAGCGACATCTCCACTTCCGACAGGCTCATCGTCGGGTCCGTGTTGTTGGGATTCTTCCCGGCCACGCCGAGGAAGTTGGCGATGACCGACATGTCGGGATTGAACACGCGCCCGCCACCGGCCGGCATGGGCTGCCCCACCTGTCCCTGCGGATCCTGCGCGGCCGAGACGTTCGCCAGCGCATCCTTCACGGCCGCGCGCAGCCACGGCGACGTCGCCACTGGCGCCGAGGCCACCTGCGCCGATGCGGACGACGGCACACAGAACGCGGCCAGCAATCCGGCGGCCGCCGCACAACACACCACACGCGTACGAATCATGATGCTCCTCAGCTCTCACAGACACACGCGCCGCCGCGATGCAGCGGACGTGACACCACACGATCAGGGGTTGTCAGAGAGAGAGCTGGGGTGGGCCGCGCGGCGAGACGGCGCGATGCGCCGGGGCGGACACGATCTGGAGCGACTCCGCCGGCCCGGCGACGACCTGGCGGCCGACGATCAGGTTCTCGATCTTCCCGAAGCGGGCACCATGCACCGCACGCTCCATGTGACAGAGCGCGCAATGCTCGATGGGATTCGGGTTGTTGGTTTCTTCGAAGACGGGCCCGCCCTGATGATGCGGCCCGACAAATACCGGGCCGTCAATCCCGGCGCACGCCGCGTCGTCTTCGGCACCGGCGTGGACGGCGGCGACCCACACGGCTCCCTGCGCGGACAGGAAGCCCGCGAGGATCAGCCAGACAATGCTCCGCCGAAGTGCCCTCATCACCACCATCCTTAACAGGATGATGAGGGCACTTTATCAAGGTTTCGCCATCGTCCAGATGAACGTTCGTTAATCTAGAACTTGATGGTGTAGCTCAGCCGCACGTCCCGTCCGACCTCAGGCGCGAGATCCTTCAAGTAGTTCAAGTGACTGCGGTACAACGTGTTACCCACGTTGTCCACCCGAAGCGCGAGCGTGTGCAGCGTCGTGCCACTCACGAAGCTGTAGGCCGCGTAGGCCTTGAACAGCCCGTAGCCGTCCGTCGGGGTTTCGTTCAGCGCACCGCCGGCGAGTGGCGTGGTGAATACCCGGTTCTGGCTGTTGACCAGCGACACATCCGCGCCAATCTGGAACGCGTTGTACTGGTAGCGCAGCCCGAGCCGGCCCCTGAGCGGCGGAATGCGCGGCAGCGGCACGCTGAGCGTGCTCAACTGCCCCCGCACGTAGTCGAGTCCGGCTTCCGCGGTGAGCGCCGACGTGAGGTGCAGATCGAGATGGGACTCGATGCCCTGCAGCACGGCGTCCCCCTGCGTGAACACCGCCACCGGCAGATCCTCGTCAACCTCGCCGGTCAAGCGACGGTAGATGTAGTTGTTCACGTGGTTGTAGAAGTAGGCCACTTCGCCGGAGGCCACCGCAGACTGCCAGCGGAAGGAAACATCCACGCCAGTCGCATACTCCGACTTCAGGGTGTCATCGCCGACTTCGAACGCGTTGTTGCCGCCGTGCGGCCCGTTGAAATACAGCTCCTCGAGCGCGGGGTTGCGCGCGGCGCGCGCCAGGCTCACAGCAACCGTGGTCTGATCGGACGGGTGCACGAGGAACCCGAGGGAGCCTGAGAAGTTCGTGAAGTCGCGCCCGGTCAGGCCCTTCGGCGTGTACGACGTGCGATCGATGCGGCCACCGAACTGGAAGGACGCGTGCGGCCCCAGCGCCGCTTCTTCATACAGGAACGCCGCGGCGGCTTTCTGATCGACCGGCGGCGACAGCACTTCGTCGCCCGTGGCCGAGAAGGACCGCGTCATGCCCCAGCCCCCGACGGTACCTTTGAACGCGCCCACCTGCTGATGATTCGCCAGCACTTCGAACTCGTTCGTGTCGTTCTTGAACGACGTGGCGATGACGTCGCCATCCATTTCGTCGTGCTGATAGCGACGGGCGCCAAACGTCACGCGATAGGAATTGATGAAGCCGCCCAGATTCCGCTGCTCCGCACGGAAATCGAAGAGCGTGCGTCGCGGATTGAGGTTGGTATCGCCTTCCTCCACGAGCGGAATCCCGTAGCGGTTCTTGTCGTAGCCGACGCTCGCTCCGACGTAGCCGTTCTCACCGACGAAGCCGGCACCGATCTGAAACGCGCCGCCGCGATTGAACGAGTTCGACACGGTGCCGTTCGGCGTGCGGTAGTCGCCGGAGCGATGCCCGTTGGCTGACAGGTGCAGCGCGAACTTGCCGCTCCCCACGCTGAGGTCCCCGGCGCCCACCGTCTCGCGGGCGGCCGATCCAGTATCGAACGTCAGGGTGCCGCTCGGCTTGGCCACACGCTCGGTCGGCACGTTCTTCGTCACCACGTTCACGAGCCCACCGATCGCATTCGCGCCGTAGAGCAACGTCGCGGGTCCGCGCACCACTTCGATCTTCTGCGCGGCCGCCGGGTTCACGTTGACGCCGTGATCGCCCGACTGGCTCGAGAGATCGCCCATCCGCTGCCCGTCTTCGAGCACGAGCACGCGATCGCCATCCAGGCCGCGAATCACCGGCCGTGCCGGCCCGGGACCGAACCCGCGCGTGGCCACGCCCGGCTCATTCGCCAGTGTGCCCGCGAGCGTTGCCTGCAGGGCCTTCGCCAGTTCCTGGCCGCCCAGCACATTCGTCGCCTGATACGCGTCGAACTGGCTGCGCGCATCGGGACTCACCGAGGTCACTTCCGAAAAATGCAGGTCCGCCGTCAACTGCACGTCCACGGTCACCGCCGCCGTGGCCACCGTGACGTCCTGACGCGGCACCTGATAGCCGTCCACGCGCACGACGAGGTGATAGGTCCCCGCCGGCACGCCACTGAATACATACTTCCCGTTCGCGTCGGTCTTCGTCTCGCGATTGCCCTTCGGCGATTCGAGCACCACCAACGCGGCCGCCACCGGCGCGGCGCCCGTGACATTGGTCACCGTGCCCGACACCGCGACGCCGCTCTGCGCCCACGCGCGCGCTTCCGTCGCCCCGGCCAACAGCCAGCAGGCGAGCAGTACACACAGCTTCTTCATGAAATTCGATCCTCACCACACACACCACGAAACACACGAGCATCCTGGCGCCGCGTGCGAACACGCTGCGCCAACGATGCACAACAACACGCGTCTAGCTGGAGTGAGTGGGAGGACCGCGAGGGACGAAGGGCGAACGTTCGGTGCCGGCGGCAAGCACACGATCGGCCGCCACCAGGCGGACCACCGTGCGCGGCGGCACGACCGTCGCCACCGCCACCACGCGCACGGAACCGAACGCGTGGTGCAGATGGCAGAGCACACAGTGGTCGGCCGGCCCGGCCGGCACTGGCGCTTCCACCTGCGGTCCGCCACGGTGGTGCGGACCGACTTCGACGGCGCCGTCCATCGCCGCACACGCGGCGTCGTCATCGGCCGCAGCATGCCGCCATGACGCCCACACGTCCACCTGAACAGCGAACAGGGCGCACAGCAACAGCCATGCGACGCGGTGACGGAACGGCTTCATCGGAGGACCCATCGTCGCACGAAAGCGCCGCGACCCGAAAATGAATGTTTTCTAATGCCGCCGCCGGTGGGTCTGCGGCGTCCTACTGTATGTCCATGCGTCTTCGTCACCGGCTGCTCATCTGCGCCCTGCTGTTCGCGGGAGGCTCCGCGTACCCGCTGGCGCAAGCGACGCCCACCGTCACCCAGACCCTCACACCGGCCGACACCGGGCGGTGGGAATCACTCGTCGTGTCCGACTCGCACCTCGGCTTCTCGCCGGACGGTGCGGTGCTCGCGTATCGCATCGATCGATCCGACTGGGACGACGAACTGCGCGTGCTGCGACGCGCCGATGGCCGCACGCTGGTGATTCCGCTGGGGCGCGACCCGGAGTACTCCGCGGATGGCCGCTGGCTGCGCTACACGATCGGCCACGCGCAAAGTGGGCGATCGCGCAGCAGCTCACGCGATGGGCTCGGACTTCTGCGACTCGACACGTGGACCGAGACGCGCGTGGATGACGTGGAGTCGGCCGCGTTCAGTGGCGATGGCGCGTTCATTGCCATCGAACACGGCGCGGCACGCGCCGCCGGCGGCCGCGGCGGTTCGGCGCGCCGCACGAACGAGGCGCCGCTCGTGCTGACGGTGCGCGCGCTCGACAGCGGCACCGAGACGTCGTTCGAGAACGTGCAGCAGTTTGTGTGGCAACCGCACGGCCATCGTCTCGCCCTCGCCATGGGCGGCGACAACCAGGGCAGCGCGCGGTTGCAACTCGTTGATGCGGCCGGCAGTGGCGCGGCCGCGACGTCGGTGCTCGACGACACCGCAGCGACGTATTCGCGACTCGCCTGGCGCGACGATGGCCGTGACCTCGCGTACGCGCGCGTGCACCCGGCGCGCGGCGCGGCCGCGCCGGTCGTGGACATCGTGGTCGCGCGTGGCGCCGGCCTCGGACAGCGTGCGCTGACCGTCACGGGGTCCGACAGCCTCCCGAACGGCACGCGGCTGTCCACCGCGCGGCCGCTGGCCTGGTCGGCGGACGGCGCGTTCGTCTTCGCCGGGCTCGCCGACGGCGCCGAGACTCCGGCGGCGAGCCGCGCCGACGAGTCTCGCGTACGCATCTGGCACTGGACCGACGTCAAGGTGATGCCGCGCCAAGTCGTCGACGCCGACAAAGACCGTCGCCGCTCCCGCATTGGCGCGGTCGTGATCGATGAGCATCGCGTGGTGCCCCTCACGCTCGCGCTCGATGCGGCGATGACACCGCTGGGTGCCACCGGACGGGTGCTCGTCACCGACTGGCACGCGAATGCGCTCGCGCACACACTCGGCCGGC
>CAYFLU010000076.1:0-15775 GCA_964343975.1 uncultured Solibacteraceae bacterium
GCCCGGCACGCTCAACGTGCCGATGAACGGCAGCTTCACGACGTGGATGGGCTGGCTGATGCCCTACACGGACGACATCTTTCTGATCGGTGACGCCGGCACCGTGGATCAGGCGGTAAAGGATCTCGCCATGATCGGCCTCGATCGCATCGGCGCGTGGTTCGAGCCGGCGATCATCGGCGCGTGGCCGGCCGCGTCGAATCGGCCGCTGTCGCACGTCCCGCAAATCGGCGTCGCGGATCTCGTGGAGTCGTTGAAGCACGGCGCGGTCACCGTGATCGACGTGCGCCATCTCAACGAGTGGAGCGCCGGGCATATCGACGGCGCCGCGCACATTCCGCTCGGTCGGCTCGAGGGCCGGCTCGCGGAGATTCCGCGCGAGAAGCCGGTCGTGATGCAGTGTCAGGGCGGGGCGCGTTCGATGATCGGTGCCAGCATCCTGAAGGCGCACGGGTTTGATCGCGTGATCAATCTGCAGGGCGGCTACGGCGGATGGGCCGGCGCCGGTCTGCCCACCACGACGAAGTAGCCGCGCCATGCCGAAGCAACGCACGACACCGGAAGCCGCCGCCGCGTCGTTTGGCGTCGGCCACCTCGCGCGGCATCTCTTCATCTGCGCCGGGCCCGACTGCGTCGACAGCGCCGACGGGCAGGCGGCGTGGGAGTACTTGAAGAAGCGCATGAAGGAACTCGGGCTGGCGGGCGCCGACGGTCCCGCGTATCGCACGCGCTGCGCCTGCCTGCGCATCTGCACGGCGGGCCCGGTGGGTGTGGTCTATCCCGAAGGGACCTGGTATCGCCACCTCACGCCCGAGAACATCGAGCGCGTCTTGCAGGAGCACATCATCGGCGGCCACATCGTCGATGACCTGTGCTTCGCCCGGAATGCACTGCTGACGCCCGAGCCGCCTCGCTGAGCGGCTCGCGTCTATCGACCCACCGACGACAGCGCCTCACGCAGGCGATTCGACACATCCACCGGCACGGCGTCGGGTGCCTGCAGACGCGTGCGCATCGTGGCGAGCAGTCGGCCAAACGCCGCGCCGAACTGCTCGCACTGGCGGCATTCGGCGACGTGCGCCTCGATGGCGTCGGCCATCTCGCGGTCGATCTCGCCGTCCGCATACGCGCTGAGCGCGGTCATCACGGCTGTGCACGTCAGCCCCGCGTACATCTGATCAGGATTCGGACGCATGTGATGACTCCTTCGTGAGTGCGGCGGCCAGCTTCAGGCGCGCGCGGTGCAGTCGGCTCTTCATGGCCGCGAGACTGAGTCCGAGCAGACGCGCCGTGGTCTCACCCGGCACGTCCTCCAGATCGCGCAGCGTCAACACTTCCCGGTCATCGGCGTCGAGCGAGGCGAGCCCCGCGGCGACGCGGTCGCGGCTTTCGGCGGCGAGCAACAGCGTCTCGGGCGAGGGGCCGCCCCAGCCGGCCCGGATCCCGAGCGCCTCGAGCGGCGTGTCGTCCACCGGTTCTCGGGCGGCGCGCTCGCGATGCCGCTGTGCCGCATGCCGGGCGATCGTCAGCAGCCATGTCCGGACGCTGGCCTCGCCACGGAACTGCGGCGCGGCCTGCCAGGCGCTGAGAAACGTCTGTTGCAGCACGTCTTCCGCCGCCGCAGGGTCACGGGTCAGCGCGCGGGCGAGCCGATAGACACTCGCCGAATGTCCGGCGACGATGGCATCGAACGCGTCCCGGTCGCCGGCGGCGGTGCGCGCCAGCAGCGCCGCGTCGTCGGCTAGGCGCGCGTGGTCCGGGTCGAGCACGTCGAGATGCCGAGGAGGGTGTAGAGCGGACAGCTGCCGATCACGCCGGTGAGAAGGGGCACCACACCAATGTATCCCCAGGCGCCCACGCGGCCGGTGGCCGCCGCGCCGATCAATCCCAGACCCAGCGCCACTCTGATCACCCGTTCAATCGCATGTTCGTTGTTCGGCAGCAGGTTCATATTGCCTCCTGCCCCTATAGAGTCGCGTCCCGGCAAAAGGATTCAGGGCCCGGGCGTGTCACCTTTTGCCCGTCTCCTGAATCTCTCGGGCGATGGCTGCGCAGATGTCTGCCCCTGTTCCTGACGCCACGTCACGGCGTCGCGTGTTGATCGTCGGTGGTGTGGCTGGCGGTGCGTCCGCCGCCGCCCGGTTGCGCCGGCTCGATGAGACGGCGGAGATCGTGGTCTTCGACCGCGGCCCGTACGTCGCATTCGCCAACTGCGGTCTGCCGTACTACGTCGGGAATGTCATCAACGACGAAGCGAAGTTGCTCGTGTCGTCTCCGCAGATGTTCCGGGACCGGTTCAATGTCGAGGTCTTCACCGACACCGAGGTGGTCGAGATCGACCGCGCAGCGTCGATGCTCACCGTCCGGGACGTCGCGACCGGCAAGAAGCGGCAGGAGCGATACGACGCGCTGCTGTTGTCGCCGGGGGCCGCCCCCATCCGGCCGGCGCTGCCGGGCATCGAGCGTCCCGGCGTGTTCGCGGTCCGCAACATTCCCGACACGCGCAAGATCCGTTCGTGGATCGGCGAACGCAACGCGAAGTCCGCGGTCGTCGTCGGTGGCGGCTTCATCGGTCTCGAGATGGTCGAGAACCTGCTGCATCGCGGACTGGCGGTCACCGTACTCGAGAAGCTACCGCAGGTCATGCCGCCGCTCGATCCCGAGATGGCGGCGCCGCTCATGGACCATCTGCGCGCGAAGGGCGTGACCCTGCATCTTGGAGACGGCCTTGCGTCGATCGACGCGGATCTGCACGGCGGACTGGTTGTGGTCGCCGAGTCGGGCGCGCGGCTGTCGGCCGACATTGTTGTGCTGGCGATCGGCGTGAAGCCGGAAAACGAACTGGCCCGCGCCGCGGGTCTCGAGATCGGCGCGCGCGGCGGGATCGTCGTCGACGATCAGATGCGCACGTCGGATCCGAAGATCTGGGCCGTGGGCGATGCGATCGAAGTGCAGGACGTGCTGACCGGACAAGAAACGGTGCTGCCGCTGGCCGGTCCGGCGAATCGCCAGGGCCGCATCGCCGCCGAATCCATGGCGGGGCGCGCGCCGCGTTTCCGCGGCGTGCAGGCGACCGCGGTCGTCGGCGTGCTGGGTCTCATCGCCGCGTCGACCGGCGCGAGCGAAAAGGGCCTGCGCCGCGCCGGCGTCGCGAACTTCGAGAAGGTGTATCTGCATCCCGGGCATCACGCGGGCTATTACCCGGGCGCGCGGCCGATTCATCTCAAGTTGCTGTTCTCGGTGCCCGACGGTCGCATTCTCGGCGCGCAGGCCGTCGGCGCGGAGGGCGTGGAGAAGCGCATAGACGTCATCGCGAGTGCGATTCAGTTCAACGGCACCGTGCATGATCTGGCGGAGTCGGAGCTCTGCTACGCACCGCAGTTCGGCGCGGCGAAGGACCCGGTGAACCTCGCGGGGATGCTCGCCGAGAACGTGCTGAACGGCGACATGCCGGTTGCCGACTGGCGCGACATTGCCACGACCGGCGCGCTCCTCGTCGATGTGCGCGAGCCGCATGAATTTGCGGCCGGCCATCCGCCGAACGCCATCAATCTGCCGCTCACCGAGATGCGCACACGGTTTGCCGAGCTGCCGCGGGATCGCGAGATCTGGCTGTCGTGCGGCGTCGGGCAGCGCGCGTACTTTGCGACCCGGTTTCTGCGGCAACATGGCTATCAGGCGCGGAACCTGTCGGGCGGCTACACCACCTACACCGCGTTCAAGCGGCTGGATCTCGTCCCCTGATTGCGGGACCATCACCAGAGGAGCAGAGCATGTGTCAGCGAGTGCAGTGTCCGAAGTGCGGCAAGCCAACGTGGGCCGGATGCGGCCAGCATATTGAAGAGGCGCTGCGTGGCGTGCCGAAGGATCAGCGCTGCGCGTGTCCGCCGGAGAAGTCGTTGCTCTCGAAGCTGTTCGGCCGCTAGGGCTTCCTGCTACGCTACCGACCCATGGGCGCGTTCCTGTGGGTGGGCGTGGGTGGTGCGCTGGGATCGATGGCGCGGCACGGCGTGAATGTCGTCGTGAACCGCTGGGTTGGCGCCACCGTGCCGCACGCCACGGCGATCGTGAACATCGTCGGCTGCTTCGTCATCGGCGTGTTGGCCGGCCTGGTCGCCACCGGTGCGTGGCGGATTTCTCCTGCGCAGCGCGCCTTCGTCTTCGTCGGCATCATGGGCGGCTTCACGACCTTCTCGTCGCTCGGCCTCGACACGTTCACCCTGGTCTCTGAGGGGCGCACGGCGCAGGCCGTGGGCAACGTCGCCCTCCAGTTCTGTGTGGGCCTCGGCGCGGTCTTCGCCGGGTACGCCGCCGCGACGTCAATGCGATAATCCTCCGCCTGGAGGAGTCTGTATGTTCCGCAAATGGTTGTGGCCTGTGGTGGTGGCGACGTTCGTCGCGGCCGCGTCGTGGCCTGTCGTCGAAGCACGTCAGGGCGCCGAGAAGATCGACACCGAGATCAACGCGAAGATCCGCAAGGAAGGGATGGACAACTCCCAGATCATGCGGACGATGCACTACCTCACGGATGTGTACGGTCCGCGTTTGACCGGCTCGCCGAATCACGAGAACGCCGCCAAGTGGGTCGTCGATCAGATGACGAAGTGGGGCTTCAAGAACGGCCACCTCGAGCCGTTCGAGTTCAAGACCGCGACCGTCACGCCCTCCGGCGGATGGCTCAACGAGAAGGCGGCCGGCCACATCGTGGCGCCCGTGAAGGACAACCTCGTGTTCGAGGTGCTGGCCTGGACGCCGTCGACCAAAGGCACGGTGACGACCGAGGCCGTGCGCATGCTGCTGCCGGAAGGCCCGGAGACGGGTGCCGCGGCGACGCCGCAGAACAACTGCCCTGAAGTGAAGCCGCGCTTCGGTCCGACGGAGACGCAGCTGAAGGACTACCTCGCGTCGATGGCGCCGAAGGTGAAGGGCAAGATCGTGTTCGTGGGCGCGCCGACCTGCGTGCCGTTTCAGGAAGTGGCGCCGGCGAAGCGCCAGACCGAAGAGCAGTGGAAGGCGCGGCTCGGCGGCGCGGGCGGTGGCCGCGGCAATCAGGCCCCGGCGGCGGCGCCGGCGGGACGCGGCAACGCAGCGGCACCGCCGGCCGGCACGATGACGGCGGCGCAGGTCGCGACGGCCGTGAATGACTTCCTCGTGGCGAATGCGGTGGCCGTGCGCGTGAATGACGCGGGTCGCGAGCATGGACAGATCCGCGCGTTCAACTTCGCCGGCTACGATCCGTCGAAGACCGTGCCGACCGTGGTCCTGCGCAACGAAGACTACGGTCGCATCTCGCGCCTGCTCGGCGACGGCACGTCGGTGACGCTCGAGTTCACGATCACGAACAAGGAATTTCCGGCGGGCAAGACGACCTACAACGCCATCGCCGAGATTCCGGGCACCGACAAGGCCGACGAAGTGGTGATGCTCGGCGGTCACCTCGACTCGTGGCATTCGGCGACCGGCGCGACGGACAATGCGATCGGCGTGGCGACGATGATGGAAGCCGCGCGCATTCTGCAGGCGATCGGCGTGAAGCCGCGCCGCACGATCCGCGTGGCGGCATGGGCCGGCGAAGAGCAGGGGCTGCTCGGGTCGAAGGCGTACGTGGAGCAGCACTTCGGCACGGCGGAAAAGCCGAAGCCGGAGTTCGCGAAGTTCAACGGCTACTTCAACATCGACGGCGGCACGGGCCAGTTCCACCTCGCCTCGGTCTTCGGCCCCGCCGAAGCCGGCGCGGTGCTGACCGACCTCTTCAAGCCGTTCAGCGACATCGGCATCTACGGCGCGACGACGACGACGAGCCGGACGCCGGGCGGCACCGACAGCACGTCGTTCAATGCCGCCGGTCTGCCGGGCATCGGGCTGAATCAGGACGGCATGGAGTACAACAGCCACACGTGGCACACGAACCTCGACACACTGGAGCGCATCGTGGAAGCGGATGTGAAGCGCAGCGCGGTGGCGATCGCCTCTGCCGTGTATCACCTGGCGATGCGCGAGCAGATGCTGCCGCGCTTCAGCGCCGACAAGATGCCGGCGCTGCCGGGGGCCGGTGGCCGCGGTGGCGCGCCAGTGTCGTTGCCGCGCTAGAAGACGCTCAACGGCGGCTGAAATGACAACGAGCGGCTGGCCTCTCGGCCAGCCGCTCGTTGTGTGTACGGGTGAGACGCGACTACTTCTTGATGCCGGCCTGCGCCGCGCGCATCAGGGAGTCGAGATTCTTCTGCGCCATCTCGGCCAGCGTCGGGTTCGACTCGGCGGTCTGGCCCTCTCTGGTGAGCGTCGTCGTCTTGCGGTTCGGCCGGATGTTCTTACCCGTCTCGAGCACCTTCAGGTACAGCTCGATCGCCTTCTGCGGTCGCCCGGTCGCCTGATAGAGCGCGCCGAGATTCAGCTGGGCGTACGGGTCGTCCTTGTCGTCTTCGATGGCCTTCAGGAACTCCACTTCCGCTTCCTTGTAGTTCAGCTGCTGGAAGTAGTCGAATCCCTTACTGACGTGTTTGTTGACGGTCCGGCAGCCCGCGCCGAATGACAGCGCCGCGAGCAGCGGGACGATGACGAGAGCCTGCTTCATTACCGGGGAGCCTCCAACGGATTCCAGCGGACAATGTAGAACAAATTGAGGCCCGGTGTCATCCCTTTGCTTGAGGGCCCCCCTAGAACCGAATCCGGAGGCCGCCTCCAAGCTGGGTTCCGCCCGCCTTGACTGCCACGGTGGAGTTGTCCGTCGCCTGGAAGTTGACGGTCGCGCCGACGACGGAGGCGGAGAGGCCGATGCCGATCGATTGGGTCGGGAAGAAGGCGAGATCGACCCCGGCCGCGAAGCCGACGGCGGTCTTGGAGGGGCCGCTCGTGTTGGCCCGGGTGAACGTGACCGAGTCGTACGGATAGGTGTCGGTGTAGCTGATCGAGTCGACGAGGTCCTGTTTCACCGTGACGTAGGCCGGGCCGGCGTAGCCCAGAATCTGAAACTTGCCACCCGGCGCGTTGCCGAGCGTGAGGGCCAGGCGCGCGGTGGTTTCCTCGCGGGTCATCGTGACGCTGCCGCTCGTGGTGCGCATCTGATTGAAAAAGAAGGGATGCGGCACACTGGCCTTGATGTCGGCCGGGCCCGAGGTGGAGAAGCTCGAGCCGCCGAGCATCAGCCCGAACGCGCCACGCACGCGCACGGCGATGCTCGCGTCGATGCCGGTCTTGGCCGGCAGCGGAAATGACGTCGTGATTGAGCCGTTTTCGGCGTTCGCCGCGAACGTCGTGGTGGTGGACAGCGCGTCCATGCCGCTTTGCTGGAACCCGTTGACGGCCAGAACGACACGACCGGTTTGCGCCGCGGCCGGGGTGGCCGCCAGCACGGTGCCGGCCACGCCGAGACACACGCTTGCGAGTAGACGTCGCATTTAGCTCACTCCCACCGCGGACCACGCCGCTGCCAGTGCGCGTTCCGCCGCGCTGTTCGAACCGTAGAGATCGCGCGCGGCCTGAATCGTGGCGGCGCGCGCCGTGGAAAACGTCGCATTGGACGGCATCAGCACCGTGAACGCGCGATAGATCGTGGTCTCGATCAGCGCCCGGTTGTCGAAGCCGACGCCGGTCACCGTCTGTTTCGACACGCGGTTCGTGCCGCCCATGATCGCGAGGTAATACATGTGGTTCACGATGCTCGAGTTGGTGTGCACGCCGCCGTTGTCGCCCGAGCCCGTGTAGCGCACGGAGTAGTGATCGGGATCGCCGAACGTGTTCGGCGCGGCCATCGAGCGGATGCCGCCCGGCCGCGCGATGTCTTCGCCGATCAGCCAGTCGGCCTGGCCGAGGCCGGTGCCCACCGTCTGGAAGAAGTTCTCCACGGCGGTGCCCATCATGTCGGAGAACGCCTCGTTCAACGCGCCCGACTCGCCCGAGTAGACGAGATTCGACGTGTAGTCGGTGACGCCGTGCGAGAGCTCGTGCGCCACCACGTCGAGCGCGCCCGAAAACGGATACCACTTGAGGCCGCCGAGCGTCACGGTGGACGGCAGGCCGACGCCGTAATAGATGTTGCCGTCGCCGAGATAGGCCGCGTTCAGGAAGAGGTCGGAGTAGGTGTTGTAGTACGTCAGGTAGTCCGACGCGCGCACCGGATTCACGAAGCTCCAGATCTCGATGTTGTTGTTGTCGAGCCCCTTCCGCCCGAATCGCTTGTAGTAGTAGTCGTAGGTGTAGCCGGCATTCACGTGCGCGTCCACCAGCCCCGGATCGCCCCACGCGTTGTCATCGTCGGTGGCGATGTCGGACGTCGTCACGTTGCCCGTGTTGAGCACGTTGATCGCGTACGTGATGTTGTTCTTCAGATCGAACGTGATCATCGCGGCCTTCGGGAACGATCCGTAGCTGCGCGTGTCGGGCGGGCGGAGGAGGTCGACGGCGAGGAACTTGCCGCTCTGGAGCGCGGTGGACAGCTTCTTCTGATCGCCAAGCACGCCGGCGCCGGAACCGACCGTGGAGGACTGCGTCCACGTGTCGTTGTAGCTGCGCAGCGTGGCGCCCGTGTTGGCATCCACGAACACGCGCCGGATGGGCCCGGTCTCGCGGCTGTTCCACCCCGACGCATTCATCACGCGCGCCGTGTAGGCGAGGCGGTAGCTGCCGTCGGCCATCGGCAGGACCACCAATTCCAGACCGCGGCCGCCTTTCACCGACGGCACGATCGGATCGAGCGTGGCGGTGACGTCGCCCGGCGTGAGCCGCGGGACCGTGCTGATGCCGATGTCGTCGTAGAGCGTGCCGAACACCGACTCGGCCTGTCCGAACGTGTTGACCTGCCGGATCACATCGGCGCCGAAGACGCGCACGCCCTGATGCCGCTGCTCGTAGCGCTCGGCCACGCGGCCCGGCACCATGTCATCGGCCACGGCCGCGATTCGCCGGACCTCGCCGGTGCGTGCCATGTCGGTGACGCGCTGATCCCAGGCGCGTAGCGTTTGCAATGCGGCGGCGTCGGCATTGGCCGCGCGCGCACTCGCGAGCGCGCGTGTGCCGAGGGCCAGCCGCTCGGCGTGATCCTCCGCCAGGCTCTGGGTCGAGACGACGGCGGTGGCCGTCAACAACGTGGCAAGGGCAAGGGGCAGGCGCATCAGCGACTCCGGTCAGCGGATCGACGAGTAGTCGGAGTCGGTCACGCGACCGCGCTCGACGTCACAGCGATACGAGAAGGTGTAGCTCGATCCGCGCTCGCGGCCACGGCCGTAGACACGATCGAGGTTGCGATCCCACTCGGAGACGCCCGCGGTTTCGAACACCACGTCGCGGCGCCGGTCACGCGCCATCTGCGAGCGGACGTCGTCCTGGCAGAGGCGCACGCTGCGCATCGAGGAGAAGTCGTAGTCGTCGCGGCCACCGCGACGGTCGAAGCGGTTGTCGAAGTCGTAGCTCACGCGGTTCGGACGGAACCGGCCGCGTTCCATCTCGCAGCGGTACGAGAACCGGCGCGAGCGGTCGTACGTCTCGACGCCATTGCCGCGAATCGTGTCATCGCCCCAGAACGAGGCCGTGCGGCTCATCTGCTGGAACTCGACGAGGAGCGGGCCGCCGTAATCGCTGTACATCTCTTCGAGCACGGCGCGCTGGCAGGCTTCCGCCGACCGCATCAGCTCGGCTTCGCTGTAGCGCGGACGGTCGTTGCCGCGATCATTCCCGCGATCGTTGCCGCCGCGACGCTCCGGACGCCGGCCGAGGATCTTCGTCTCGAACTCCGCGTCGTTGATGATCTTCATCACGACCGACGCGTACCGCCGCGCCTCGACGTCGCGCAGATACGTGCGCACGCCGGCGTCGTCGGCCCTGCGATCGAGCAGGCCCTGATAGATCTGATCCAGAATCTGGTTCGCCTTCATGCCCGACGACTTCTGGCGGAACTCGGCGCTGTTGAACATCGCCTCGACCTGATCCTCCATCTTGCCGAGCATCACCTGCGTCGAGGCATCGGCCACATCGCGACCGCCGTCCCGGCCGATGATCGCCTTGAACAGCCGGCCGGCGATCATGTCTGCTTCGCGGCGGGTGTACCGGTCGTTGGGCAAACTCTGCCACGCGTGCACGGTCACCGCCGCGGCGCCAGCGGCAACCATCGTGGCAAGGCACAGCATCGCCAGAACTCTCTTCATGACATCCTCCTAAAGCAAATCTCTCGCCAGTGTACGCTGTCCCCGCGAGAGGAGCACGGTAGAATCCGGCGTGGCCTCCGAGAGGGACGACGCGCGCGCAACCGGACACGTCCATACGCGTCGTCCGCGCTATTCCGGCAAACACCCGCGCGCGTTTCATCAGAAATACAAAGAGCTCAATCCCGGCAAATACGCCGATGAGGTCCGCAAGATCCTGGCGGCCGGCAAGACGCCCGCCGGCATGCACGTGCCGATCATGGTCGACGAAGTGCTGCAGTGTTTGCGGCCGCAGCCCGGCGAGGTGGCGGTTGACTGCACGCTCGGCGGCGGCGGACATGCGCGCGCGATCCTCGAGCAGTTGCAGCCCGGCGGCCGGCTGATCGGGATCGATGCCGATCCCGTGGAGTTGCCGCGCACCGAACGCGTGCTGCGAGAGGCCGGCTTCGGGCCGGACACATTTGCGACTTTTCATGGAAACTTCGCCGGATTGTCGCGTGCGCTGGCGGCGCACGGTGTGGAGGGCGTCGACCTGGTGATGGCCGATTTGGGCGTGTCGTCGATGCAGATCGACAACCCGGATCGCGGCTTCTCCTACAAGGGCGTCGGGCCGCTCGACATGCGCATGAACCCCGAACGGGGGGAGCCGGCATCGGCCTGGCTGGCGCGGGTCGACGAGGTCACACTGGCCGCCGCACTCACCCAGCATGCCGACGAGCCACGCGCCGACGTGATCGCGGGGCTGCTCAAGGCGCAGCCGCTCGCTACGACCCAGGCGGCCGAAAAGACCATCCGACTCGGCCTTGAACGGGCGATGCCGCAGCTGTCGAAGGCCGACATCAAGCTCTCGGTGCGCCGCACGTTTCAGGCGTTGCGCATCGCGGTCAATGACGAGTTCGGGGTTCTCGAAGCGTTGCTGCGGCAGCTGCCGCATTGCCTGCGGCCCGGCGGCCGCGTGGCCATCCTGACGTTTCACTCGGGGGAAGACCGGCGCGTGAAGAAGGCGTTTCAGGCGGGGCGCCGCGATGGCGTGTATGCAGAGGTCGCCGATCAGGTCATCCGGTCCGGCAAAGCCGAGACGTTCGCCAATCGCCGGGCGTCGTCCGCCAAGTTGCGGTGGGCCGTTCGCGCCACGGACTGATCTGCTATTGTGTGCGCGCCAGCCCTGTCTGTACATCGAAACACCTGAGGTTCTCCGTGGCGAGACGCGCTCTGTTCATGTTCGTTCTCTGCACGACCCTGATTGGCTTGGCCGGGGTGTCGGCGTGCGGCGGTTCCACGTCGACCAGCCTGGCATCCGTGTTGGCACCCGCGGCGACTAATACGGTCACCGGTCTCACGCTCACCCTCAGCACACCTGGCGTGGGGGCATCCATCGCCGCCGCCGGCATCGCGACGCTGTCGAGCGGCACGACGGTGACGCTCTCCTCGGGCTACAGCTCCAGTAATCCCAACGTCGCCACAGCCAGTGCCGCCGGCGTGATCACGGGCGTCGCGATCGGCGATGCGACGATCTCGGTCGACTACCAGAGCTTTCACGCCGAGAAGAAGATCCACGTGTTGCCGAATTACAACGGCATCTTCGTCGGCAACTACACGATCGACACGTGCGTCGACTCGCTCGGCTTCACCGATCTCGGGTTCTGCGCGAGCTTTGCGGGCGCCGGGGCGCTGCCGATCGCGTTCAGCAACGCGCAGTCCACCGACCTCACACAGCTCTCAGGGCTCTTCGCGCTCGGCACGTTGCAGGGAACCAGCACGGGCACGGTGGCCGCCGACGGCACGCTCTCGTACGCGGGCACCCTCGTGGCCGGCACGACGACGATGAACTTTCAGGACTTCGTGATCACGTCCACGGCGCCCGGACACATCGTGGGCAAGTTCAAGGCGGTGTTCACGGATTCCGCCTCGACCGGCGGCGCCACGTGGACCTGCACGATGACCGACACGGTGCGCACATCGGGCGGCCTGCGCGCGTCCGCGGTACCCGTGACGAACGCCGGCGGATTCGGCGCGCTCGTCGCGGCGCTCCGCGCGCCGGCGCCGATCTCGCGCCGTTGACGCGTGTCGCCGAAAACGGCGACGATAACCGCATGCCCGCGTCGGCGAACCGCCGTGTTCGCCCGTTCTCATGACTGCTGACCGCGCCGTGTGGCGCGGCCAGCTCCTGTTCTTGCTCATCGTGGCCTCCGCGGTCTCGCTGGCCGCCGAAGGCCGGCTCATGCCGTCGCTCGTGCTCGACGGCGCGCTGGCGTTCGCATTCATGCCGCTCGCGCAGGTGTGGGGCTTTCGCGCCGTGTGGCGGGTGCGCGCGGGCCATCGGGCGACCGCAGAGGATCTCGGCGGCTTTCTCCGAGGCAACGGCCCGTGGCTCTGGTGGTGGTGTGCATTCGCCGCGCTCGTGTCGATCGTGCCGCCGCGCGCGCTTGGCAGCTTCACCGTGCCGGTGGAACTCTCCCTCCTGGTGCCGTTCGTCCTCACGGCACGCCGCGATCATCGTTGGCTGGTGGCTGAACATGCGCGCGAGTCGCGCGCCGCCTGGATCGATGTCTGTGCCCTGCGTGTGGTGATCTGGGGCGCCGCCGTGACGTGGTTCTACGGGTTGGCCGTGTGGCATCGCTACGCGTCGCTCGTCTTTCCCTGGATCGGCGCATGACGTCGCGCACCGCGGCGTGGATCGGCGGCGTGCTGGTGGCGCTCGCGCTCGTGACGGGACAGATCGGGACGCGCGTGCCCGAGCGCGCGCCGATTGAGGCCGGCGGGTATCGCGTGCTGGCGGCGGACCTGCACACGCACAGCGCGTTCTGGAGCGATGGCACGCTCTCGCCGGCCGGACTCGTGCTCACCGCGCGTCAGCAAGGCCTCGACGTCGTCGCCATCACGGCGCACAACCAGGTGAGCGACGCGAAGTTCGGCCGATGGTTCTCGTATCTGATCGACGGGCCGCTCGTGCTCGTCGGGCAGGAACTCGTCGGGCCGACGCACCACATGATTGCGCTTGGCACCGAACGGCAGATCGACGCGAAGGCGGTGACGCGTCAGATCGAAGAGGTCGAGGCGCAGAACGGCGTGCTGATCGTGGCGCATCCATCGCGCGGCTATCAGCCCGCACTGACGGATGCGCAGCGCGCCGAGATTGACGGCGCCGAGATCTGCCATGCGATGAGCTACAGCCCGAAGCGCGCGCCGGAGTTGGAGGCGTTCTTTGCGACCGGTCCGTTCGGCGCGATCGGTGGATCGGACTTCCACGGCTTCGGCCGCATCGGTGAGTGCCGCACCTACATCTTCACGAAGGTCGTGACGCCGGCCGGGGTGCTCGATGCGCTGCGCAAGAAGCGCACGGTCGTGTACACCCCGAACGGCAAGACCTACGGTGATCCGGCCCTGGCGGCGCTCATTGCTGATCGCCCGGACCTTCGTGCCGTCGCCACGACCGATGCTCCCGCGCCGCTCATCGACTGGATCAGCCGCGTCTGTGCGATCGCCGGCCTCGGCCTGATCGTGTGGAGCCGGCCGCGCGATCCGCACGCCCGCTCAGCGCGCGCGTAGTCGGCGGCGCTAGCCGCCGATCTGTTTGAGCAGTTCCTTCACCGCCGTGTCGAGCTGGCTGTCTTTCCCCGTGTAGGTTTCGCCGATCGGCCGCGTGACCGGCACATCGACCTGCCGCGGCACGAGCTCCATCGTCTTGCCGTCGTTTGTCGTGATGCGCGTGAACGGCGTGCGAATGGCGGTGCCATCGATGAGCGTGGCGCTGCCCGTGAAGATGATCCAACCCGCGGTGGGCTCGCCGACGACTTTGCCGAGCTTGAGCGTGCGGTAGCCTTCGGTGAAATCTTCCGCATCCGAGAGCGAGTGCTGGTTCGTGACGAGGATCGTGGGCAATTCCAGCGAGCGCTGTCCGAGTTGCGTCCGCGCAGGCGACGAGGGCAAGCCGCGTGACGTCATCGTGAGGTAGCCGCGCCGCGCGAGGATGTCGATTGCGTAGACGTTCACGAAGCCGCCGTTGTTGTGACGGATGTCGACCACGACGCCCGCCTTCGTGCGGTTTTCCGCGTCGAGATCAAGCGCGAGCTGCTTCAGCGCGCCTTCCGACATGTCGCGGATGTACACGTAGCCGAGTTTGCCGCCGCTGATCTTGTCGACGTAGGCGCGATTGGTCTCGACCCAGTCGCGCAGCAGCAGCGCTCGTTCGGCGGCGCCGCTGATCGGTGCCAGCGTCACGGTCTTGGCGTTCGCGCCGTCGGGTGTGGCCGACACCATGACGTCGACCTTGCGACCAACCAGGTGCATGAGCTGCTCATCGAGAATGGTCGTGGCCGTGACGGCCACGTGGTTCACCGCGCTGAGGTAATCGCCGACCTTGATCTGCTTGCTGATCGCCGCCGGCCCGAGCGGCGTGATCGCCGTGATCTTCAGGCGGCCGTTGCGCTCGTACTCGGTGCGATCGAACGCCACGCCGAGCCGGCCGTTGTTCGAGGCCTGCGTCGTGAAATCGGTGCCGCCCGAGGCGCCGCTGTGCGACGCGTTGAGTTCGCCGAGCATCAGGTTCAGCACGCGACGCATCTCGTTCGGCGTGCGCACGCCCGCCATCACTGGCGTGAAGTCGGCGCGGACCTTGTTCCAGTCGGCCCCGTGGAACTTCTCGTCGTAGAAGCCGTCGCGCATGTAGGTCCACGCCTGGCGGAACACTTCCATCTTCTCGGTGTTGAAGTCGACGTCGAGTTCCGCCGTGACGGCGATCGGCCGCGACTGCCGGTTGTCCACGCCGACGACGTTGATGCGGCCGCCTTCGAGGTAGTAGACCTCGCGGCTGTCGCTCGTGAACTGCGCGTTGGTCTTTTGCCCGGCCGAGGTCGTGAGCTGCCGCGACTGGCTGCCACCGCCGCCACCGCCCGCGCGCCCGCCACCGCCGGTCTGTCCGTCGAGCGGATACACATAAAGGTTGCCCTCGCCGGCCGCGAGCAGCCACTTGCCGTCGGGGCTGATCGTCTGCGCGCTGTAGTTCGTGCCGAGCGAGACGATGCTCACGCGCCGGCGGATATCGGTGAAGTCGATCTCGACCGGTTTCACCTCAGCCCGCGCCGCGCCGGCCGCGCCCCCGCGTCCGCCCGCACCGCCGCCACGCGCCGGCTCGTCCTTGAACAGATCAAGGAACTGATCTTCGGAGAACTTCGGCGCCTTCGGCGTGAGGTCCACACGCACGACGTCGGTGTCTTCCGTGCGCTGGCTCGTGTTGAAGATCAGGAACTGGCCGTCCGGGCTCCACGAGAGCGTGTTCGTGTTGGCATTCGGAATCGCGCTCACCGCCTTGCTCTCGCCGCCGGCGGCCGGGACGACGTAGGCGTTGCGGAAGGAGCGGTTGCTGAGACCGAGATAGGCGATCCACTTGTTGTCGGCCGACCACGCGAGATTGCGCGGCGATCCGTTGATGTAGCCGGTGGCGAGCGTGCGCTCCTGCTTCGTCGCCAGGTCCATCACCATCAGCGACTTGTCATCGCGAATGAACGCGAGCGACTGTCCGTCCGGCGAGAAGCGCGGCGCGTCGTCGGCCTTGGCGTCCTTCGTGAGCTGCGTTTCGGTGGCTGTGGCGAAGTCGTAGAGGTAGACGTGCTGCGCGTCGTTGCGCTCGCTGATGTAGG
>CAYFLU010000077.1:0-1659 GCA_964343975.1 uncultured Solibacteraceae bacterium
GAGAAGTGATCGCGGCCGGTGCACGCGCCGACGTGCGCGAGGTGCATCGTGACGTTCAGGCCCTCGTTCGGCCCCGTGAGGTTGCGCTGGTAGCGCCAGAACTCGAAGCCTTCGCGCGCGATGCCTTCCATGAAGGCGGCAAACGTCGACACGACGTTGAACTGCGGCCCGTGGCCCGTGAAGCCGAGGCCGTTCGTGACGAGCGTGGCCGCCTGCTCTTCGATGCTCAGTTCGAACTTGTGGTCGGCCTTCAGTTGCGCGGCCGCCTTGCCGAGCTTCGTCGACGGGTCGAGATCGCACGACACGATGAACATGCGATCGGCGTGCGCCTTCGCAATCGCCGCGTAGGCCGCTTCCGATCCGGCGCGCGCCGACACCCACTTGTCGGTGCCCGGCAGCGCAATCGCGGCCACATCGGCGTCGTTCAACAGCAGATTCGGCGAGCCCTTGGCCGGGCGCGCTTCGGTGACGACGATGCGCGGCGCGGCCGCGCGGAGACGCGCGAGCGCGGCCGATTCGTCGGCGGTGAGCTGCAGCAGCGCGTGACCGAGCACCGTCGCTTCGTCACGGCCCTTCATGCCGCCGTCATGGTGCGCTTCGCCGCCCGGCAGACCATTGACGTAGAAGAGGCACTCGATCATCGGATGCGCGTCGCGGAAGCTCATCAGCGCGCCCGGGATCCACACTTCGGTGTTCATCGCGACGTTGTGCGCCGCCGCGAAGTGCTGCACGTCCGCGAGCAGGCCGTACCGCTCGCCAAAAGTCGTGAGCGTGATCTTCTCCTTCTCCGTGGAGCGATAGCCGAGCGGATAGATGAGGCTGGGCTGCCCGTGCTTCGCGTTCGCGAAGGCGGCGGCGTAGGCCGCGTAGAGCGCCGCGCGGTCATGAAGCGACGGCACTTCGAGGACCTCGATGCCCAAGCTCTGCACGATCGGACGCGGGTCGCGGTTCAGCACGTGCGCGGTAGTGCCCGACAGCTGAATGCCGTTGCGGTGCATCACGAAGAAGATCGGCGCGCGATGGAGACTCGCCGCGAGGAAGCCGTTCAACGCCTGCCCCGACACCCAACCGGCATCGCCCGTGTGGCAGATCACGAGTGCGTCGTCGCCCGTCTTCGCGCGGAGACCGAGCGCCTGCCCGGTGCCGACCGGCACCATCGCGCCGAGACGGCCCGAGCTGAGCTGCGTGCCGCCCGGCACCCACGACACGTGGCCAGCCACGTCGAGACTGCGGCGGAACGCGTCGATCACGCGCTGCTCGTCGAGGAACCCGAGCGCGGCGAGCGCGCCGTAATAGCCAATGCTCGTGTGTCCGTGTTCGATGGTGAAGTGGCGGCGATCGTAGTCGATGCTCGCCAAGGTCATGAGCAGCGCGGGAATCAGGTCGAGCGCACCGCCGAGGTGGTCGATGTCACCGGCGCGAGCCAGCGACGCGGCCGACTTGATCGCCACAGTCGCAGCCGCCTTCTCGAGCGCCGCGAGCGTCACCGCGTCGGCGTCCGTGAACGGACGCGTCGCGGGATCGAGCGTGAACGGCACCACGCGCGATTCAAATCGCGCGCCGAGCAAGGGGGACGCCGCAATCAGCGACGCGTTACGTTGTGCCTGGGCGACATCGGAGCGTTTCTGGTGAGTCAAAGCCCGACAAGTTTACCAAACG
>CAYFLU010000077.1:1759-5245 GCA_964343975.1 uncultured Solibacteraceae bacterium
ACCTACTCGGCCGTCGTCATCAAGCCCAAGATCGATCACATCCGCAACACGACGCCGCAGACGATGGCGTCCTTGCCGGCCAACGATCCGATCCGGAAGGAATTCGGCATGCTCCACGGGCTGTCGAACGCGTTGATGCTCGTCGCGTTCGGCGGCGCGCTGTTCATGCTCTGGGCCGATACGAAGGAGTAGCGCGAAGACGCTACTGGTACGACAGCCGGATCGCATCCTGATAGCCGCGGATCTTGCCGGCGTCGTACGCCGCGATGAGGTCCTTGATCGAACACAGCATCGACGCCGCGCGCGCGCCGGGCTGGGCCGGCATGACGTTGCTGTTGGGCACCGAGCGGATGAACAGGCTGTGCGAATCGACCGGCAGCGCCGCGACGTTCTCGTAGAAGTTGCCCCACGTCGAGCTCTGAAACAGATACTGCTCGACGTTCGACGTATAGAAGGTGCCGACGACACCAGCACGCTCACGCACCCACGCGGCCACCGCCTTGATGGCCTTGGGCCCCATGAAGTCGCCGGTCACGGGCACGAGCAGGTTCTTCGCCTCGAAGTCTTTCATCCACTTGTAGTTCGATTCGTTCGCCAGATACGCGTGGTTCGCGCCGGTCGCATCGGTCTGCGTCTGCATGTCGGCAAAACTGCGGAACGCGCCACCGAAGCCACCGCGCCCGCCCCGGCCACCGCCAAAGCCGAACCCGAAGCCGCCTCCGCCGCCGTAGCTGCGGCCGCTGCTGGTCTCGCACGCCTGATAGGTGAGATCCGGTCCGAACGTGTAGAAGCAGTTGTAGATCCACTGCAGCTGGTCGATGTCGGCGCTGTTGAGCGTGAAGCCGTGCTTCACCGTGATCAGCTCCGTCACTGCGCGCTTGTTGGCCTCGAACAGCTTCGGGTCGGGCTTGGCCAGGTAGATTGCATCGAACAGCTCACGCGCCGTGGCGTCGGCCTTGAGGTTCGCCGGCGTCGGCACGGAGAACAGCCGCGCGGCGAACTCCGCGCGATTCGCCGACATCTCGAAGAGCGCCTTGTAGAGCAGGTGCTGCAGCACGTTGCCGCGACGAATATCGACGATGAACGCGATCTTTGGTTTGAGCGCGGCCATGTAGGTGAAGTTCTGATCCGGCGCCACGCCCATGTACACCGTGCCGGGCGTCACCGTTTTCACGAGCTCCGGGATCGGCCACTGGAACATCGTCTCGTTCGACACGAGGTTCTCCGACCGGAACTCGCCGGCGGGCTCCGACAGCGCGTCGCGCAGCGCCCAGAAGTCGGCGTCCGTCAACCGATCGGGCATCGTGCGCAGCTGCGTCGCAGCGGCGGCCGGCGCGGTGGTTTGCGCCGGTGTCTGCGCGTGTGGCACCGCCACACTGAGTGCAACGACCGTGATTCCTGCCCAAGCCCATCGCGTCATAGCCCACTCCCCCACAAGTTCATTGCCGCGCATCCACGCGCCACATCCGATAGATCGTGACCGGCCCCGACAGATTCTGCCCGTCGACCGGCTGTTGCTGGATCTTTCTGACGACGTCGAGGCCGGAAAGGACGTGGCCAAACGCCGCACCGCCTTGCGCGTCATCGAAGCGCAGGCCACCGAAGTCGAGCGACGGCTGATCGTCGAGCAGCACGAAGAAATCAGAGGTCGCCGTATCGGCGCCGGTGCCCCGGGCCATCGAGACGACGCCGGTGACGTGTGTGATGCCCGTCACACTCGTCCGTTCGAGCGGAATCGGCGGAAAGCCCTGGGGGCGCCGGGACGGATCGATGCCGCCCTGGATGATGTTCATCATCGGGCGGTTCGGGGGCTGCGGCGTGTAGTTGTCGGGACGGGTCGCGCGATGGAAGCGGCCGTTGTCGAAGAGCGTCGCGTCCACGTATTTGAGAAAGTTCGTCGCGGTGATCGGCGCGCGCTTCGTGTCGACCGCGATGTAGAACGTGCCGAGTGAGGTCCAGACACCGACGGCCTCCTCGCCCGGCGCCAATGCGGACGTGACCTCTCGCGGCGCGACGGGGTTCGGGAGCGTGGCGATCGAGGGCACGTCCGGATGCTCGAAGAACGCATCGAGATCGAGCATCACGGTCACTGCGAGCGTCTGGCCGGCCGCAAGGGCGGACCGCGGGCGCGTGTAGGTCGTGAAACCCGGCAATGCGCCCACGGTCAGCGCATAGTTCCCGGGCGTGATGCCATCGAGCCGCGCCTCACCGGACATCCCGGTGGCGAAGCTCTCGACGACATTGCTGCGGCCGTTCACGACGGTGAGCGCCGCTGGGCTGAGCTTCACGGTCACGCCCGGCAGCACGCCGCCGTTGCGATCCACCGTCTTCACGACAAGCGATGCGGTCGGCGACGACGCGGGAGCGGCCGGCGTTTGCTGCAGGCTGAACGCCGCGAGCACGACCAGCAGAATGTTGAGCATTTCGCAGATGGTAGACCAACATCGGCTCACGCGGAGAGCGCGGAGGGCGCGGAGGTGAGTGGGGCCTGGTGGCCCGGCTTTGCCGGGCAAGCCGGGGCGAGAGCGACCAAGAAAACAACAGCGCGTCCAACTCAGGCGCTCTTGTTTCTTGGTCGCTCTCACCCCGGCCGGCCGCCGAAGGCGGCCGCCAGGCCCCGCGTTCTTTGCTCATCCGATCAGATCGTCTCCGCGTCCTCCGCGCCTCCGCGTGAGATACCCGCCTGTCTCCGCGCCCTCCGCGCCTCCGCGTGAGATGCCCGCCTGTCTCTGCGTCCCCAGCGTCTCCGCGCGAGATGACTCTGCCTTTGCGCCGCGTGCGCCATCCGGGTAGTTGTTGACCACCCGCCTCAACCCCTCTTTCAGCGTAGGTGCACCGAAGTTGATCAGCAGCCCGACCGGCAGCTTCAGCAGCTTCAGATACGTGAGCAATTGCTTGAAGTGCACTGGCGCAAGCTGTTCGACGGATTTGAGCTCCACCACCACACGCTGCTCAACCAGCAGATCGACGCGGAGCCCCTCATCGAAGCGCATGCCGTCGAACTCGAACGACACCGATGCGTGTCGCTCCACGTGCAGCCCCCGTCTCGTCAGCGCACGCGCAAGCACCGCGTCGTACACCGACTCGAGGAGTCCTGGGCCCAGATCGCGATGAATCTGCACCGATGCGTCGACAATGACTCCGGTCACCGTGTCCAACTCCGTCATGCCACTTGGGACTGGAAGATTCGTGCCACGCACAGTCCCTGCGACGGCGGGCATCTTGGGCGGTCCCGTCGCAGAAACTGACACGTTCATCGGTGCAAGGCGTCGCACTTTCTGAAAGATCGGCTCACGCAGAGAACGCAGAGCGCGCAGAGGTGAGGGGCCTGGTGGCCCGGCTTTGCCGGGCAAGCCGGGGCGAGAGCGACCAAGAAAACAACAGCGCGTCCAACTCAGGCGCTCTTGTTTCTTGGTCGCTCTCACCCCGGCCGGCCGCCGAAGGCGGCCGCCAGGCCCCGCGTTCTTTGCTCATCCGATCAGATCG
>CAYFLU010000077.1:5345-11624 GCA_964343975.1 uncultured Solibacteraceae bacterium
GTCTCCGCGTCCTCCGCGTGAGATGTCCGCAGGTTTCGGTCTAACATCCCTGTCATGGCGCACACGATCACGCTCATCCCCGGCGACGGCATCGGCCCTGAAGTCTGCGACGCGGTCGTGCGCATCATCGACGCGGCCGGCGTGAAGATCGACTGGGACCGCCACGACGCGGGCCTCGTGGCGTTCCACAAGACCGGCCACACGCTCCCGAACGAGTTGCTCGACTCGGTCCGCAAGAACCGGGTCGCGCTCAAGGGCCCGGTGACCACCCCGGTCGGCGAAGGCTTCACGAGCGTGAACGTGGGCCTGCGCAAGGCGCTCGACCTCTATTCGAATCTCCGCCCGGTGATCAATCTCCCGGGCGTGAAGACGCGGTTCTCGGGCGTCGACATCGTGATCGTCCGCGAGAACACCGAAGACCTCTACGCCGGCCTCGAGCACGTCGTCGTGAAGGGCGTCGTCGAGAGCCTGAAGATCATCACGGAGGTCGCCTCCACGCGCATCGCGGAGTTCGCGTTCGCGCACGCACGCCGCTACGGCCGCAAGAAGGTCACGGCCGTGCACAAGGCGAACATCATGAAGCTCAGCGACGGACTGTTCATCGACTGCTGCCGGACCGTGTCGCGCAAGTACACCGACATCGCGTATGAAGAACGGATCGTCGACGCGGCGTGCATGCAGCTCGTGATGGTCCCCGAGCGGTTCGACGTCGTGGTGCTGCCGAATCTCTACGGCGACATCGTGTCGGACCTCTGCGCCGGCCTGGTGGGGGGCCTCGGCATCGTCCCCGGCGCGAACCTGGGGGCCGAGTATGCGGTGTTCGAAGCCGTGCACGGCAGCGCGCCCGACATCGCGGGGCAGAATGTGGCGAATCCGACGGCCCTGCTACAGTCGGCGCTGATGATGCTTCACCACATCAACGAAGGCGCCGCGGCCGAGCGCATCTTTGCCGCATTGCGCCGCGTGATGACGGCCGGCACCGTCACGACCCGGGATCTCGGTGGCACGGCGGCGACGACGGCGTTCACTGATGCCGTGATCGCGGCCCTGTAGCGCCCCCGGGCGCCCCCGCGCGGGCGCCTCGAACGGCGGGCCGCCTCTGCTATAGTCCTCAGCGTGCAGCGTGAGGACGTAGCCGCCGCCGTCATGGCGCGCGAAGACATCGCCAAATACCTGAAAGGCGCGAATGGCGAAGTGGATCCGGCGGCCGAGAAGAAGGTCACCGAGTACCTGCAGGAATTGCAGACCACGCAGCGCTACCGGTTCTACAAACTCCTCCAGCACCCGCTCTACCCGATCCTCCGCAAGGTGCAGCGCATCTACGAACACGAGGAACGCGCGCAGGACGCCGTCACGCACGGCCACGTGGTGTGGGTGTCGAACCACAAGAGCCACGTCGACTACCTCGTGCAGCCGCTCGCGCTCGACGACTGCGGCATCCGGCCGCCGCTCGTGGCGGCGGGCATCAACCTGTTTGGCGGTGCGCTCGGGTTTCTGAACCGGCACGTCACGGGCGCCATTCCGATCCGCCGCAACAGCAAAGACCCGGCGTATCTGATGACGCTCCGCGCCTACGTGGCCGAGACGCTGGCGCGGCGCGACGTCCTCTACTACGCCGAAGGCGGCCGCAGCTACAGCGGCGAACTGAAATCGCCGAAGACGGGCCTGCTTCAGGCGGCGCTCCACGCCGATCGCGCGCGTCTCGCCGTCGTGCCGATGGCCGTGTCGTACGATCTCGTGCTCGAGGACAAGATTCTCGCCACGCAGGCGGTGAAACGCCGCCACAAGCCGTTCGCCAAGGAATTCACCGAGATGGTGCGTCACGCGGTCGGCTATCACACGCGGGCGTTCGTGACGTTCGGCCAGCGGATTCCGCTCGGCGACTACGATCCCGACTCACGGCGCGACATCGTCACACTCGCCCACCGCATTCAGAGCGAGATCGGTCTTCTGTACAAGGTGCTGCCGACCGCGCTCGTTGCGGCGGCGGTGCGGCCGCAACATACCCGAGGGGAGCTCGCGGCGCGGATCGATGCGATGCTCGGTCCGCTGCGGGACATGGGCGCCAACCTCGCGGTGAAAGATGGCCGGCAGGCCGCCGAACAGGGCGTGGAAGCCCTGATCGAACGCGGTGTGCTCGTGAGCGCGCGTCAACACCTCCGCGTGCGGGATCGTATAGTCTTGAAGTATTACGCGCGCACGATCGAGCATCTGCTCTCCGCGACGCGCACCACTCACTGACCGTTTTCTCCCCGACGAGTTATCCGATGCTGGACGCCGTTTCGAAGAACATCTTCTACATGCTCGCGCGCAGCGGCGGGCTGAAGTCGCTGGCCTCGCGCTACGGCATGCGCACCGACACCAGCTTCGCCCGGCGCTTCATCGCGGGCGAGTCGATCGACGAGGCCATTCCGGCCGCGCGGGCGATCGAACAGACCGGCCTCACCGTCACGATGGACTTGCTCGGTGAAAGCGTGACGTCGTCGGCCGCCGCGGGCGCCGCGACCACGGGCTATCTCGAGGTGATGCAGAAGATCGCCGACGCGGGCATCGGCCGTAACGTCTCGCTCAAGCTCACGCAGCTCGGCCTCGACATCGACCGCGCCACCTGCGTGGACAACCTCCGCCGCATTCTCGACGTCGCGTCCGCGCAGCAGTTCTTCGTGCGGATCGACATGGAGAACTCGCCCTACACGGAGCGCACCCTCGAGATCTTCGAAACGCTCTGGGGCATCGGCTACCGCAACGCGGGCGTCGTCATCCAGTCGTGCCTGAAGCGGTCGGAAGCCGACATCCGCCGCGTGAACAAGCTCGGCGCGCGTGTGCGCCTGGTCAAGGGCGCCTACAAGGAACCGACCGAGGTCGCGTTCCAGCAGAAGTCAGACGTTGATGCGGCCTACATCTCGCTGTCCAAGACCCTGCTCAAGGACGGCGTGTACCCGGCCATCGCGACGCACGACCAGAAGATGATCTCGGCCGTGAACGAGTTCGCCACGACGAACGGCATCGCCAAGGACAAGTACGAGTTCCAGATGCTCTACGGCATCCGTCGCGACATGCAGACGGCGCTGCTCGCACAGGGCCATCCGGTGCGCGTGTACGTGCCGTTCGGCAAGGAGTGGTTCCCCTACTTCATGCGCCGACTGGGCGAGCGCCCGGCCAACGTCGGGTTCGTGCTGCGCGGGATCACGAGCGAGAAGCGCTAAACCGCGCCCGTTCAGGAGACGAGCGCGCGCACCGTGTCCGCGAGCACATCGCGGCACACGAGCACGCTGTCGATCTCGACGTATTCCTCAACACTATGGAGGCCGGCTCCGGCCGGCCCGAACAGGATCGACGGGATGCCCGCGTCGGCGAGAATCGCGGCATCCGTCCAGAAGGTCATCCCCACCGGCGCCGTCGGACGCTGACGGCCGGCCAGCGCCGTCGCGAGTGCCGTGGGCAACGCGTGCGACTCGGCCAACGCATACGGTGGTCGCGTCGTCAGCAACCGCGCCTCGGCGGTGAACGACGGATCCGCGCGGTGCAGTTCGGCAAGCATTGCGCGCACTTCATCGAGCGGCGTGGCGCCTTCTTCCCCGGTCACCGTGCGCCGCTCCATCTGCAGGACGCAGCGATCCGGATACATGCTGAGCTCGCGACCGCCGCTGATGATCGACGCGTGCAATGACGCGACGCCCTGCAACCCGGCCGGCGCGCGCCCCTGAAGTTCACGATCCCGCGCCTCGAGGGCGTGCAGCACCCGGCCCATGTGCATGATCGCGTCCCGCCCTTCGGCAGGCCGGCTGCCATGCGCGGCGCGCCCGTGCACGGTGATCTCGATCCATGCAAAGCCCTTGTGCGCCACCGCGAGCCGCAGATCCGTGGGCTCGGTCACGATCGCCGCATCGGCAGACCAGCGCTTCACGAGCGCATCGGCGCCGACGCTTTCATATTCCTCATCGATGACGCCGGCCACGATGAGCCGCCCACGCGTCCACGACGCGGCCAGCGCCGCCGCGGCGCCGACCATCGCGGCGACGCCGCTCTTCATGTCTTGCGCGCCGCGGCCGTAGAGCCGGCCGTCGCGGATCTCCGGCGTGAACGGCGCGCGCATGCCATCAACGCCGACGGTGTCGAGATGACCGCACAGCATCACGGCCGGTCCGCGCTCGCGCCCGTCGAGCACGCCCACGACGTTCGGCCGGCCCGGCGCGGCCTCTTCCACGATGACATCAAGACCCGCGCGACGGAGCGCCTGCGCGACGACATCCGCCGCCGCAGCTTCGCCCGGCGCGCCCGGCACGAGCGACGGGTTCACAGAGTTGGCGGCGACCAGATCGGCCAGCAAGCGAATAACAGGATCCACGGAGTCTTCATTCTAGTTTGTCTATGATCTGTCTGTGCCGTCCGCTGCCCCGCTCTCGTCTGTCATCGCCATCACTGGCGCCTCGGCCGGCATCGGTCGCGCCGTCGCCGAACGGGCTGCGGCCGCTGGCGCCGCCGTCGTCCTGTCGGCGCGCCGGGCGGATCGGCTCGACGACGTGGTGCGCGGGATCACCGCGACGGGCGGCCGCGCAGTGGCGGTGCCGGGCGATGTGACGCGCGTCGACGACATGCAGACCCTCGTCCGTCGCGCCGTCGAGCACTTCGGCCGTCTCGATGTGATGCTCTGCAACGCGGGCATCGGCTACCACGAGACCTTTCAAGCGACGCCGCCTGAGGTGATGCGGCGGCTCATGGACACGAACGTCATGGGCACGCTCTACGCGGCCCACGCGGCCGTCCCCCAGTTTCTGGCGCAACAGTCGGGGCATCTCATTGCCGTGTCGTCGATCGTCGGCCGTCGCGGCATCTCCGGCGCGGCGGTGTATTCGGGCACCAAGGCGGCCCAGATCGCGCTCATCGAGGCGATTCGCGCCGAGATGCGCGGCCCGAACCTGCACGCCTCGCTCGTGTACCCCGTGTCGACCACCACCGAGTTTCGCGACGCCATCAAACGCGACTACGGACACGAGATCGTCGGCCGCGGCCCGCGCCAGAGCGCGGAGTACGTCGCCGATACGATCATCGACTGCATCCGGCATCCCCGCCCCGAGGTCTACCCGTACCGTCGCGCCAAGCTGCTGGCGATTCTCAGCGTGATCGCGCCGGGCTTCGCCGATCGCCTGGTGCGCCGGTTCGAACGGCGGGCCACCCACAAGGTCGACCACGCGTGACGGCGCCCGCTCCCGCGCTCGCTCTGGCGCGCGCCGTCGCCGAGGCCGGAGGCCGTGCCCTCATCGTCGGCGGTTGGGTCCGAGACCAGTTGCTCGGTCGCGATTCGAAGGATCTCGATGTCGAGGTCTTTGGCCTGCCGGCAGACCGATTGCGGTCGCTCCTCGAGACCTTCGGCCGCGTCGACACCGTCGGCGAGAGCTTCACCGTCTACAAGCTCGGCGACATGGACGTGGCCCTGCCGCGGCGCGAGTCGAAAATCGGCCGCGGACACAAAGGCTTCCGCGTCGAAGGCGATCCGTCGTTGTCGTTCACCGAGGCCGCGCGGCGCCGCGACTTCACGATCAACGCGATCTCGTACGACCCGCTCACCGGTGACATCATCGATCCGTTTCACGGCCGTGACGACCTCGCGGCCCGACGCCTGCGCGTGGTCGATGCCGCGACGTTTGGTGACGACAGCTTGCGTGTCTTGCGCGCCTTGCAGTTCGCCGCGCGATTCACGCTGACGATTGATCCCGACACCGCCACGCTCTGCCGCACGATCCCGCTCGACGATCTGCCGCACGAGCGCATCTGGGGCGAACTCGAGAAGTTGATGCTGCGCGCGGAGCGCCCGTCGATCGGCTGGCAGCTTGCGCTCGACCTCGGCGTGATCGACCAGCTGTTTCCCGAACTGCAGGCGCTCGTCGGCTGCGAGCAGGAACCGGAGTGGCACCCCGAAGGCGATGTGTGGGTGCATACGCTGCTCGTGATCGATCAGGCCCGCCAGCGGATCAACGACCTCGATCGCGGGCGCGCGGTGGCCGTGATGCTCGGCGCGCTGTGCCACGATCTCGGCAAACCGGCGTTCACGATCTTCAAAGACGGACGCATCCGGTCGCCGGGACACGAAGAAGGCGGCGTGGCACCGGCCACGGCGCTCCTCGACCGCCTCAACATCCACACCCTCGACGGCTACGACGTGCGTCGCACCGTGCTCGGCCTCACCGCGCAGCACCTCAAGCCGGGCATGTTCTACAAGTCGCCGACGCCGGTCAGTGACGGCGCCTTCCGGCGCCTCTCGCAGAAGGTCGATCTCGA
>CAYFLU010000077.1:11724-15652 GCA_964343975.1 uncultured Solibacteraceae bacterium
CGACACCACATGGACGACGCGGCCGATACCCGGCTGAGCTCCCCGCCCGCCGCCCAACCTGCTCCGCGATCCGGCACCCTGATGCCGGGCGATGCCTTCGGTCTCCGCTACAGCATCGTCCGACAGCTCGGCGCGGGCGGCATGGGCGTGGTGTATCAGGCGTGGGACGACGTCCTCGGCGTGGACGTCGCGCTGAAGATGATCCGGCTCGACGGCAACCACGATCGCGCCGCCATCGCCGACATCGAACGTCGCTTCAAGCGCGAACTCCTCCTCGCGCGGTCGACTTGTCGATGATCGTCGTGCCGAGGTAATCGATCGGGTCGCCGTTCTCGGTGTCGTTGTTGTCGATGAAGCGCGACATGAACACCGCGCTCAGCTGGTTCTCGCCGCGGTTGAATGCGAGCCCCGCGTAATACATGAGGCCGTTGGTCCCCGGCCGCACCACCGGGTCCGCGCCCGCCTGGAATCCGTGGAGCGGCGACGCCATCCCTTCGGCCGAGGTGTCCTGCGGGTAGCCCGGCAGTAGCGTGCTCTGCCACCGCTGTCCGCCGTCCACGCTCTTGAACAACCCCAGCCACGCGTCGCCCGTTTCGGCACCCGTCGAGAGTCCGGGCAGATCCACCGTGCGATAGTCATTCGCGCCGGCGAGCAGATGCAGCGGATTGCGCGTTGATGCCGCCACCGACGGCTCGTTCTGCCGCTGCAGATAGGGATCGCCAGTCGGCCACGCCTCGCCCGACACCATGTTGACGCTGCGACTGACCACCAGTCCCATCGGCCCGGGAGTCTGTGCAAACGAACCGACGTTCGCGACGATGGACAGTAGTAGGACGAGGCCAAATCCGGCCCGAAGAGCCGTGGGGAAACGGCGCGGTGCTGCGTTCACGTGATCCTCCTGGGATCAAACGAGTTGTGTTGAAGCGAACGAATTATGCCCGTCGGAAATCGGCAGGGGGGAGTATTTCTTGCGCCAATTTCAGAAATCGCGACGCAGGCGTCTATTAAGGGGTCTTATGGACGTTCGAGTCCGCTCATGGTGGCCGGGGCGACGTTTCCGCCGCTGACGATCACGACGATCGGCCCCTGCGCGCCCACGAGATCATTCAGCACCGCCGCCGTCGTCGCGGCGCCGCTCGGCTCGACCACCTGCTTGGCTTCATGAAACAACCACAGCGCGGCGGACGCGATCTGCGCATCGGTCACCGTCACCATCTGATCCACGAATCGCTGCGCGTGCGCGAATGTGAGATCGCCCGGGCGCACCGGCATCAAGCCATCGGCGATGCTCGCCGTCTTTTCGAGCGTCACCGGACGACCGGCGGCGAGTGACGCCGCCATCTTCGCGGCGCCCGCCGGCTCGACGCCGACGACGCGCGTGTGCGGACGCATCAATTTCACCGCGGCGGCCACGCCGCTCAGCAATCCGCCGCCCCCGACGGGCACCACGATCGTGCCGACGTCCGGACACTGTTCGAGAATCTCGATCGCGCACGTGCCTTGTCCCGCGATGACCATCGCGTGATCGAACGGCGGCACCATCGTCAGGCCGCGCGCCGCGGCTTCCGCTTCGGCGCGCGTCTTGCGCTCGGCGGAGGTCGTGCCTTCGAGGATGACTTCTCCGCCCCACCGCTTCACGCCGGCGATCTTGATGGCGGGTGCGGTCGTCGGCATCACGATCACCGCTGGGGCGCCGGCACGCTGCGCGGCCAACGCCACCGCCTGCCCGTGATTGCCTGATGAGTAGGTGACCACACCACGTGCGAGCGCGTCGGCGGGGAGTGCCGCGATCGTGTTCGCCGCACCGCGGATCTTGAACGCGCCACCAGGCTGGTGGTGTTCGCACTTGAGCCAGAGCGACCGGCCGGCGACCTCGGTGAGATCGAGCACCGGCGTGCGGCGCGCGAACCCGCGTACGCGCGCCACGGCATCGAGCAGATCTTCGCGCGTCGTGAGCGTCATGGAGAGCGATTGTATGGTGTACGCTGGCGGCGATGCGATTCCTGTCGTCCGCGCTGGTCGGTCTGGTGACTCTCGTGCTGGCCGCCCCGGCGTGGGCGCAGACGCCGGCGCCGCCCGCGCCCACGCCGGCCGCCGCCCCCGCGCGCGCGGTGCCCGACAACCGCATCCCGGTCTTCGCGGCCGATGCGCGCGGCATGTTCGCGTCACTCGGTGAAGACACGCTGACCAGCGCGTCGTTGTACGTGCCGACCGGCCAGATGAAATCCAAGGCGTTCGGCGTCCAGCTCGGCGCGCACGTCTACCCGTGGCGGGGCAAAGCCATGGCGCTCGGCGTCGGCGGCGAAGCGGCACTCGTGTCCAACAGCTTCGAGACGGTCGACACGACGACGCTCAAGCCCACCGGCACGATCTACAACCGGAACCTCGAGGCCTACTCGGTCAACGTGTCGCTCAACTTCGGCAAGAAGAATGGCTGGAGTTATCTGACCGCCGGCTACGGCCCGGTGACATTTGCCTCGTACCTGTCGACGCTGACGCGTGACGACATCAGCGACAAGGGCCTGAACTACGGGGCCGGCGCCCGGTGGTTCAAGTACGACCACCTGGCGTTCACGGTGGACCTGCGGTTCTACGCGACCCCGCCGGCCAACGCCACGCTGAACACCGCCCCCCGGCTTCGAAACACGGTTTTCGTCATGTCGGCGGGGGTCTCGATCAAGTAGTGCCGGGGCGGATGCCCGGGCGGGAGCATCTGTAATATGCTCTATCTCTTGAGAGGACTGCCGATTTGAGCAAGGACGATCTGATTGATGTTCAAGGCACCGTCGTCGCTGTCCACAGCGGCGGGTTGTATCGCGTGCAAGTGGATTCGGGCCATGAAGTGCTGGCCCAGCTGAGCGGCCGGATGCGCCGCTTCCGCATCAAGGTGGTGCCGGGTGACCGCGTGACCGTCGGCGTGTCGCCGTACGATCCGGTCCGGGGCATCATCACGTTCCGCGCTCGGTAAGTGCTTCACGACCTTGACTGATTCACCCACACCTGCGCCCCGGGGCTCACGCCGCCGGCGCCGAGGCCGTGGTGGCCGGGGCGGCGGTGCCGCCGCCGGCCCAGCGGCCCCCAAGCCTTCGCCCGCGCCACGCGGCCCGGCCAACACGATGACCGAACGCGCCTCCGCGCCGTTCGATGCCTCGCCGTTGCCCTTCGCGTCGCTGCCCATCAATGAAGCGCTGCGCGATGCGCTCGATCAGCGCGGCTTCGTGCAGACCACGCCGATTCAGAGCGCGGTGCTGCCCTACGCCCTCGACGGCAAAGACATCATCGGCTGCGCGGAAACCGGCACCGGCAAGACGGCCGCGTATCTGCTCCCGGTGCTCACGCGGATGCTGCGCACTCCTGTCACCGGCCCGCGTCACACGCGCGCGCTGATCCTCGCGCCCACGCGCGAGCTGGCCACGCAGATCGACGACGAGATCCAGGGCTTCGCGTACCACGCGCCCCTGTCGAGCGTCGCGGTCTACGGCGGCGTGCCGATGGAACCGCAGGAGCGCGCCCTCAAGGCCGGCGTCGACATCGTCGTCGCCACACCGGGGCGCCTGCTCGACCATCAGCGCAGCAAGGTCGGCGACTACTCGAAGCTCGAGATGTTCGTGCTCGACGAAGCGGATCGCATGATGGACATGGGCTTCTGGCCCGACGTGCGCCGCATCGCGGAGCTCCTGCCGCCATCGACCGCACGCCAGACGATGCTGTTCTCGGCGACGATGCCCGATGAGGTGATGAAGTTCGCCGACGCGCTGGCGCCCGGCGCCGTGTTCCTGCAGGTCGGGTCACGCCGCGGTCCCGCGCAGACCATCACGCACGAAGCCCGCGTGATGCAGTTGCGGGAGAAGATCCCGTTCCTCGCGAAAGTGCTGCGGCGTTCGCACACCACGGCGATCGTGTTCGTGAACACCAAGATCGGCTGCGA
>CAYFLU010000078.1:0-12560 GCA_964343975.1 uncultured Solibacteraceae bacterium
CCGCCGCTCTACAACACGCGCCTGCTCTTCCCGTTCTTCAAGGACTGGATTCCGGACATCGGGCTCTTCTACATCGTGTTCGTGATGTTCGTGCTCACCGCGTCATCGAACACCGTGAACCTGACGGACGGGCTCGACGGTCTGGCGATCAGCACGTTCGCGGTGGCGGCGGCCACCTACACCGCGTTCACCTATGTGACCGGGCACGCGCGATTCTCCGAGTATCTCCTCCTCGTGCACTTTCCGCAGGTGGGTGAACTCACGATCTTCTGCGGATCGCTCGTCGGCGCGAGCCTGGGCTTTCTGTGGTGGAACGCGCATCCGGCCGAAGTGTTCATGGGCGATGTGGGCTCGCTGGCCCTCGGTGGCGCGCTCGGCACCGTGGCCGTGCTGATCAAGCAGGAGATGATCCTGCCGATCGTCGGCGGCGTGTTCGTGCTCGAGGGGCTGTCGGTCATCATCCAGGTCGGCTCTTACAAGCTCCGCAACGGCAAGCGCGTGTTCAAGATGGCTCCGCTCCATCACCACTTCGAGAAGAGTGGCTGGAAGGAACCGAAGGTCTTCGTGCGCTTTCTCATCATGGCGATCGTGTTCGCCCTGTTCTCTCTCCTCACGTTGAAGCTGCGGTGATGCCGATGACCTTCGACGTGCGCAATCGCAACGTGACAGTGGTGGGCGCGGGCCGCAGCGGCGGCCCGGCGGCCGAGCTGCTCGTGCGCCGGGGCGCGCGCGTGACGCTGGCCGACACGGCCGCCACGATCGCGCACGAAGCGGAACTGTCGTCGATCGGCGTGCGGCTCGAGCTCGGGCCGCATCGCGCCGACCAGTTTGTCGGCGCCGACCTCGTCGTGTTGAGCCCGGGCGTGGATCCGGCGCAGTCGGCGATCGCCGCCGCACGCACGGCCGGCGTGCCGGTGATCGGCGAAGTGGAATTGGCGTCGCGGTGGCTGCAGGGCCGCGTGATCGCGATCACGGGCACGAAAGGGAAGTCGACCACGACGACGCTGACGTCGCTGATGCTGCGCGCGGGCGGGTTCGACGCGCCGGCGGGCGGCAATCTCGGCACCGCGTTGTCCTCGCAGGTCGCTGCCTCCACGCCGTCGACGATTCACGTCGTCGAAGTCAGCAGCTTCCAGCTCGAGACCACCGATACGTTCCATCCCTGGATCTCGGTGTTCGTGAATCTCTCGCCGGATCATCTCGACCGTCACGCGTCGTTCGAGGCCTATCGCGCCGCGAAGGCACGGATCTTCGCCCGGCAGACGCCGCAGGACTGGGCCGTGATCAATGCGGACGATGCGGGCGCCCGCGACGTGGCGCCGGCGGGCGCCGGCGCTCCGCAGCGGCTCGACTACACGTTCGATTCGACGATCGCCAACGGCGTCACCGTCGAGGGCGGCACGATCGTGCGCCGTGTCAACGGCGTGTCGACCCCGCTCGTGCCGCTCACCGCGGTGCAGGTGCCCGGCCGCCACATCCTCAGTGATGTGCTGGCGGCCAGCGCCGTCGCGTCGCTCGTCGGCGTGCCGGCCGAGGCCATGACCCGCGCCGTCGCGAATTTCCAGGGCCTCGAGCATGCGCTGCAGCGCGTGGCCGTCGTCGGCGGCGTGCAGTTCATCAACGACTCGAAGGCGACGAACGTCGCGGCCGCCACGCGCGCGATCGAGAGCTTCGGCGACGGCCTCGTCGTGATTCTCGGTGGGAAATACAAAGGCGGCGACTTCGGCGCGCTGGCCGCGCCGCTGCGCGAGCGCCGGGCCGCCGTGGTGGCCATCGGTGAAGCGCGGCCGCTCATTCACGCCGCGCTCGACGAAGCGGTGCCCGTGCACGATGCGGACTCGATGGAGGACGCCGTGCGCAAAGCCGCGCGCGCGACCACGTCGGGCGGCACGGTGCTGCTCGCGCCGGCGTGCTCGAGTTTCGACATGTTTCGGGATTACACGGAGCGCGGACGGGCGTTTGTCGCCGCCGTGCAGAAGTGGGAAGGCACGACCGCGATGTAAGCGGTGGCTGACGTCGTCAGATCGGGCTCCGCGGTCCTGAGTCTGCCGCTGGGAACATCGGCAATTCTGCCGGTGAGGCGGGTGTCAGGACCCGGGGCCCGACCTGATGACGTCGAGCTGTTGTTTCGGACGACGAAGGCCGGGCCGTTAGGCCCGAGATGTTGGGGTGCCCGCCGGTACGGGCAGAGGAACGATGGCGCGAACACTGAAGACGGACAAGTGGCTCTTTCTGGCGACCCTGCTGCTGGTCGGCACCAGCATCGTCATGGTCTACAGCGCGTCGTCGTTCATGGCGATGACGAAGCACCAGTCGCCGGCGTTCTTCCTGCTCAAACAGCTGATCGGCGTGATCCTCGGCTTCGTGCTGATGGGCGTGGCGATGCGCATCGACTACCGCATCTACAAGACGCCGGCGCTGATCTGGACGATGCTCGTTGGTGTCTTCATCTTGCTCGTCGCGGTGTTATTCACGCACAAGATCAACGGCACCCATCGCTGGTTTGTCATCGGGCCGATGAACATCCAGCCGTCGGAATTCGCGAAGCTGACGCTGATCATCTTCACGGCGGCCCTGCTCGAACGCCGAATGCACCGTGTGAATGACGTCAGTTACGCGTTGATGCCGATCGGCATTGCGGCGGGTTTGTTCGTGGGGCTGGTGCTCCTGGAGCCGGACTTCGGCACATCGGTCGCGATTCTGGGCACATTGGCGACGATGATCTTTGTCGCCGGACTGTCGTACCGGTATCTGCTCTCGATCTTCTTCACGCTCGCCCCGCTGCTCGTCGCGTTTGCGCTGACCGCGCAGTATCGACGCGATCGCCTGCTGGCGTTCATGGACCCCTGGAATCACCAGCTCGACAAGGGCTATCAGGTGGTGCAGTCACTGATTGCGATCGGATCGGGCGGAATCTTGGGCCGCGGCCTGATGGCGGGTGTCGCCAAGCAGTCGTTCCTGCCGGAAGCGCACACCGACTTCATCGCCGCGGTCATCGGCGAGGAGCTCGGTCTCATCGGCATCACGTTCGTCATCGTCACGTTCTTCCTCGTGGCGTGGCGCGGCTATCGCGCGGCGGTGCTCGCGCCGGATCGCTTCGGCTCGTTGCTCGCGATTGGCCTGACGACGATGGTGGCGATGCAGGCGTTTTTCAACCTCAGCGTCGTGACGAGTCTGCTGCCGAACAAGGGCCTGCCGTTGCCGCTCATCAGCAACGGCGGATCGTCGGTGCTGATCAATCTCGTCGGCATGGGCGTGTTGCTGAACATCTCGCAGCAGTCGTCGGTGGTCGTCGCATCGCAGTTGGGTGTCAGTGAAGGCGCCGGCGTGCGGGACGCCGAGCCGCAGGCGGTGGCGGCGGACTGATGCGTGTGGTGATTGCCGGTGGTGGCACCGGCGGGCATTTGTATCCGGGCGTGGCAGTGGCGCGCGAGTTGTTGCGCCGGGCGCCCGACACGGTGGTGACGTTTGCCGGAACGGCCCGCGGCCTCGAGTCGCGGCTCGTGCCGAAGGAAGGATTTGCACTGGACGTGATCCGGAGCGTGGGACTGAAGGGCCGATCGCCGATGACGGTGCTTCGCGGGCTGGCCATGGTGCCCGTGAGCCTCGCTGACGCGTGGGCGCTGGTCTCGCGGCGTCGTCCCGATGCCGTGATCGGCGTCGGCGGCTACAGCTCCGGTCCGGTGGTCCTCGTGGCGGCCGTGCGCGGCATCCCGACGATGCTGCTCGAGCAGAACGCGGCGCCCGGACTGACCAATCGTCTGCTTGCGCGCGTCGTCCGCGCGGCAGCGCTCACCTACGACGACGCGCACGGGTACTTCGGGAGGAAAGGCGTTGTCACAGGGAATCCTGTTCGGCCGGAATTTCTGTCGAGTCCCGCGGCATCGACCGGTGCCGCACGTGGTCCACGGGTCCTGATCCTTGGCGGCTCCCAGGGCGCGCACGCGATCAACGTGGCCATGGTGGCGGCAGCGGCAGAGTTGGGCCGCCGCTTCCCCGGGTTGGAAGTCGTCCATCAGACCGGGCCGCGCGATGTGGCCGATGTCCGCGCGGGGTACGAGCGCGCCGGCGTCGCTGCGCGCACGGAATCCTTTCTCGATGGGGTGGCCGCCGAGATGACGGCGGCGGATCTCGTCGTGAGCCGCGCCGGCGCGACGACGCTCGCCGAGTTGGCCGCACTGGGCCGTCCGGCGGTGCTCGTGCCGTTCCCGTTCGCGACCGATGATCACCAGACCAAGAATGCGCGCGCGGTGGCCGAACACGGCGCCGCCGTGATGGTGCCCGAGCGCGAGTTGTCCGCGCGGCTGACCACGGTGGTGGCCGAGCTGCTCGGCGATCGCGCGCGGCTGTCGGCGATGGCGGCGGCGATGAAGACCCTCGCCCGGCCCGATGCGGCCTCCCGCATCGTCGATCGCTTGTCGGAATTGGTGGCGGCGTGATGGCGCACCTGGGCCGTACGCGGCGCATCCACTTCGTCGGTGTCGGCGGCATCGGCATGAGCGGCATCGCCGAGCTGCTGGTGAACCTTCAGTACGAAGTGAGCGGGTCTGACGCGCGCCGGTCCGAGATCACCGAGCGGCTGGCGTCGCTCGGCGTGCGGGTGTCGGTGGGACACGACGCCGCGCATGTGGCGGCGGCCGATGTCGTGGTCGTGTCGTCGGCCGTGCAGGCCGACAACCCCGAAGTGATCGAAGCGCGTCGACGTCACGTGCCGGTGATTCCGCGCGCCGAAATGCTCGCCGAGTTGATGCGCTTGCGCTTCGGCATCGCCATCGCCGGCGCGCACGGCAAGACCACGACGACCTCGATGGTGGCGCTGGCGCTCGAGCGGGCCGGACTCGATCCGACCGCGGTGATCGGGGGACGCCTGAGCGCATTCGGCAGCAACGCGCGGCTGGGCCGCGGGCACTACATGGTGGCCGAGGCCGACGAGAGCGACCGGTCGTTCCTCAAGCTGTCGCCGTCGATCGCCGTGATCACGAACATCGATCGGGAGCACATGGAGGCGTACGGCACGTTCGATCGCGTGCTCGACGCGTTTGTCGACTTCGCCGAGAAGGTGCCGTTCTACGGCGCCGTCGTGGCGTGCGTGGACGATCCGCACGTGCGTACGATCCTGCCGCGCCTCACGCGCCGGGTCATCACCTACGGCTTTTCGTCCGACGCCGAAGTTCGCGGCATCGAGCCGTCGACCGACGGCCAGACCGCGCGGTGCCGAGTGGCCGGCGGCGAACTGGTGGTCGCGGTGCCCGGGTTGCACAACCTGCAGAACGCGCTCGCGGCCGTGGCGGTGGGACGCGAGCTCGACGTGCCGTTGGCCAAGGTCGCCACGGCGCTGGCGGAATTCCATGGCGCCGACCGGCGCTTCCAGATCAAGGGCCGCGTCAGTGGCGTCACCGTGGTCGATGACTACGGCCATCACCCGACCGAAATTGCCGCGGTGTTGCGCGCAGCACGCGCGGGGCAGCCGGCGCGGATCATCGTGGCCTTCCAGCCGCATCGCTACACCCGCACGCGCGACCTGCTCGCCGACTTCGGTCGCGTGCTGAGCGAGGCGGATGTGACGCTGCTCACCGACATCTACGCGGCCGGCGAGACACCGCTGCCCGGCGTGTCGTCCGCCGCGGTGGCTGAGGCCGTGCGTACCCACGGACGGGGCACGGTGGAGCTCGTGCCGCTGGCCGACATCGCCGCGCGCGTGGCCGCCATCGCGCGCCCGGGCGATCTGGTCCTCACACTCGGCGCCGGCTCGATCGGGCAGACCGGTGACGCGGTGGTGGCCGCGCTCCGTCAAGCCGAGGGCCCGGGTGTGGCGGTCGCGGCCGAGAAGGGAGCCGCGCGATGAGCGAGAAGCGTGGACTGCCCGCGGCGAGTGTGGCCGCACCGGCCGACAAGCGGTTCCGGCGCGCCGAAACGCGCCCCGGCCGCCGCGGCACGCGCTGGTATCACTCGCCGATCTTCCGGTGGGCCCTCGCGCTGGTCGTCGCGCTGGGCGTGACCGGGTACGCGCTCTCGTCGATCGTGCGGGCCAGAGTGTTCTCGATCAATCGGATCGTTGTCCGCGGCAACGCGCGGCTGTCGACCGGCGAAGTGCTCGCGATGGTCGACGGCATGCGGGGCGGCAGCCTCTTCCAGGCCGATCTGCGGAGCTACCGCACGAAGCTCCTGGATTCGCCGTGGGTCTCTGAGGCGACGTTCCGCCGGGTGCTGCCGGCGACGATCGAAGTGCGGATCGCCGAGCGGGTGCCAATGGCCATCGGCCGCCTGGGCGACCAGTTGTATCTCGTGGATCCCGCGGGCGTGATCATCGACGAATTCGGTCCGCAGTACGCGCAGTACGACCTGCCGATCGTGGACGGACTCGTGCAGGCGCCGACGGCGGCTGCGCCGGTCGTGGACCCGGAGCGCGCCTATCTGGCGGCGCGGTTCCTCGATGCGCTGGCCGGGGCGCCCGCGCTCAAACCGCATGTCTCGCAGGTGGATGTCAGCAATGCGCACAACCTCGTCGTACTCATCGACCAGGATCCGGCGCGGCTGTACGTGGGAGACAAGGATTTCGTGACCCGGCTCCAGCGGTATGTGGAGATGGGACCCACGCTGAAGGAACAGATCTCGGACATCGACTACGTCGATCTCCGGTTCGATGAACGAATCCCCGTGAGCAAAAAGCGTGCGGCCGCGTCGGCCGGCGCTGGCGCCACGGCAGCCGGCAAAGGGAAAAGCTGATGGCACGAAAAGAACGGTACGTGGTGGGCCTCGATGTCGGGACGTCCAAGATCGCCGCAATCGTCGGCGAGATGATGGACGACGGCACCCTCGACATCATCGGCATCGGTCTGGCCGACTCGAAGGGCATCCGGCGCGGCGTGGTGAATAACGTCGACTCGGCCGCCGAAGCCATCAAGAAGGCGATTGACGAGGCCGAACTCACCGCCGGCGTCGAGATCGACACCGTGTACCTCGCCCTCTCCGGCGCGCACGTCAAGGCGTTCAACAGCCGCGGCGTCGTGGCTGTCGCCGGGCGCAACCGCGAGATCATGCGCGACGACGTGAAGCGCGCGATCGATGCGGCGCGGGCGGTGGCGCTGCCGAGCGGCCGCGAGATCCTCCACGTGCTGCCGCAAGACTTCGTGGTCGACGACCAGGACGGCATCGCGGTGCCGGTGGGCATGACCGGGAGCCGCCTCGAAGTGAACGTCCACGTCGTGACGGGCAGCTCGTCGTCGATGCAGAACATGGTGGCGTGCGTGAATCGCGCCGGCGTCGAAGTGGCCGAGACGGTGCTCGAGCAGCTGGCCGCGAGCGAGTCGGTGCTGACGGCGGACGAAAAGGAACTCGGTGTCTGCCTCGTCGATATCGGCGGCGGCACGACGGACTTCGCCGTGTTCGAACGCGGCAGCCTGTGGCACACAGGGGTGCTCGCCGTCGGCGGCGACCACTTCACCAACGACATCGCGGTGGGCTTGCGCATGCCGATTCCGGAGGCCGAGAAGCTGAAGCGCCGGTCGGGCTGCGCGCTGACGTCGATGGTGGCCGAAGACGACACGATGGAAGTGGCGAGCATGGCGGGCCGTCGCGCCCGCGTGATGCCGCGCCGCGTGCTGTCGGAGATCCTGCAGCCGCGCGCCGAGGAAGTGTGCCACCTCCTGTGGGATGAGATCCGCAAGGCCGGCTTCGAGCGGTCGCTCAATTCCGGCATCGTGCTCACGGGCGGCGGCGCCATGCTCGACGGCATGGTCGAGATTGCCGAGCAGATCTTTGATCTGCCGGTGCGCCGCGGCGCGCCGGAAGGCGTTGGCGGTCTGGCCGACCACGTGAACAGCCCGGCCTACGCCACGTCGGTCGGTCTCGCGATGTACGCCCACAAGAACCAGCATCTGGAGCCTGCGCGTGTTGGAGTCGGCGCGATCGGGCGTTTCACCGGCCGGCTTCGCACGCTATTCAAGGACTTCTTTTGATCGGCTCAGCCCCTTTCGGAGTGACGAGGAGCGACATGGAAAAAGAGACACTGCGGATTCTGCTCGACGAAGACAACGAGGCCAAGCACGGCGCCCGCATCAAGGTGATCGGCGTCGGCGGGGGCGGCAGCAACGCCGTGAACCGCATGGTGCAGTCGGGCCTCACCGGCGTCGAGTTCATCGTCGCCAACACGGACCGGCAGGCGCTGATGCACAACGCGGCGCCCGTGAAGCTGCAGATCGGCGGCAAGCTCACGAAGGGGCTCGGCGCGGGCGCGGACCCGAACGTCGGCAAGGCGGCGGCGCTCGAAGACACGGAGAAGCTGCTCGAGGCGCTGCAGGGCGCCGACATGGTGTTCGTGACCACGGGTCTCGGTGGCGGCACGGGCACGGGCGCCGCGCCGGTGATCGCGCGGCTCGCCAGTGAAATCGGCGCGCTCACGGTGGCCGTCGTCACCAAGCCCTTCAAGTTCGAAGGCCGCCGCCGGCAGTCGCAGGCCGAGCGCGGACTCCAGGAACTGAAGGACGCGGTCGACACGATGATCACGATCCCGAACGAACGCCTCCTCACCACCGTCGATCGCGCGACGACGATGCAGGATGCGTTTGCGGTGGCGGATGACGTGCTGCGTCAGGCCATCCAGGGCATCTCGGACCTCATTCTCGTGCCGGGCATGATCAACCTCGACTACGCCGACGTGAAGACGATCATGTCGCGCATGGGCATCGCGATCATGGGCACGGGCATCGCGAGCGGCTCGGACCGCGCGAAGGTCGCGGCCACGGCGGCGATCTCGAGCCCGCTGCTCGAAGACGCGAACGTGCACGGCGCGCGCGGCGTGATCATCAACGTGACGGGCGGCCCGGACCTCACGCTCGCCGAAGTCAGCGAAGCGTCGGAGATCATCCACGAAGCCGCGCACGAAGACGCCAACATCATCTTCGGCGCCGTGATGAACCCGGAGATGGAAGGCAAGGTGAAGATCACCGTCATCGCCACGGGCTTCGATCAGGTGAAGACCGCCAGTTCGCCGGCGGCGCAGTCGCTGATGCCGACGCCGGTGGACCTGTCGGCGTTCACGATCGGCCGCGCGCAGGAGGAAGAGCGCCGCGTGGCCAATGGCGGCAGCGTGATCGTCGTCCGTCGTCCGCTGATCGAGATGCCGTCGATGTCGGCGGCGTCGTTGTCGTCCGGCATGGCGTCGGGCGGCGCGATTCCGGTGCCCACGACCCTGTTCGATCCGGTGGCGACGAGTGCGACGAGCCCGGTGGCGACCACGGCGGTCGCCGAGCCGGTGGCGCAGACGCGGTCGCAGGACTTCTCACTCGAGGAGCTCGACGAGCCGTCACCGTTCGATGTCCCGGCCTTCATGCGGCGCAAAGAGTAGCTTCGCGGTCCCAGGTTCCGAGTGCCTGGTCCCGGGTCCGCAGTTGGACCCGGGGCCAGGTTCTGGTCCAAGTCCAGGTCCTGGTCCTGGTCCTTCTTCATCTCCAAGTCCAGTTCCCAGTCCAGTTCCAAGTCCCCTTCCGAACCCAGCCCCTCTTCCAGACCCGGACCCCCTTCCCAGGCCGACATCTGTCCCCGATCCTGACGTGGGACGACTGCGGACCTGAGCCTCGGGACTCGGTCCCAGGGACCTGTCTTGTCTGTACAATCGAAAGTACCAAGCACAGCGCACCCGCCGGCGACGGAGTCGTGGCGTGAGCACTGTGGGCACCTCATGACTCCCGCGAAACCCCGTTCTCATGCTCGGCCGCGCCGGTACGGCGGCGATCAGGGCCGCCACCCCGTGTCGACGCTCGAGCGGGAAGTGGGTGGTGTGCGGAAGAACCACGCCGGTCGCCTCCGCGTGGCCTTGGCATTCCCGAACAGCTACTTCGTGGGCATGTCGAACCTTGGTCTCCAAACCGTGTACCGCCTGTTCAACGCGCACGACCGCGTGGTGTGTGAGCGGGTGTTTCTGCCGCCGAAGTCGGAGGGCACCGGGCGCTCGTCCGGACGTGACCCGCTCGTCACGATCGAATCGCAGACGCCCGTCGCGGAGTTCGACATCTTCGCGTTCTCCGTCTCCTTCGAATGGGACTACACCAACGTCGTCACGATGCTGCGCCAGGCGGGGTTGAAGCCGCGGGCGGCCGATCGGACCGCGCATGATCCGCTCGTGATCGTGGGCGGCGCCGTGACGTTCGTGAATCCGGAGCCGCTCGCGCCCTTCGCGGATGTGATCGCGGCGGGCGAAGGCGAAGTGCTCGTGCCGAGCCTGCTCGACGCACTGGCCGACGCGGACGACCGCCAGGATCTGCTGCGTCGTCTTGCCCAGAAGCGCGGGTTCTATGTGCCGAGCTTCTACGACGTGACCTATGACGGTCCGGGGAAGATCGCGGCGATCACGCCGAAGCCCGGGACCGGGGCCCCGGCCATCGTCCAGAAAGCGGCGGTGAAGACCACCGAGATGCTGGACCCGCCGGCGACGCAGATCTTCACGCCCGACACCGAGTTCGGCGCGCGATTCCTCGTCGAAGTGGTGCGCGGGTGCGCGAACCTCTGCCGGTTCTGCTGGGCCGGCTACAACTACCTGCCCGTGCGTGCGTTTCCCGCCGATCGCATTCTCGAACTGGCGGCCGCGGCGCGTCCCTATGCGACGCGCGTCGGGTTGGTGTCGATCGCGCTCTGCGACCATCCCGAGATCGAGCGGATCCTGAAAGCGCTCGTCGACATGGGCTACGGCATCAGCCCCGCGTCGTTGCGTGTGGAAGACCTAACCGAGCCGATCGTGTCGCTCCTGCACCAGAGCGGCGAGCGGTCGATCACGATCGCGCCGGAAACCGGCTCCGACCGGCTGCGCCGCGTGATCAACAAGACGGTCGACAACGCGGAGATTCTCGACAAGACGCGCCTGATCTTCGGCGCGGGCATGGAGAACCTGAAGCTCTACTACATGGTCGGCCTGCCGACCGAGACGGCCGACGATCTGGCGGCCATCCGCGATCTCACGCTCGAGATGCGCGACGAGATGCTACGCCACGCGAAAGCGCGCGGCACGATCGGGCGCATCGTGGCGTCGGTCAATCCCCTCGTGCCGAAGCCGGGCACCACGTATCAGTGGCTGCCGATGACCGACACCGCGGCGATCGAGCGCACGATTCAGACCTTGCGTGAGCTTGTGTCGGGTGTCGACAACGTGTACTTCAACATCAAGTCGGAGCGGCATTCGTACTACCAGGGCCTGCTCTCGCTCGGGGATCGCCGCGTGTCCGACGTCATCGAGGCCGCCGAACGCAACGGCGGGCAGTGGCGGGCCGCGGTGGCGGAAGTGGGGCTCGACGCGGACGCGTATCTGTATCGCGACCGGAGCGGCGATGCCTTCCTGCCGTGGCAGATCATCGACGGCGGCATGAAGGAGACCTTCTTCCGCTCCGAGTTCGACAAGAGCCTCCGCGCCGAGCAGACCTTCACTCAGACCGCGACGGCCAGCTCCGCCTCGAACTCCTTGTAAGCCGCCAGGATCAGATCCTTCAGCTTGTCGTGCGCGCCGACCTCATTGATGGGGCGGAGCAGCGAGAACGTGCGCCGTTCGCCGCTGATCGTGTAGCTGCGCGCGGGGAACGTCACGTTGCGGCCGCCGCCTTTGCGCTCCCACACCGCGAAGCCGACGAGCTTCAGGCCGTCGAGCGGTCCTCCGGAGAAATGTAGTTCGGCGTCGGCCAGTTTGCCGGCGGGGTTGCCCTTGTCGTTGGGAAAGAAACGGATCGTCATGAGACCTCCTGTGCGTCGTGCCATCGCTCCGGAACAAGAGCAAGCGCCGCGCCATCGCCAGAGGCGGAGGGGGTGACCACGGAAAGGATTGAATCCAGGGCGGTTGCTGAGGCACGCTGACGAAGCGTGTTGACCGAGACCTTTCCGATGACGCCTGGGGGCGCGTTTGCGCGTGTGGCGCCGCGCCATGTGTTGACGACCCGTGCGCTGCGGTTGCGTGGTGACGCACAAGCGCAGGATCTGGCGCGGCTGGCCGCGATGATGGGCGTGACCGATGACCGTCTCGTGCGGGTGACGCAGGTGCATGGGCGCGCGGTGGTCGTTGTGGCGCCCGGCGTGCCGGTGCCGAATGGCGTCGAGGCCGATGCGATCGTCTCGACGGATCCGGACCGGGCCATCTCCGTGCGGGTCGCGGACTGTGTGCCGATTCTCGTGGCCGACCGTCGGCGCCGTGCGGTGGCGGCGATCCATGCGGGGTGGCGTGGCACGTGCGCCGGGATTGCCGGGGCGACGATAGAGACGCTGGCGGGTCTCGGCGTTCCCGCGGACGATCTGGTGGCGCTCGTCGGGCCGAGCATGGGCGCATGTTGCTATCAGGTGGATGATCGGGTGCGGACGAAGTTCCTCGGCGTCACGCCGGAGGCGGTGCACTGGTTTGCGGCGGATGGCCCTGGCCATTGGCGGCTCGATCTCTGGCGCGCCAACGTCGATCAGTTGGTGGCGGCGGGGATGCGGCCGGAGGCGATCGAGGTCATGGGCGTGTGCACCGGCGACGATCGCGCGCGGTGCTGGTCGCACCGCGTGGACGGGCCTGACGCCGGCCGGATGGCGGCGGCGATCCGGCT
>CAYFLU010000078.1:12660-15642 GCA_964343975.1 uncultured Solibacteraceae bacterium
CGGATGGCGGCGGCGATCCGGCTTTAGACGACGCCGAAGGCAGACCGCGGAAAAGACAACGGGCCGGCACGCCGTGTGGCGTGCCGGCCCGTTGGTGTGTACGAGACTCGCGGTTTAGCGGAACGAGTACCGGAAGCTCAGCATCAGCGTGTAGACGTCCGAGGAGGACGCCGTCTGCTGCAGCGAGGTGGTCGGGAACTCGCCGTTCACGAGCGCCATGCGGTACGACACCTTGCCGGTCGCATCCGCCGCCGCGTTCGTCAGGATCTGGTTCTGGATGATGCGCTGAGCGACGCCCCAGTTCTTGTTGAGCAGGTTGCCGAAGTTCTGCACGTCCAGACGGATCTGGGCCGAGTGGCGCTTGCCACCGAGGTCCTTGAACAGATCCTGCGAGACGCTCAGGTCCATGCGGCGGACCATCGGGAGGAACACCGCGCCGCGCTCCGCGTACTGGCCGCGGCGCGTGGAGAGGTAGCTGTCCTGCTTGATGTAGTTGTCGAACGCCGTCGCCTGCTCCGCAGCGGTGTAGGTGCGGCCGTTCGAGGTGAACTGGACGAAGTTCATTTCCGACGTGTCCTTCGGGACGTAGATCAGGTCGTTGCCCGAGGCCGTGTCGCCGTTCATGTCGCCCGAGAACACGTAGGACGTGTTGCCGATCGTGCGCGCTTCCCAGTAGACGCCGATGTTGGTCGACGCCGCCCCGAAGAGCTCGAGCGAGTAGGTCGCGTTCACGAAGAGGCGGTGACCCGGCGACGTGCCCGAGAAGCCGAGGGTCGGGTTGTTCGGATCGTTGAAGATCTGGTTACCCGTCCACGAACCCGACGCGATCGAACCCGCGTCGACCGTGTTCTTCGCTTCGCCGTAGCTGTAGGCCGCCTTGATCGAGTAGTTGGCCGCCGACTTCGCGAGCGAGAACGCCGCGTTCCACGACTTGCCGATGCCCTGGTTGGTCAGGACGATCGCGTTGGTCACCTGATTGCCCGTGACGTTGTTCAGACGGGTCACGCAGGGCGAGATGAACGGGGTCGACGTGCACGACGAACCCGACCAGCGGGGACGGTTGTCGGCCCCCACGAAGGTCGTCTGGTTGGCCGGCAGGTTGGCGTTGTAGTACGCCACGCCGTTCACGTCCTTGTTGTAGATGTACTCGGCCGTCGCCACGATGTTGCCCGGGAGGCGGTAGTCGGCCGCGAGGTTCGTGCGCCACACCTGCGGGAACTTGAAGTTCGGGTCGGTCACCGCGAGGTCCACGCTCGCCGCCGGCGCGCCCGTCACCGTCGTCGGCTTGTAGGCGTCGACGTTCGGCTTGAACGGGTTGGCGGTCGTGTTGTCGTTCTGGATGAAGCCGGTCAGCACGCCCGTGTTGCCGATCTGGTTCGAAATCCAGACGTAGGCCGGCTTGCCCGTGAACACGCCCGTGCCGCCGCGCAGCTGCAGGCGGCGGTCACCGTAGACGTCCCAGTTGAAGCCCACGCGCGGCGACCAGAGCGGCGTCGCGTCCGGGAGCTTGCCCGTCTGGAACTTCACCGCCGAGCCATCCTGCGCGCGGAAGGTGAGCGCGTCGATGTTGGCGTTGGCGTAGGCCGTGTTGCTGAACTTCGCCACGTCCACGCGGAGGCCGGCCGTGATCGTCAGGTTCGACATCGGCTTCCACTCGTCCTGGCCATACACGCTCGAGTAGTAGACCTCGAGCGGCTGCACCGGCTTTTCCTGGCCCGGGATGTTGTTGTAGCGGACCTGGAAGCGGCGGAGCGTGATCGGCGACGTCGTGCGGTTCGGGTTCGCGAGGTAGCCGTTCGCGTCCGCGTAGAAGTCCGACAGCGAGTTGTAGACGTACGCGCTCTGCTTGCCCGGGAAGAAGACGTTGGTCGAGTTGTACTTCTCGAGGCTGGCGCCGAAGGTCAGCGTGTGGTGCGCGCCGTACTTCGTGAAGTTGTCCTGCGCCTGGAACGTCTTGTAGTACAGCTCGTTGTTCGGGGTGAACGGCTCCGAGCCGAACGACGTGTAGGCCACGCCCGCGCCGTCGAGGATGTCGACGAACGGGAAGAGCGTGCCGATGTCACCGCGGCTTTCGTTGTTCGTCGTGTAGCCCACGATCAGGGCGTTCGACATCGTGTTGTTGATGATCGAGTCCCATTCGCCGATCGTCGACTTGTAGTTCTCGAGGATCGAGTAGTTCGAGCCCGCGAAGCTCAGGAAGTTCGTCGAGTTCGAGCCACGGCCGAAGCCGAGCGACGACGAGCCGCTGAGGATCTGGTCCGAGCTCGAGTCGAGCTGCGAGTAGCGCACCGTCAGCTTGTTCGACGGGCTCAGGTTGAAGTCGGTCTTCGCGAGGAACGGCTTGGCGGGCGTGTTCTTGTTGATGCCGCTGTAGGCGCCCGTGTTGTAGTTGAACTTCGACGACAGGAACGACGACAGCGCATCGAGGTCCGATGCGAGCACGCGCGTCATGTTGCCCGTGACCGTCGCGCCGCCCGGGTTCGCCGTGAACGTCGTCAGCGGACGCACGTCCGACTGCTTCTCGAAGCTGCCGAAGATGAACCACTTGTTGCGCACGATCGGACCGCCGGCCCAGATGCCGTTGTTCTTCGTCGTGAACGTGCCCGGGTTGAACGCGTTCGGGCCGGCATTCTTGCCGACGAACGACTCGTTGCGGTAGCGCGAGTAGGCCGCCGCCGTGTAGCTGTTCGTGCCCGAGCGGGTGACCGTGTTGATGCCCGCGCCGACGAAGTTGCCCTGGCGCACGTCATACGGCGCCACGCTCACCTGCACCTGCTCGATCGCTTCGAGCGAGATCGGCGCCACGCCCGTGCGGTCGCCCGGCTGACCGCCGAGACCGAACGAGTTGTTGAAGTAGGACCCGTCGACCGTGATGTTGTTCAGGCGGTTGTCCTGACCGGCGAACGAGCCGCCGCCGCCGAACTGCGGCGTCGTGCGCGTGATGTCGTTCATACGGCCGCTGACCGTCGGGAGCACCGCGAG
>CAYFLU010000079.1:0-14981 GCA_964343975.1 uncultured Solibacteraceae bacterium
ACGTCGATCGTGACCGCGCCCTGCGGCGCGCTCGGGAGGTAGTACTCGAACGTCGGCCCGAGCGTGGCCGGGCTCACGCGCGTGCGATAGCCGTCGCGCGGCGCGTAGAGCTTCACCGCGTCGGTGCTGCTCGCGCTGATCTGATGCAGCGAGCTCAGGTTGTCCATGATCCAGAACGCGCGGCCCTGCGTCGCCACGAGCAGGTCCTTGCGGTAGACCTTGATGTCGTTGATCGGCACCTGCGGCATGTTCTGGAAGAACGGCTGCCAGTGGCCGCCGTCGTCGAACGACACATACATGCCGAACTCCGTGCCCGCGTAGAGCAACCCTTCGCGGCTCGGATCTTCACGGACGACGCGCGTCGGCGTGTCGGCGGGGATGCCGTTCTTGCCGTCGGTCAGCCGCTTCCACGTCTTGCCGTAGTCGTCGGTCTTGTAGATGTACGGCGCGTAGTCGCCGAGGAGATAGCGATACACCGCGTAGTAGGCCGAGCCCTTGCGGTGCGGCGACGGGTCGATGAACGCCACGCGGCCGCCCTTCGGCAGGTCCTTCGGCGTCACGCGCGCCCACGTCTTGCCGTCATCGCGCGTCACCGAGAACGGGCCGTCGTTCGCGCCCGTCCAGATCACGCCCTTCTCGAGCGTCGACTCGCTGATCGCGTAGAGCGTGCTGTAGACCTCTTCGCCCGTGGCGTCCCGCGTGATCGGCTCGCCGCTCGCCGCCTGACAGCACTTGTCGAATTCCGTCAGGTCCGGCGACATCTTCTCCCACGTCACGCCCTTGTCGCGCGTGCGGTGGAGGTACTGCGAGCCGTAATAGAGGACGTTCGGATCCCACGGCGACACATTCATCGGCGACACGCGCTGAAAGCGGTACGTCACTTCCCCGCCGCCGTTGCCGTAGAGCGATTCGCCGCCGATCCAGTACTGCTTCGTCTGTCCAGTGCGCAGGTCCTGCACTTCGTACTGGCCCTTGCACGAGCCGTAGATCGTGTTCTTGTCGGTCGGGTGCGGGAGGATCGGGCCCGTTTCGCAGCCCGGGCCGCCGGTCCAATCCGCGACGTTGTACGGATTGGCGACGCTCGAGATGATCACCGTGCTGTCGTCCTGCTGCGCGCCCATGATCTTGTACGGGAAGCCGTTGTCGGGCCACACCGCGTAGAACTCGCCGGTGACCTGATTCATGATCGACGACCAGGTCTTCCCGCCGTCGGTCGAGATGTTGGCGCCGCCGTCGTTCGACTGGATCATCGTGTTGCCGTCTTTCGGGCTGATCCACATGTCGTGGTTGTCGCCGTGCGGCGTGCGCATCGACGCCCACGTCTTGCCGCCATCCGCGCTCTTCCAGAAGCCTTCCGCGCCGCCATAGACGACATCCGCGTTGGTCGGATCGGCCGCGAGGAGCACGTAGTAGAAGGGCCGGTAGATCATCGCCGCCGGCGACGGCATCTGCTGCCAGTTCGCGCCCGCATCATCCGACCGGTAGAGCCCGCCGCCCGGCTTCGCTTCGATGAGCGCGTAGATTCGGTTCGGGTTGGCGTTGGTCACGGCGAGATTGGCCTTGCCGAGCAGATCATTCGGCAGGCCGTGGCCGCTGATCTTCGTGAAGTGCTCACCGCCGTCGGTGCTCTTGTAGAGCCCCGCGCCGTCAGCCGCCGGTCCGCCGCTGATGATCGACCACGGCTTGCGCTCGAGGTGCGACATCCAGGCGAACACGACGTTCGGGTTGCCGGGCTGCAGCTCGACGTCCATCGCGCCGATCGTGTCGCTCACGTAGAGGACCTTCTTCCACGTCGCGCCGCCGTCGGTCGTCTTGAACACGCCGCGTTCGTTGTTGGCCTTGAACGTGTCGCCCTGCATCGCCGCCCACGCCGTCTTCGGATCGGTCGGATGAATGCGAAGACCACCGGTCTGGCCGCCGTTGTAGAGGCCCGAGAACTTCCAGGTCTTGCCCGCGTCGGTCGACGTGTAGATGCCGCGGCCCGTCGACACGTTGCTGCGGACGTCATCCGACCCCGTGCCGAGATAGAGCACGTCCGGATTCGAGTCGGCCACCGCGATCACGCCGGTCGAGGCCACGGGCACCTGACCATCGGTGATGGGCGCCCAGTTCGCGCCGCCGTCGGTCGTCTTGAAGACGCCGCCGCTCGCCACGCCCATGTAGTAGGTCTTCGGCTGCGACGGCACACCGGTCACCGTCGTGACACGACCACCGCGCGACGGCCCGACGAGGCGGTAGTTGAGGCCCTTGAGCAGCGCCGGATTGACCGACGCCAGCATTGGCATCTTCGCCCGCTGAACCGCGGGGGCCGGCGCCTTCGGCGCTGCCGCTCCACTCTGTGCGCTCTGACGTTCAGCGAAGATGACCGTCGACGCCACGAGCACGGCCGCCGTGACCGGCACGAGCACGCGCGCACTCCGCCACTTGTTGATGACCTGATTCATACGTGATCCCCCACGGGAAAAAACGACGCCGCGTAGTATGACACGGCCTTCCGGCGGATGTTCGGCGACGCGCGCACGATACAATGTCGGTTTCTCATGCTCTCGATTTCGCACCGTATTGCTCAGGAACTCTCGGTTAAACCCCAGCAGGTCGACGCCACGATCGCCCTCCTCGATGACAAGGCCACCGTGCCCTTCATCGCCCGCTACCGCAAGGAAGTGACAGGCGGTCTCGACGACACCCAGCTCCGCACGCTCGCCGAACGGCTCACCTATCTGCGCGAGCTCGAAGAACGCCGGGCGGCGATCGTCAAGAGCATCGAGGAACAGGGCAAGATGACGCCCGAGCTCGCCACCGCCATCGCGGAGGCCGAGACGAAGGCCCGGCTCGAAGACCTCTACCTGCCCTACAAGGTGAAGCGTCGTACCAAGGCGCAGATCGCGCGCGAAGCCGGCCTCGAGCCGCTCGCGCTCGGCTTGCTCACCGATCCCACACAGACGCCCGACGCGGTCGCCGCCGCCTATGTCGATGCCGAGAAGGGCGTGGCCGATGTCGCCGCCGCGCTCGAAGGCGCGCGCTGGATCCTCGTCGAGAAGTTCGCCGAAGACGCCGAGCTGAGCGGCGGCCTGCGCGAGCTCCTGTGGTCGCAAGGCGAAGTGCTCTCTTCGGTCGTGACCGGGAAGGAAGACGAAGGCATCAAGTTCTCCGACTACTTCAGCGCGTCGGAGCCGATCCGCACCGTGCCGTCACATCGCGCGCTGGCGCTCTTCCGCGGCCGCGCGGAAGGCGTCCTGCGCCTGAGCGTCACACTGCCGACGCCCGAAGGCGCCGCGGGGCCCACCGAGCCGGAGCGCCGCATTGCCGCCCGCGCCGGCATCGCCGCGCAGAATCGCGCCGCCGACGCGTGGCTCCTCGAAACCGTGCGCTGGGCGTGGAAGTTCAAGATCCACGTGAGCCTCGAACTCGAAGCCGAGAGCAAGCTCCGCGAACAGGCCGAGGCCGAAGCGATTCGCGTGTTCGGCCGCAACGTGCGCGACCTGCTCCTCGCCGCACCCGCCGGCGCGCGCGTGACGATGGGCCTCGATCCGGGCATTCGCACGGGCGTGAAGGTCGCGGTGATCGACAGCACCGGCAAGGTCGTGGCCACGAGCACGGTGTATCCGTTCCAGCCGCGCAACGATCGCGACGGCGCGCTCCGCACGCTCGCGCAGCTCTGCAAAGCGCACAAGGTCGAACTGATCGCGATCGGCAATGGCACCGCCTCGCGCGAAACCAGCGCGCTCGCCGCCGACCTCGTCGCCGCCGCCGCGAGCGTCCAGCCGATGCACAAAGTCGTCGTGTCGGAAGCCGGCGCGTCGGTCTACTCCGCGTCGGAACTCGCCGCCAAGGAACTGCCCGATCTCGACGTGTCCCTCCGCGGCGCCGTGTCGATCGCCCGTCGCCTGCAGGATCCGCTCGCCGAACTCGTCCGCATCGACCCGAAGTCGATCGGCGTCGGTCAGTACCAGCACGACGTGAACCAGTATCAACTCGCCCGCACGCTCGACGCCGTCGTCGAAGACTGCGTCAACGCCGTCGGCGCGGATGTGAACACGGCGTCTGCGCCGCTCCTCTCGCGCATCTCGGGCCTCACCGAGTCGATCGCACAGAACATCGTGTCGTTCCGCGACGCGAACGGCGCGTTCCTCGACCGTCAACAGCTCCTGCAGGTGCCGCGCGTGGGCGCACGCACGTTCCAGCAGTGCGCCGGCTTTCTGCGCGTGATGAACGGCCGCAACCCGCTCGATCGCTCCGCCGTGCACCCGGAGGCGTACCCGGTTGTCGAGAAGATCGTGACGAAGACCGGCCTCCCGATCACCGACCTCCTGGGGAAGTCCGACATCCTGCGGAAGCTTCAACCCGCCGACTTCGTCGACGCGCAGTTCGGTCTGCCGACGGTGAAAGACATCCTGTCGGAGCTCGAGAAGCCGGGCCGCGATCCGCGCCCGGCATTTGAAACCGCCACGTTCAAGGACGGCGTCGAGTCGCAGGAGGATCTCCAGCCCGGCATGCAGCTCGAGGGCGTCGTGACCAACGTCGCCAACTTCGGCGCGTTCGTCGACATCGGCGTCCATCAGGACGGCCTCGTGCACATCTCGCAGCTCGCGGACCGGTTCGTGAAGGATCCGCGCGAAGTGGTAAAAGCCGGCGACGTCGTGAAGGTGCGCGTGGTCGAAGTCGACCTCAAGCGCAAGCGCATTGCCTTGACGATGCGGCGCGATGCCGCGGCGGCCACACCGGGCGCGGCGCCGTCACAGGAACGACGGAGCGGCCCGGCGCCAGCGCGCAAGCCACAACCGGCCCCCGCCGCGCCGTCCACCGCGATGGCCGCGGCGTTTCAGAAGCTCAGGTAGCGCGGCGCCGGCTACTTCACCGACAGGGTCGTGGCGTCGGGTTCCACAAAGCGCAGGAGCGCCTCGCCTTCCGCCTCGATGGCGGGCCGCACCGGCTTGGGCAGGGGCGCAAACGGCGTCAGGACCAGCGTGGCCGCCGCCTTCTTGCGCTCGATCTTCCACGTGCCCGCCACGCGCCCATCCACGAGCAGCGTCGCCGGCACGATCAGGTTCTTCGTCACGAGCGCCTTGCGGTGCTTCTCGTCGATCAGTCGTGACCGGTCCGCGTGCGCGAGGATCACGCTGTCGTATTCCGGCAGGAACCGCACCGGCGCCTCGGTGTCTTCATCGGGCCGCGGCGCCTTCGGCACATCGAAGAGCTCGCGCCCGCGCGCGTCGGTGAACGTCGTCAGTCGCGCCCGGATCGGCTTCAGGATCTCCGCGACGCCCTTGAGTCCGGTCCACGCTTGAATATCGGCCGTCGACGCGGGGCCGAAGCCGGCGAGATAGCGCAGGACGAATGCGGCCGCGCCCTCGCCGTCTCCCACCGGTTCGCCGAGCCAGAGGTCGGCCGGCGCGAACGCGGCGTCCGCAGGAAAGCCCCACGCCTCGCCGTCGTCCGGCACCTGCACCACCGGCACGGTCATCCGCACGAAGAAGCCCATCAATCGGTCGTGGTGCTTCGGAAGCCGCTTCACGAGGGCGGCCCGGATCTCGTTGAAGGTGGCGCCGTCCGCGCCCATGACGGCGCGCGCCTCGGCCACCAGCGCCTCGACCGGCGGCATCGGGGCCTTCTTGACGATCGACTGGCGGCCATCGCTCAGTGACGGCTGCAGGGCGCCGCGAAACGCCAGAAAATCGGCCGCGCGCATGATGTGAATGGTGCCGCGCATGTTCGTGGCACGCACCAGCGTGCGCGCCTGGAGAGGTTTGATCAGATCGGCGCGCGAGAACCGCGCCAGCCGGGACCAGAGCGCCACGTGGGGCGGCCGGGGAATCTGCGCCTGGAGCGCCAACAGCGGCGCCATCGCCTTCGTCACCGGGAGTGACGCACGGTCCAGCAGGAGTTGGCGCGCGAGCGTGGCGCGATTCAGCGCGCGGTCGGAGAGTACAGACATAGGGCCCCCAGTCGGGGGCCCTAGCGTATCCGAGAACGGCAGACGCGGATCAGCCGCAGTAGTCCGAGACGCGCTTGATCTTCGTCACGTTGAGCGTCGTCTTCTGCCCCTCGGTGAGCGTGCCGGTCACTTCCACTTCCATCCGTTCGAAGTGCATTACGTCGACGTCTTTGTCCGCTTCGGTCAGGAAGATGTTTTTCGTCTCCTTGCCTTTCTGGCCCTTCTCCTTCGCGTTGATCAGCATGAACGACTCCTGCGAGCCGCGCACCAGACAGCCCGAGAACACCCGCGGCCCATCCTTCGCCGGCTCCGGCTTCGCCTGGGCATAGAGGCCCGCCACGCTCACCAACACCGCCGCCATCACTCCGATTACCATGCGCTTCATCAGCATTCCTCCACACACGTTCGTCTCGGTCTACGACTCGATCGCGCGCAGCGTTTCGCGCGGGCACGTCAGTTTGTGTACCAACCACTTCCGGCGCAGGCACTCCGGCGGAGTGCCTGCGCGCGCCTCCGCGGCCCACACTCCGTCGGGGCATGTCGCAACGTACATGCCAGCCCAAAACCCGGCGTTTTGCCGGAAGTCCGTTGAAATCAAAAGGAAAAGTCCGCACGGCCGCGGAAATTTCGCCGCCGTGCGGACTCGGGAAATACTCGGAGCGAGTTACTTCTTCTTCGGGCGGTAGACGTGCACGCTCTGGCCGAAGAACACTTCGGCCGCTTCCATCATCGTTTCCGACAGCGTCGGATGAGGATGAATACTCATCTTCAGGTCGCTCGCGAGCGTCGCCATCTCCACCGCCACGACGCCTTCCGCGATCAGCTCACCGGCGCCGGATCCCACGATGCCGACGCCGAGAATGCGCTCGGTGGCCGGATCGATCACGAGCTTCGTCACGCCGTCCGGACGGTCGATCGCCACGGCGCGGCCGAGGGCCGCCCACGGGAACTTCGCCACTTCGACCTTGATGTTGCGCTTCTTGGCTTCCGTCTCCGTGAGGCCGCACCAGGCCACCTCGGGATCCGTGAAGACCACGGCCGGAATCGCCTGCGGTTCGAACACCACATCGTGCCCGGCGATCGTCTCGACGGCCACGCGCGCTTCGGCCGACGCCTTGTGCGCGAGCATCGGCTCACCGACGACGTCGCCAATCGCGAAGATGTTCGGCTCGGCTGTGCGCAGCCGCTGATCGACTTCAATGAAGCCGCGCTCAGTGACCTTCACGCGCGTCTTGTCGAGGCCCGGCACCGCGCCGTTCGGCCGGCGGCCGATCGACACGAGCACCCGCTCGAACGTCTGCGCCTTCTCGTCGTCCTTGAGCGCCGCGCCTTCCATCGACACTTCGAGGCCGCCCTTCACTTCCTTGACGCCCGTCACCTTCGTGTCGGTGTAGATCTTGTGGAGGTGCGTCTCGAGCCGGCGATGCAGGAACGTGACGAGGTCGCGGTCCGCGCCCGGCAGCAAACCCGGCGTCATCTCGACGACGGTGACCTTCGTGCCGAGGGCCGCGTACACCGAGCCGAGTTCGAGGCCGATGTAGCCGCCACCGACGACGAGCAGCGTCTTCGGGATGTCCTTGAGTTCGAGCGCGCCGGTCGAGTCCATCAGCCGGTCGCTCTTCACCGACCAGCCCGGAATGGTCGCCGGGCGCGAGCCCGTGGCGATGATCGCGTGCTGGAACGTGAGCGTCTCTTTCCCGCCTGCCACCAGATCCACCGACAGCGTGCGGTTGTCGACGAACGTGGCCATGCCCTGGAGGTAGTTGATCTTGCGCGAGTTCCGCAACTGCCCCAGACCGCCCGTCATCTTGCCGACGACGTTGTCCTTGAACGTGCGGAGCGTGTCGAGGTCGATCGTGGGTTCGCTGAACGTGACGCCCCAGTGCGGCGCGTGCTTCGCTTCGGCAATGACCTTGGCGACGTGCAGCAGCGCCTTCGACGGGATGCAGCCGCGGTAGAGGCACACGCCGCCGGGGTTGGCTTCCGGATCGACGAGCGTGACCTGCAGGCCGAGGTCGGCGGCCGCGAACGCGGCGGCATAGCCGCCGGGACCGGCGCCGATGACAACGAGCTGAGTGGACTGTGCCATGACTCCCGCTTAGAGGTAGAGGCTGAGCGGCTGCTCGAGCGTGTCGCAGATGAACCGCAGGAACCGCGCCGCGTCGGCGCCATCGATCACGCGATGGTCGTACGACAGCGACAGCGGCAGGATCTCGCGCGGCACGAAGCCCGCGCCCTGCCACACCGGCTCGAGACCGCCGCGTGACACGCCGAGGATCGCCACTTCCGGCGCATTCACGATCGGCGTGAACGACGTCCCGCCGATGCCGCCGAGGTTGCTGATGCTGAACACGCCGCCCGACATGTCGTCGAGCGTGAGCTTCTTCTCGCGCGCCTTGGCCGAGATCTGGCCGAGTTCGACGGCGATGTCGGTGATCGTCTTCTTGTCGACGTCGCGCAACACGGGCACAAGCAGGCCGTTCGGCGTGTCGACCGCGATGCCGATGTGACGGTAGCCCTTGAAGATCAGCGACTCGTTCGCCATGTCGACCGACGAGGCGAACTGCGGATACTTGTCGATCGCCATCGCCACGATCTTGATGAGGATCGCCGTGACGGTGAGCTTGCCGCCGGCCGCTTCGACCTTCTTGCCGTACGACTTGCGGAACTGCTCCACTGTTGTGACGTCGGCCTTGTCGAACTGCGTGACGTGCGGGATGGTCGCCCACGCCGCACTCAGATGCTCCGCGGTCTTGCGGCGGATGTTCGACATCGGCTTGGTTTCGACCGCGCCCCACTTCGAGAAATCCGGCAGGGGCACGCTGCGCACCACCCCGGCGCCCCCCGCGCCCGGCAGTGCCACCGAGGCCGTCGAGCCGCCCAGCAGCGCGCCGCGCACATGACGCTTCACGTCTTCGTTGCCGATGCGGCCGCCCGGGCCCGTGCCATCGACCTTGGTGATGTCGACACCGAGCTCGCGCGCATACCGGCGCACCGACGGCGCCGCCGGCACGGGAATCGCGAGTTGCAGTTCGTTCGACGCAGCCGTCGTGACCGGCGCGGCCGGACGCGGCATCGACGCGATGTCGACCACCTTGCTCGGCGCGGGTGCCGGCTCGGCGGCCTTGGGCGCTGCCGCCTTCGGGGCCTCCGCCTTGGGAGCTTCGGTCTTCGGCGCCTCAGCCTTGGGGGCCGGCGCGGCCGCAGCGGCCGCCTCGACCACCAGCACGAGCTGGCCCGGCTTCACCTTCTCGCCCTGCTTCACCTTCACCGCGGTGATCTTGCCGGCCACGGTCGACGGCACTTCCACCGTCGCCTTGTCGGTCTCGAGCTCGAGCACGGGCTGATCGATCGCGATCATCTCGCCCTCGTGCACCATCACACGTGCGACGTCCGCCTTGTCGACGCCGTCGCCCAGATTCGGAATGACGAATTCCATCGAGATCTCTGCCTCTTACGAAATGGCCGGGTTCGGCTTGTCCGGGTTGATGCCGAGGTCCGCGATCGCCTGCTTGACGACCTTCGGTTCGATCTGGCCCTCGCGCACGAGCGACGACAGCGTGGCCACGGTGATGTAGCGCGCGTCCACTTCGAAGAAGTTGCGCAGCGCGCCGCGATCCTCACTGCGGCCGAAGCCGTCGGTGCCGAGCGTCGTGATCGGCTTGCCGATGAACTGCGCGAGCATCCCCGGCTGGCTCTTCAGGTAGTCGGACGCCGCGATGACCGGGCCCGCCGTCTTGGCCAGGCACGACGTCACATACGGCACCTTCGCCTTCTCACCCGGGTGCAGCATGTTCCAGCGCGTGGCGTCGTTGGCGTCGCGGTAGAGCTCGTTGTAGCTCGTCGCGCTCCACACATCGGCGGCCACGCCGTAACCGGCGAGCATCTCCTGCGCCTTCACGACTTCGTTGAGAATCGTGCCGCTGCCGAGCAACTGCGCGCGCACCTTAGCCTTCTTGTCCGCCGACGCCTTGAACAGATAGAGGCCCTTCAGAATGCCGGCCTCCACGTCCGCGCCCTTCGGCATCGCCGGCTGCGCGTACTGCTCGTTCATCACAGTGATGTAGTAGAAGATCGACTCGCCGTCGACGTACATCCGCTTGATGCCGTCCTTGATGATCGTCGCCAGCTCGTACGCATACGCCGGGTCGTATGACAGACAGTTCGGCACCGGCAACGACAGCACGTGGCTGTGGCCGTCCTGGTGCTGCAGGCCTTCGCCCGCGAGCGTCGTCCGGCCCGCCGTGCCGCCGAGCAGGAACCCGCGGCACCGCGCGTCCGCGGCGGCCCAGATGAAGTCGCCGATGCGCTGGAACCCGAACATCGAGTAGTAGATGAAGAACGGGATCGTGTTCACCTGCTGGTTGGCGTACGCGCCACCCGCGGCGATCCACGACGCGATCGATCCGGCTTCCGTGATGCCTTCTTCGAGGATCTGACCGTCCTTCGCTTCCTTGTAGTAGAGCAACGACGCGCGATCGACCGGCTCGTACACCTGACCGATGCTCGAGTAGATGCCCACTTCACGGAAGAGCCCTTCCATGCCGAAGGTGCGCGCTTCGTCCGGCACGATCGGCACCACGAGCTTGCCGATTTCCGGATTGCGCAGGAGCTTGCCGAGCATCTTCACGAAGACCATCGTCGTCGAGGCCTTCTTGTCGCCCGTGCCTTCCTTGAACTCCTCGAAGGCCTCGCCCACCGACGTGTTGACGGTGGCCGGCACCGCCGGCACCTGCACCACGCGCCGCGGCACCCATCCGCCGAGCGCCTGACGGCGCGACTTCATGTACTGGATCTCCGGGCTGTCGTCCGACGGCCGGTACACCGGCGCCGACTCGACCGTCTCGTCCGGCACGGGCACGCCGAAGCGGTCGCGGAACTCCTTCAGTTCCTCGCCCTTCAGCTTCTTCGTCTGATGCGTGACGTTCTTGCCTTCGGCCGACTCGCCGAGGCCGTAGCCCTTGATCGTGCGCGCAAGGATGACCGTCGGCGCGCCCTTGTGCTGCGAGGCCGCGCGGAACGCGTTGTAGACCTTGACCGGATCGTGGCCGCCGACGCGCAGCTTCTTGAGGTCCTCGTCGGACAGATGCCGCACCATGTCGAGCAACCGCGGATCGGCGCCCCAGAAGTGCTTGCGCAGAAACGCGCCGTCTTCGACGACGTACCGCTGGTATTCGCCGTCGACGATCTCGCCCATGCGCTTCGCGAGGATGCCGTCGCTGTCCTTCGCAAGGAGCGGATCCCAATCCGAGCCCCACAGGACCTTGATCACGTTCCAGCCCGCGCCGCGGAAGTTCGCTTCGAGCTCCTGCACGATCTGCTGGTTGCCGCGCACCGGACCGTCGAGGCGCTGCAGGTTGCAGTTGATGACGAAGATCAGGTTGTCGAGCTTCTCGCGCACCGCGAGCGAGATCGCGCCGAGCGCTTCCGGCTCGTCGGTTTCACCGTCGCCGAGGAACGCCCAGATCTTCTGATCCGACGCCGGCTTGAGGCCGCGGTTCTCGAGATACTTCGCGAAGCGCGCCTGATAGATGGCGCACAGCGGGCCGAGGCCCATCGACACCGTCGGGAATTCCCAGTAATCCGGCATCAGCCACGGATGCGGATACGACGAAAGCCCGCCGCCCGGCGCCGTCTCGTGCCGGAAGTTGTGCATCTGCTGTTCGCTGAACCGGCCTTCGAGGAAGCCGCGCGCGTAGATGCCCGGCGACGCATGCCCCTGGAAGTAGATGAGGTCGGCGTCGTGGCCCGCGTCCTTGCCGCGGAAGAAGTGGTTGAAGCCCACCTCGTACAACGTGGCCGCCGACGCGTAGGTCGACATGTGGCCGCCGATGCCGTCCGACTCGCGGTTGGCGCGCACGACCATGGCCGCGGCGTTCCAGCGAATCAAGCTCTTGATCCGGCGTTCGATGTCGCGGTTGCCGGGATACGGCACCTCGGCATGCGCCGGAATGGTGTTCAGGTAGGGGGTATTCGACGTGAAGGGCTCTTTGACCCCGGCCTGGCGCGCCCGCAACCGCAGCGCGTCGAGCAACCTGACCGTGCGGGCGTTGTCGCCCCCACGCAGCACGTAATCGAAAGAATCAATCCACTCGCGGGTCTCGATCTGCTCGAGAGCCGCCGCCTCGTCCGGCGCTACATTCTTCATAAATCCATGATCCTCTAAGAGATTCAACAGTCGATTGTACGGCAAAAGGGCGGGCCTGGTGGCCCGCCCGTGAGTGGTATTCGCCGGACTTTCGTGTGCCCCGGCTTGGCTACTTCTTGATCGTTGCGCCCGACAACTGCGCCACCGCGCTCAACGTCGTCTGCGCCGCGTTCAACCCCAGCCGGAAATCCTTGTCCGTGAACGTCGTCCAGACGTCGAGTGGCGTGTGCCAGGTCGGGTTCCACCCGGCTCCGGTCTGCGCGCCACGCTCGTTCTCGCGCAAGCTGAGCGAGGGCACGATGTCCTGAAACGCCCCGGAATCGGTGTTGGTCATGTGCGGCCCGACGTTCACCGGATAATCCGTCGCGTACTTCTCGCCGGCGAGCTTGAACTGGAACGCCAGCTTCATCGCGTCATCCGCAAACTTCGACGTGATCGCGAACTCGACGTTGACGTCCGCCTCGGGGCGCTGGTCCTTCGGGGCCACGAACTGCGGACGACCGTTCGCATCGAGCACCGGCTTGCCATCCGGCCCCACCTGCGGAATCGGCATGCCGTGATCCCACATCATCATGTCGTGCTGGATCATCGCGACCCACTTCGGCTCCGGGTACTTGCCGCTGCCCTTGGGATTCTCGATGCCCTGCAGCGCCTGACGCTGCGCCACGTAGGCGCGTGCGCCGTTGAGGCCGCCTTCCTCGCCATTCCAGAGCGCAAACCGGATGGAGCGCTCCGTCTGCACCTTCGGATCCGCGAAGATGCGCGCCAGTTCCATCACGAGTGCCGTCCCCGACCCGTCGTCGTTCACCGCTTCGTTGTAGCCGTGCCCGTCCATGTGGGCGGCGACGATGTACATCTCATTGGGATACTTCGTGCCGACTTTGGTCACGTAGACCTCGTCGACCGGGCCCGGAATGATCGGCCCGGAATCGAGCGCGCGGATCCGTTCGTCGGGCTGCGCCATCGGATCGCAATTCACGCCCGTGCGCGCGCGATTGCCGACGATACGGCCGCCGCCCTGCGCGACGTTGCTCTGCTGCCCGCCGCGACCGCCGGCGGCGCCTGCTGCACCCTGTCGTCCCGCCGCGGCTCCGGCCGCGCCCTGCCCTGCGCCCGCCGCACGTCCTGCCGCCGCGTCACCACCACCGGCCGCACCGCCACGGCCCGCCGGGCGCTGCACCACCGATTCGGGGACACTCGGCCCACACGGCGAGGTCGGCACGGGCGGATCGTATTTGATGCGCTCCGCGTTCGTGTAGCCGTAGCTCTCGAGCTGCTTCTGAATCCAGTTGACGGCATCGCGGTTGCGCTGCGTGCCCTGGCGGCGATCGCCAAACTGCGTCAGGCCCTTCAGCGTGGCCTTGTACTGCTCGAGGCTCAGCTGATTCACCATCGTCTGAATCGGATCATCGGCCGGGGCCTGCTGTGCACCGCCCTGCGCCCACACCGTGACCGCCGAGGCCGTCAGAAGGCCCACCACCGCGAACTGCTTCACGCGCATCACCAACCTCCGGCGCGCAGTATACCGCCCGTCAGGCGCGGACGACGCGCACGGCGATGTCGGGGCGATCGCTAATGAGTCCAGTGACACCCCAGCCGAGCAAGCGCCGCATATCGGCCTCGTCGTCGACGACCCACACCTGCACGGGCACCCCGGCCCGCCGGGCTGCGCCGACAAATCGCGGCGTGATCACGCGCCAACCCCGGCGCCACTCCGGAAGTTGGAAGAGCTGATACGGCACGCGGCCCAGTCCGAGCCCCAGCGCTGATCGCAGCACGGCGCGCAGGGCTTCCGGCGTCGCGGCACTCGTGGCCACGGGGACTCCGCTGGCGCGAATCACGTCCAACAACTCATGGCGGAACGAGCCGAATGTCACGCGCTCCACCGCGTCGGCCGCACGCACCACCGCCAGCGCGCGTTCCGCCAGCGCGCGCACGGGCGCTTTCAGCTCCACGATGAACGGCATCGACGGATAGCGTCGCAGCACGGTGTCGAGCGTGGCGATGCCGATGCCCTGGCCGCGGAACGGAAAGCCACTGAGGTCGCGATACTGCGCCCCCGCATCCACGCGCGCCAACGCATCGGCGGTGTAGGCGGCCACGAGGCCGCTCGCATCGGTGGTGCGATCGAGCGTGGCGTCGTGAATCACGACCACCTGTCCATCGGACGACAGGTGCACGTCGAGCTCGATCGCGTCCACGCCGAGCGACACGGCGTGATCGAATGCGGCCAGCGTGTTCTCCGGGCGGAGACGCGAGCCGCCGCGATGCGCAATCGCCACGCGTCGCTCGAGATTCAGCAAATCTTCAGCCACACAAACTGGACTACCATTCTCCCATGTCACATCCGCATACGCTCGGCGAGCTGCTGAGTTCGCCTTCGGGGCGGACGCGTCGCTCGGTGAAAGACGAGATGCGCGCCAACCTGATCGCGCGCCTCCAGTCCGGCGCGCCGCTCTTCCCCGGCATCGTCGGCTACGACGACACGGTCGTGCCGCAGATCGTCAATGCCGTGCTGTCGAAGCACAACTTCATCCTGCTGGGCCTGCGCGGCCAGTCGAAGACACGCATGCTGCGCGCGCTCACGGATCTGCTCGACGCCGAGATCCCGGTGATGCCCGGTTGCGAAATCCACGACGACCCGCGCGCGCCCTTGTGCGCGGCATGCAAGGCCCGCATCGCGCGCGATGGCGACGAGACGCCGATTGCGTGGCTGGCGCGCGACCGCCGGTATGTGGAAAAGCTCGCGACGCCCGACGTGACGATCGCCGACATGATCGGCGACCTCGACCCGATCAAGGCCGCGCGCTCAGGCCTCGAACTCGGCGATGAGCTGACGATGCATTACGGGTTGATCCCGCGCGCGAACCGCGGCATCTTCGCGATCAACGAACTGCC
>CAYFLU010000080.1:0-14857 GCA_964343975.1 uncultured Solibacteraceae bacterium
GCCGCCGCCACACACAGTGTCATCAACCAGCGCTTCATCAGTGATCTCCTCGCGTGCGTCGTGTGACCGAGGGCCTGAAGGCCCTCGGCTCCAAACGTTTACTTCTTCGGATCCGGCAGCGTGAGCGCCACCAAGGACGTGTTCGCGCCGACGCCGGTCGCAAACACGATGTACTGCTTGCCGTTGTGCATGAAGGTCATCGGCACGGCGCTCGTCTTCGACGGGATGCTGACGCCGCCGATCTGCTTGCCCGTGTTCTTGTCGACCGCGTAGAGCATCGGCTTGCCGTCGCGCGGACCGCCGCTGCGGCCGGTGCCGTAGATCACGAGCGACTTCGTGTTGATGACCTGCGGCTGACCCTGCGCGCCCTGCGGCGGCAGTTTCACGTCCTTGAACAGCGGATCGGTGCTCGTGATCGTGTCGAAGCCGCCGTTCGGCACCCACCACGCCTTGTCGCCCGTGTTCATGTCGTAGCCGGTGACGCCGCCGAGTTCCTTCGGCTTCACGATCGACACGCCGCCGATGCGCGACGCGCCCGCGCGATTGCCGAAGCCCTGGCCCGGGCCACCTTCACGGCCGCCGCGTTCCGGCGCCTTGTAGCCCGGGGGCGGCGGCAGCGCGCCGGCGAGGCCGCAGCTGTCGTGCGTGGAGCTGTAATCGAATTCCGAGCACGGATCTTTCGCGAGACGGATCGTGCTGAGCACGGTCTGCGCGCCCACGTAGAGATGGCCGCGGTCCGGATCGGCCGCCGCGCCGCTGTCGATGTTCACGCCGCCCGACGCGCCAGGCGCGTACCACGAGCAGGTGAGTGATCCCGGAGGCCCGTCATTCGCCGACCCCGGAATGAAGTACGGCCCCATGCGGCAGCTCTTCGCCGCTTCGAGCGCCGCGGCCTTGATCGCCGGCGTGTAGTCGATGAGGTCCGACTCGAGCAGACCCTGCTGCGAATACGGCGCGGGCTTGCTCGGAATCGGCTGCGTCTTCGACGTCTTCTCGCCCTTCACGTCGCTCTGCAGCACCGGCGTTTCCGGCATCGGCCACACCGGCTGACCCGTGACGCGGTCGAACGTGTAGACCCAGCCCTGCTTCGTCGTGACGGCCACGACCTTCTTCTTCTGGCCGTTGAGCGTGATGTCCATCACGTTCGGCGCCATCGGCACGTCGTAGTCCCAGATGTCGTGATGGACGAGCTGGAAGTGCCAGCGGCGCTTGCCGGTCTTCACGTCGAGCGCCACGATGCTCGTGCCGAAGAGGTTGTCGCCCGGGCGATGGCCGCCGTATTCGTCCATGAGGCCCATGCCGACCGGGATGTACACGAGGCCGAGTTCCGGATCGGCCGAGTAGGTCGCCCACGCGTCAACCTTGCCCAGACCCGGCGTACCCGGCTTCGTGCCGCGCTCCCACGTCTCCGCGCCGAATTCACCCGGCTTCGGCATCAGGTTGAAGTCCCACAGCTGCCGGCCCGTGCGCACGTCGAAGCCGCGGATGTGGCCCGTGATGTTGTGCAGCTTGTTCGGGTAGTAGCCGTGAATCGACGAGTTGCCGACGATGATCACGTCGTTGACGATGATGGCGGGGGAGCTGTTGGCGATCTGGCCGAGCTCGGGATCGATGCCGATCGTGCCGTCGGCGCCGGTCTTCTTCACCGGATCCCACTTTTCACCCGGCTTGGCGCGGCGCGCCGGCGCGTTGTCGCTGATGATCAGCGGGCCGTTGTCGTCAACGGCGAGCGGCACGAGCGGCAGGCCGAGGCCTTCCATCAGATCCACGACGCCGTCTTTGCCGAAGCCGGCCATCGGGCGGCCGGTTTTCGCGTTGAGCGACACGAGGTGATAGCCGGGCGTGATCACGACCACGCGCTCGTCGGTGCGGCCGTCGGTCCAGTAGGCGAGGCCGCGGCCGGAGTACTGGCGCGGCGCCTTCTGCCAGCGGATGCCTTCGTCGAGGCGATACATCCACAGCGTTTCGCCGTTGGCCGGATCGATCGCCATCGCGGAGCGGCGCGTGGTGGCCACCGTGAAGAGGCGGCCGTTCGCGTAGAGCGGCGTCGCGCGGTAGTACTCGTCTTCACCGAACGCGCCGGCGTTCCACTGCCAGGCCACCTTCAGGTTCATGAAGTTCGACGCGTTGATCTGGTCGAGCGGGGAATAGCGCGTGCTCCACGCGTCGCCGCCCCAGTAGCGCCATTCACCGGGTTTGTTGCCGCGAACGAGCCCGGCGTTGGGCGTCTGTCGCGCGGTGACGGAAAACGCCGTGGCGGCCAGCACCGCGGCGATCACCGTGCCAAAGATCAACTGTCGTTTCATGGGTGCGCTCCTCCGATGTCGATCACGATCTTCTTCAGTTGCTCGAGGTCCGGTGGCAGCTCGGCCGTGGCGGCTGCGTAGTCGTTGAGTTTGAGCAGATACGCCATCACGTCGGCGCGTTCTTGCACCGAGAGCGAGCCCGGCGTGTCTTTCGGCATCTGGTCGGTGAGCAGGCGGAACATCTCGGCGAGCGTTGCGCCTTTCCAGCGCTTGATGAAGGCGTCACCGGACTGGGAGCCGACGTTGTGGCAGCCGAGGCAGTTGTTGCCGAAGATCTCGCGGCCGCGCGCGGCTTGCGCGTCGGTGTAGACGCCGGCCGAGGCCTTGAGCGCCGCGGTGTCGGGCGGCTGCTGGGCGGCGAGGCGCACGACACACGCGCCCGCCCAGACCAGGGCGGCAGACGCGCGCCAGGCGCGTCGCCCGCTTATGCTGATTTGCACGCGCGGATTGTAGCCCACGCAGTTATGCTTGGCCCTCCAATCTTCGCGAGGTCTGTCTATGCGTCTTCGGATGGCTGCCGTCTGTGCGTTGGGTGTGGCGTTGTGTTTCGTTCCGGCTCTGGCCCGGCAGGCCGCGACGCCGAAGCCGCCCACGCTGACCGTCGACAAACTCTGGCCGAAACCCCTGCCGAATCACTGGGTCTACGGCTCGATCACCGGCCTCGCGGTCGACAGCCGCGACCACGTATTCGCGGCCACGCGCCCGGCCTCGGTGGCCGCGGGCAACGAAGCCGGCCTCATGTCGAATCCGGTGACGGCCGAGCACTGCTGCCTGGCCGCGCCGCCTATCCTCGAATTCGACGCCGCCGGCGCGCTCGTCGCGTCGTGGGGCGGACCGGGGCAGGGCTACGACTGGCCGATCTCCACGGGCGGCATCGCAGTCGACGCGCAGGGCAACCTCTGGATCACCGCCGCCGGCGTGCCTGAACCCGCCGCGGCCGCCGCCGGCGCCACGGGCGTCGTCCCCGGCGCGAACCGCGCGGGTGGCGCAGGTGCAGCGGCTGCTGGTACGGGAGGCGCCGCAGGCGCCCCCGCCGTAGCTCGCGGCGGAGCCGCGAGCGGAGGCGGGCGCGGAGAAACGGTCGTCGCCGGCGCCGAAGGCGCGGCGGTGGCGGCGGCGCGCGGCACGGCTGCGGCGGCCGGCGCGGCGACCAATGCGCCGGGCGATGCGCACCTCCTGAAGTTCTCGCGCGACGGCAAGTTCCTGCAGCAGCTCGGCAAGCCCGGCGACACGGGCACGAAAGACAGCCAGACGCAGTTCGACAAGCCGGCCGACATCGCGATCGACGGCGGCGAACTCTACGTCGCCGACGGCGGTGAGCACCAGCGCGTGATCGTGCTCGACGCGGCCACGGGCAAGTTCAAGCGGCAGTGGCGCGGGCACGGCGCGGAGTTCCAGCGCATCAGCTCGATCGCGGTGTCGAAAGACGGCTTCGTCTACGTCGGCGACCGCAAGGCGAACAAACTTCAGGTCTTCAAGAAAGACGGCGCGTTCGTGCGCGAACTCTCGGTGGCGCCGGGCACGCTCATGAACGGCTCGGTGTGGGACGTCAACGTGTCGTCAGACGCGAAGCAGGAGTTCCTCTTCATCGCCGACGGCCAGAACTCAACCGTGCGCGTCTACTCGCGCGCGGACCTCGCGCCGCTCGGCACGATCGGCGACGGTGGCCGCTGGCCGGGCCGGTTCTACGCGGTGAACAACGTCGCGATGGACTCGAAGGGCAACCTCTTCACCGGCGAAGGCTACGAAGGCAAGCGCGTGCAGCGCTGGGCGAAGGCGCTCACGGCGATCGCCTACGCGCCGGTGACGAGCGGCGACATGGTGATGGCGCCGAAGTTCGAAGTGGATCCCGACTTCCCGAAGGTGCTGCCGAAGCACTGGGTCACCGGCATGTCGGTCGGCGTTGCCGTCGACGAGCAGGATCACGTGTGGATGGTGCATCGTCCGCCGACGATCTCGCCGAACGAGCGCGGCGCGGATCAGACGCCGCCGACGGGCGAGTGCTGCATGTCGGCACCGCCGGTGATGGAGTTCGATCAGGGCGGCAATCTGCTGCGCAGCTGGGGCGGCGCGAAGGACGGCGCGCCGTTCGACTGGCCGCTGTCGAATCACGGCCTCTGGATCGACAAGCAGGGCAACGTGTGGATCGGTGCGAATCACAACGCCGACTCGCACATCCTCAAGTTCACGAAGGACGGCAAGTTCATCGCGCAGTTCGGCAAGCCCGGCGCGGCCACCAACAGCAACGACCCCGACAACTTCGGCTCGCCGGCCAAGATCATGGTTGATGATGCGCGGCATGAGGCCTATGTGGCGGACGGCTATCGCAACCGCCGCGTGGTCGTGATCGACACCGAAACGGGCGCGCGCAAGCGCTACTGGGGCGCCTACGGCAACAAGCCCGACGACATGAACCTCGGCCGCTACACACCGGGCGAGACGCCGACGCAGCAGTTCCGCGGGCCTGTGCACTGCGCAATGCTGTCGGTCGACGACCTCGTCTACGTGTGCGATCGCCAGAGCGATCGCGTGCAGGTGTTCACGCGCGACGGCAAGTTCGTGAAAGAGATGTTCATCGCCACGAAGACCGGCGGCGACGGCTCGGTGTGGGACATCGCCTTCTCGAAAGATCCACAGCAGAAGTGGATGTTCGTCGCCGACGGCAAGAACGAACGCATCTACATCGTCGATCGACAGAAGCTGGAAATCGTCTCAAGCTTCGGCGATGGCGGACGGCAGCCGGGGCAGTGGTTCGGCGCGCATTCCATCGCGATCGATTCCAAGGGCAATCTCTACACCGTCGAGACGTACGAAGGGCGACGTCTGCAGAAGTTCGTCTACAAGGGCGAACAGATGGTGCCTCGGTGGCAGGGCGTACCGTGGCCTAGCAAGAAATAGCAAAGCAGCCACGGAGACATGGAGGCACGGAGAAACCTAATTCTTTTTGTACGCACCGGCTAACACGGAGGCTCAGAGGCTCGGAGGGTACGTCCCACTGAGGCCGAAACGCCTCCGTGACTCCGAGCCTCCGTGTTAGCCGGTGCGTACAAAAGGAGTTGGGTTTCTCCGTGCCTCCATGTCTCCGTGGTTGGTTTTTGGTGTTGTTAGAACTTCCGCTCGTATCGCTGTAGGCGTTTCGGTCCGACTTCAGCCCCGTAGATGATGCCGTTCTTGTCCACGGCCACGCCTTCGGCGGCGCTGGTGCTGGGCGGGTTCTGTGCGGGGTCGGGGATGAAGGCGCGGATCTGGCCCTTCGCGCCGTCCGTGATGCTGCCGATGCGGATGCCGCGCGTCCAGTCTTTGCGCGGCGGCGCCACGGAGCCGGATTCCGAGTCGGCGGCGAAGAGCGTGTCGTTCTTGTCGATGAAGAGGCCGCTGATGCGGCTGTACTGTTCCCAGCCCACTTCAAGCAGATTGAGATCCTGATCGAAGATCTGGATCCGGTTGTTCGAGCGATCGGCGACGAAGAGACGGCCTTTCGAGTCGAACGCGAGCGCGTGTGGCTGGATGAACTCGCCCGGGCCGCTGCCGCGCTTGCCGAGTTCCTTCAGCACCTTGCCGGTTTTGTCGAGCTTCACGAGGCGCGCCGGGGAGTTGTCGCTGTGGCCTTCGCAGACGAAGATCTCGCCCTTGCTGTTCGTGATGACGTCGTTCGGCTGATAGAACGACGCCGGATCCACCGGCTGGCCGGGCTGGTTGCCGCCGGGTTTGCCGTAGGCCTGGAGCAGCTTGCCGTCGGGGCTGAACTTCAGAATCTGATGCCCGATGATCTTCGCCGGTGGCGCCGGCAGCGGATCGGTCGCCGCGGCACCGCGGCCGCGGCGGGGCAGGTTGTCCTGGCCATCCGTCATCCAGATGTTGCCGTCCGCATCGATATGAATCCCGTGCGGAAACACCATCGTCCCGGCGCCAAAGCTTTTGACGAGCGTGCCTTTCGCGTCGAACTTGAGCACGGGATCGAGCGACGACATCTTGCCGCCGGCGGCGTCCCAGCACGTGTTCGCGCCGCAGCGTTCGCCAACCCACACCGAGACGCCGTCCGGGTCGATGTCGACCGCGCTTGTCGAGCCCCACGTGCGGCCGGCCGGCATCTTCGCCCAGCCGTCCACGGTGGTGTAGGGATTCGGCGCGTTGTTGGTCGGCGCCACGGGGGAGGCCTGCTGAGCCGCGGCGACCGCGCAGGCGGCCGCCATCACGAGCGAAGTCACTGCGGTGCGCATGGCGGTGAGTATAGGGCCGGTCGCGCTTATGTGGTCTCGTATTCCTCGGTCGGCATCGCGAAGGCCTTCACGAGCGCCGGATCACCCTCGACGCCGAGCACGCGCATCGCCACGTATTCACCCGCGACGATCGAGAACTTGAAGCCTTCGGCCTGACCGACGCCTGCGATCCACGTGTTGTCGGTGCCGGGCAGGTGATCGACGATGAAGTTGCGGTTCACGCTGCTTTCGTAGTGGCAGGCGCGGGTTTCGCTGAGCGGGGCGTCGGTGAGGAGCGGGAAGCGGCGCGCCACGAAGCGGCGCGAGCCGTCGATGCGCTCCTGATTCATCCAGCGCGAGCTGAGGTCGGGATCCGTGAGCGTGGGATCCGGCGGTGGCGCCGGTGTGGCCGGCGTCGCGGGTTTCGGCGCCGCGTTCGCGCCGGCGGCCTGTCCCTGCGCGGCCGGTGCTGTGGCCGCGGCACCGCCCTGACGCGCTGCGCCGGTCTGCGCCGTGCCCGCGGCCGTGCCCGTGCCCTGCGTGGCGCCGGCGCCGCCCTGTCGAGCTGCGCCTGGTGCGTTCGCGCCCGCGGCCGGCGCCGTGCCCGGAGGCGCGGGCGCCGCGATCGCGCCGCGCACGCGGAAGCCGCGGAAGTCGGTCGGCAGCGCCGCCCAGCCGGTGACGCCGGGGAAGTTGTAGCTCGGCAGGTTCGGATACGTGAAGCGATGATCGCCGGGCGGCGTGGCGAAGTAGCACACGTAGCCCATGGGCACGCGCATGCGGTTGGTCATGAGCGTGGGGAAGAGCTTGCGCAGCCACGGGCCGCACGCGAACACGTAACTATCGCCGCGCACGACTTCGCCGCTGTCGAGCACCACGCCGTCCATCTTGTTGTTCACGATCTTGCCCGGCGACACGCGGCCGAGTTTGAGCACCACGCCGGCTTTCTGCGCGAGCGCCGCGACCGCGAGGGTGGAGGCGCGCGCGCGGGCCACGCCCGCGTCCGGCTCGTAGATCGCGATCGTCGTGTCGTCGTTGTTCATCACGGGCCAGCGCTTGCGCACTTCATCGCCCGTCAGCACTTCGTGCTTCACGCCCTGCGCGGTCCAGAGCTCGCGCGTGCGCTTCACGAACGGTTCCTCTTCGGTGCGGCAGATGACGTCGCCAGTCTGCACGAAGAAGCGCGTCTTGAACTCGGGGCCATACTCCGCGTCGAACTCGCGCCACCGCTGAATCGCCGTGCGCGCCCATCGTGTCCACAGCGGCGCCACATCGTCCGCCCGGTCGCCATAGGAAGAGCGGATGCCGCGCGTCTCGTCGCCGCTCGTCGAGCGGGAGTTGGCGGGGCCGTATTGATCGATGAGCGTCACGCGCACGCCGGCCTTGCGCAGGTGCCACGCCGTCCAGCCGCCCCACGCGCCCGCGCCGATCACCACGACGTGGTCCGGGCTGTTGCGGCGCTGCTTCGGCTTCTCGATGCCGAAGGCCTGGCCCTGCGGTGGCGACTGCGCGAGCGAGAGGGCAGCGCCGGCACTGGCCAGTTTCAGAAAATCGCGGCGGTCGAGGTCGTTCGCGTCACTCATGGCAGGGTCCCTTCACGTGCGTCGATGCGGTGATAAGTGCGCGTTGTTATAGCATGAGGCGCTCATGTTCATGCGCACGCTTCTGTCGTTGTGGCTCGTGGCGGTGGTCTCGTCTGCGCGCCTCGCACCGCAGGATCCGGCGCCGGCGCCGGGCGGTGTGCTCTACACGGAAGCGCAGGCGGCGCGCGGCGAAACGCTCTTCAAGGAAATCTGCGTCGAGTGCCACGCGCGCAAGGAACTGTCGAACCCCGACTTCCGCGTGAAGTGGAATGGCCGGTCCGTGTTCGACCTCTTCGACCGCCTCCGCAACTCCATGCCCGAGCGCAATCCGGGCGGCCTCGAGCGCAGTCAGTATCTCGACGTCACCGCCTTCATCGCGAAGCTCAACGGCTTCGCCCCCGGCACGGCCGAGATGGCCGACGATGAACCGGCGCTGCGCAAGCAGATGCTGGTGCTGAAGTAGCGCCCCTTCAGGACCTCGGGAGTCGTTTGGGGCCGAAATGACGCCTGCGGTTGACACAAAAAAAGCCGGGAGTTAATTCAACGAATTAACTCCCGGCTTTTTTTTCTTCTGTTACTTCAGGCCCCTCATCGTCGTGGCCAGGCCCGTGAAGCGGGCGGCGTCGGCGGTCTTGGCCTTCACGGCGTCCTTCTGGAACTCCGCGGCCATGGTCGCGAGGCCGGCGATCGCCTTCGCGCGGGCGGCGCCCGTGGCGGCTTCGGCGTCGGCCAGCGCCTTGCGCGCGCTGGCGAGGCGGTCGGCCGCGAGCGCCTTGCTGCGCTCGAGCTGGTCGAGATAGGCGCGCGCGACGACGAACGCCGCCGGCCACTTGATCTTCGGCTGGCTCTGCACGTTCAGTTCATCGAGCTGCACGAGCTTGGCCGCGTCGAGTTCGTTCTGCGTGAGGAACTCGCTGACCTTCAGCTGCATCACATCGAGGCCGCGCGCGATCTCCGAGCCGTAGATGTAGCCGTTGTACCAGTAGCTCGACCAGTAGCCGCCGGTGATGAGCTTCTTCTCGTCGAGCGGGCCGCGGTCGAAGTAGGCGATCTCGAACGGATGCGCCGCGTCGGTGAAGTCGACGACCGACGTGCCGCCCTGGTACCACGCCTGCACCTTGATGTCTCGGCCGGGCACCGGCACGAGCGAGCCGTTGTGCGCCACGCAGTTCTCGGTGTCGGTCTGCGCCGCGGGCATCTTGTAGTAGCCCGCGAACTTCAGGTGCTTGTTCGTGAGGTTGAAGATCGCGTCGGCGCCCCAGTTCGGCAGATCCGTCGCGCGGCAACGCGGGTTCGTGCCGCCGCCCCATTCGTCGGTGTAGAGCACCTTCGTTGCGTCGTTGTTGAACGACGCGGAGTGCCAGTACGCGAAGCTCGGGTCCGACACATCGTCCAGACGCTTCGGGTGCACGGGATCCGAGATGTCGAGGAGGATGCCGTTGCCCGAGCACGCGCCGGCCGCGAGGCCCATCGCCGGGTACACCGTGATGTCGTGGCACTGGTTCGTCATGCTCGACGTCTGCGTGCCCGCGCCGTGGTTGCCGCCCTGCCAGAGGCCCGAGACGTTGCCCGTGGCCTGATCCGCGAAGATGCGCGGACGGTTCACGACCTGCGCCTGCTCCGGATGCGCGAGCGGCACTTTGATCACGTCGATCGAGAAGAGGGAGGTGTTTGCATCGGCCGCGTCGGCCACGCAGCCCTTGAGCTCTTCGCCCGAGCGCACGCCGGCCGTGCCGCTGCCGTACACGTAGAGCACGGTCTTGTCCTTCATGTCGGGCACGAGCGTGTGCGTGTGCGAACCGCGGCACGTCTGCACCTGGCCGACCTGCTTCGGCTTCGTGATGTCGCTGATGTCGAAGATGCGCACGCCGCGGAAGCGATTCGGATCGGCCGCCTGCGCCGCGCCACGGCCACCGCCTGGCGCGCCTGCGGGCGCCGGGGTCGGCGCCGGCGCCGGACCGCAGTCCTTGCGGCCCGTGCCCGACTCCACCGACATGAACAGCAGCTTGCCGTACACCGACACGTCACCCTGGCCGCCCTGACAGGGCATCGACAGCTTCAGCTTCGGGTTCTTCGGATCGCTGATGTCGTAGAAGTTGATGCCGTAGAAGTTGCCGAGAAACAGCGTGTTCTTCTGGAACGCCATGTCCGAGTTGGCGTAGGTGAGGCCCGCCGTGCCGCTCGGATCATCGAAGCCATCCGGCTTCGGCAGGTTGGCGAGGAGTTCCATGTTCTTCGCGGCCGTGCCCGCGTCGCGTACGCCGGGCTTCAGGCCCACGCGCGGATCGGGCGGCGGCGGGGGACCGGCCTGCCGGCCCTGGCCCTGCGCGTGCACGTGTTCAGCGAAGAACGCCGCGGGCACGAACAGCAGGCCCGCCAGCGCGGCGAGAGAGGCAAGACGACGAGCGGGTGACACGGGTCGTTTCATGGTGTGTGGTCCTTCACTCAAGCGATGAACGGTACGTCTACTGCAGCATCTTGCGCATGCGCGAGATCTCCATGCGCTGATCGGAATCCACGTGCGACGCGAAGTCGAACACGATCGAGTCGGCGGCCGCGCCGGGCGCACTGAAGAGCGTGGCGACCATCTCGAGCGCGCCTTCATGGTGCTGAATCATGCCGGCGAGGAAGAGCTTGTCGAACGCGGCCCCTTTGGCCGCCGCGAGTGCCGCCATCTGCGCGTCGCTGAGCATGCCCGGCATCGGCGCCATCGGCTGCCCGTTGATCTCAAAGAGCTGCTCGTGCCCGGCCTTCGGCGACGGCGCCGGCTGATGGTGATCGATCAGCCACGTGCGCATCATCTTGGTTTCGTCGGTCTGCGAAACTTTGATTTTCTGGCCGAGGAGTTTCATATCCGCCCGCTCAGTGCGCGTCTCGAGCAACGCGACCATGGCCAGAGCCTGCGCGTGGTGCAGGATCATGCCCTGCATAAAGGTGACATCGGCCGGCGTCACCCCGGGCGCCGACGCGGCCCCCATCGTGGCCACCTGGCTCTCAGCCCCCGGCGCCCCTGGCTGCACCACCGGCCCCTGCGCCGCCGCCGGTTTCCCGGCATCTTGCACAGGAGGCGGCGTTTGCCGGCACGCGCAGATAGCGAGCATGCCCAAGGCCCCAAGGGCCCGAAGGAAGGTCATTCGCATGGGTAGCCGGGAGGATAACGCACTTCCGCACGGTCGCACCCGCACTTCCGCACTGTCGGACCTTCGCACTTTCCCTTTCGCACTGTGCACCCCGGCACCGTGGCTCTCTCGCACTTTCGCACTCTAAAGTTAGATACAATTGCTCGGTTTTATGGCTGCCAAAATTCGGATCGGTGTCGTCGGGTGTGGCTACTGGGGGCCGAATCACCTGCGTGTGTTTTCCCAGCTCAGTGGCTCCACGGTCACGGCCTTCGCGGATCTCGATGCGAAGCGGCTCGCGACGATTGGCGCCCAGTATCCGGACGCGAAGGGCTACAGCGATTTCAAGGCCCTCGTCGCGGATCCGAACGTTGACGCCGTGGTGGTGTGCGTGCCGACGAAGCGCCACTTCGAGGTCGCGAAAGCCGCGCTCGAAGGCGGGAAGCACGTGCTCTGCGAGAAGCCGCTCACGGTGGATCCGGCCGAGTCGCAGATCCTGTCGGAACTCGCCACGAAGCACCAGCGCATCCTGATGACGGGGCACGTGTTCCTCTTCAACCCCGGCATCCTCAAGCTCAAGGAACTCATCACGGTCGGCACGCCGGGGCGGCTCTACTATCTGCGCGCGCTGCGCACGAACCTCGGGCCGGTGCGTCACGACGTCAACGCGGTGTACGACCTTGCGTCGCACGACATCGCGATCTTCAACTTCCTGCTGAACGCCACGCCGATCTCGGCGTCGGCCGTGGGGCAGGCGTTCCTGCAGCCGGGCATCGAAGACCTCGCGTTCATCTCGCTGAAGTATCCGAATGACGTGATGGCGAACATCCAGGTGAGCTGGCTCGATCCGAAGAAGCTCCGCGAGATCGTGGTGGTTGGCGACAAGCAGATGGTCGTGTGGGACGAACTCGCGCCGGCCGGGCCGATCTCGATCTACGACAAGGGCATCGTGAAGGAGCAGTACTACGACTCGTTCGGGCAGTTCCAGCTGCTCGCGCGTGAAGGCGACATCACGATTCCGCGCGTGAAGCCGGCCGAGCCGCTGAAGGTGCAGAACCAGGCGTTCCTCGACTGCATCACCGCGGGCACGATCGGCTTCAGCGACGGTCCGTTCTCGGTCGGCGTCGTGAACGCGCTCGACGCGATCGCGCGTTCGCTCGCGGCCCACGGCGCGCCGATGCAGGTGGCGCAGTGAGCGCCCCAGCGGTGAAGGGGCCGAAGCACTACCAGCACCCGAACGCGCTCGTCGATCCGTCGGCGAAGATCGGCGAAGGCACGCGCGTGTGGGCCTTCGCGCAGGTCATGAAGGACGTGCGCATCGGCAAAGACTGCAACATCGGCGGTCAGGCCTTCATCGAGTCGGGCGCGAAGATCGGCAACGGCGTCACGGTGAAGAACGGCGTGTGCGTATGGGAAGGCGTCGAGATCGCGGACTTCGCGTTTCTCGGTCCGAACTGCGTGTTCACCAACGACCTCCGGCCGCGCTCGCCGCGCTTTCCGGGCGGCAAGATCCGCTACCAGACGAAGGCCTGGCTCGCGAAGACGAAGATCGGCACGGGCGCATCGATCGGCGCGAATGCGACGATCGTGTGCGGCCATTCGGTGGGCGCCTTCGCGATGATCGGCGCCGGCGCCGTGGTCACGACCAACGTGCCCGCGCACACGCTCATGCTCGGCGTGCCGGCCCGTCCGGCCGGCTTCGTGTGCGAGTGCGGCGACGCGCTCGTGTTCACGGCCGGCAAGGCGACGTGCGGCCAGTGCGGCGCGCGGTTCACGGAACGGCGTGGAAAGGTGACGCGGGTCCGCTAGCCGATGCCCGACGGTCTCGTCCCGGGATCGCTCCGCGTCCTCGCGTGCTCGATCGCGTTCAACGAACTCGAGAAAATCACGCGCGTCGTCGCGCGCGTGAACCGCGCCGACATGGACGAGTTCATCGTGTTCGACGATGGCTCGACGGACGGGACGAAGGCGGCGGTGGAGTCGCAGGGGTTCCGCGTGGTCAGCCACGCGAAGCAGCAGGGCGTGGGCTCGGCGATCCGCGACGTCATCCGGCTGGCGCAGCGCGAGCGCTTCGACGTGGTCGTGATCATGGCCGGCAACGACAAGGACCGGCCGGCCGAGATTCCGCGGCTGCTCGAGCCGATTCGTCGCGGCGGCGCCGACTTCGTGCAGGGCTCGCGGTATCTGCCCGGCGGTGACTACGGCAACATGCCGTTCTATCGCCGGATCGCGACGCAGGTGGTGCATCCGGTGCTGTTCTCGATCGTCACGGGCCGGCGCATCACCGACAGCACGAACGGCTTTCGCGCGTTCCGCGTGTCGCTCTTCGACGACCCGCGCATCGACATCGATCAGCCGTGGCTCGACAAGTACGAACTCGAGCCGTACATCTTCTTCAAGGCCATTCGTCTCGGGTACAAAGTGCGGGAAGTCCCGGTGACGAAAATCTATCCCCCGCACGAACTGGGCTACACGAAAATGAAGCCCATCACCGGCTGGTGGAGCATTCTCAGACCGATCGTGCTCCTCGGGCTCGGACTCAAGAAGTAGGCATATGTCGAACGCAGCGAAGATTCCGTTTGTGGATTTGCAGACGCAGTACCAGAACCTCAAGGCCGACATCGATGCCGCCATGGGCGCCGTGTTGACCAAGGGCGATTTCATCCTCGGCGGCGACGTCACGAAGTTCGAGGAGGAGTTTGCGCAGTTCTGCGGCACCCAGCATTGCCTCGGCGTGGCCAACGGCACCGATGCGCTGAAGCTCGCGCTCGAAGCGTGCGGCATCGGCCCGGGCGATGAGGTCATCACGACGGCCCACACCTACATCGCGACCGTGCTGGCGATTTGCCAGGTGGGCGCGACGCCGGTGCTCGTCGACTGCGAGCCGGAGTTCTTCCTCATCGACACGACGAAGATCGAGAAAGCCATCACGCCGAAGACGAAGGCGATCCTGCCGGTGCACCTGTACGGGCAGCCGGCCGACATGGATCCGATCCTCGACATCGCGAAGCGCCACAAGCTGTTCGTGGTCGAAGACGCGTGCCAGGCGCACGGCGCGACCTACAAGGGCAAGAAGTGCGGCGCGCTCGGCGACATCGCGGCGTTCAGCTTCTACCCGGGCAAGAACCTCGGCGCCTACGGCGACGGCGGCGCGATCACGACGAACAACGCGGAGCTCGCCGACAAAGTGAAGCTCCTGCGCAACTACGGCCAGCGCGTGAAGTACGAGCACCTCGTGAAGGGCGGCAACTCGCGCCTCGACACGGTGCAGGCCGCGGTGCTGCGCGTGAAGCTGCGCCATCTGGCGGAATGGAACGTGTCACGCGCGAACGCGGCGGCGCAGTACGGCAAGGCGCTCGCCAACACGAACCTGATCCTGCCGAACGTCGTGCCGAACGGCACCCACGTCTTCCACCTCTACATCGTCCGCACGAAGGACCGGAACGGCCTGATGAAGGCGCTCGATGCGGCCAACTCGCAGCACGGCATCCACTATCCGATCCCGGTGCACATGCAGGCGGCGATGGCGGATCTTGGCTACGGCAAGGGCAGCTTCCCGGTGGCGGAGGAAATCGCGCCGGAGATCCTGTCGCTGCCGATGTTCCCGGAAATCACGTCGGAGCAGATCCAGCGCGTCGCCGACGCCTGCA
>CAYFLU010000081.1:0-14848 GCA_964343975.1 uncultured Solibacteraceae bacterium
GAGAGTGGGCGGCTAGCTCAGCTGGGAGAGCGCTACGTTCGCATCGTAGAGGTCGCGAGTTCGAGCCTCGCGCCGTCCACCAAACTTCCCAACAATCCATTTCTGGACCGTCCGAGGCGTCGAAGCGCCTCCGGACGGCTAGATCTGCTTGCCTTCCGACCGTTTCCGCTGCAGTTCCTCGATCAACCCGGCCAGCGCCATGGCCGCCGAGGCGTGCCCGAGGGTGACCTTCCGGTAGTGCTCGAGGTCGAGCGTCTCGACGGTCGTCCCCTCCGGGAGGGCGGCCACGCTCGGGGCCACCTCGGCAATGGCCGCCGAGGCCGCCACCGCACCGTTCCAGGCATTCTGCAGGGCCAAAACCGCGTTCTGTTCGCTCATGGCAGCCAATTCTATCGCTCGGCGGGTCTAACGGTAAGATGGCGAGACCGATGCGACTGCTGATCGTGGCGCTGGCCGTGAGCCTGTCTGCGGTGCTGGGGGCGGCGCCCCAGGCCGAGCGGACGCCTGCCCAGATTGCGGACCTGATCCAGCGGCACTACGAAGGCGTGACGAGCTTCACGGCCGACTTCACCCACACATTCCGGGGTGGGGTCCTCCCGCAGGTCACGACCGAGCGCGGGACAGTGAAGATCCGAAAGCCGGGCCGGATGCGTTGGACCTACGCCGAGCCCAACTTCAAGGAATTCGTCGCCGACGGCAAGCTGCTCTACTCGTACGTCAAGGCGGATCGGGTCTGCTATCTGTCCGACATCCCCTCGGAAGACCGCGCCTCGACGGCGGCGCTCTTTCTGGCCGGCAAAGGCAATCTCACACGCGACTTCCGCGCGTCGGCGGCCCCAGCCGCCCCAGGCGAGCTGCGGGTCACGTTGACCCCGGTCACGCCGCAGCCGGAGTTCGCCAAGCTTGTGATGGGCGTCGATAGCCGAACGCTGGCTTTCATGTCGATGGAGACGATCGACAACGACGGCGGCGTCTCCGCATTCCGCTTCACGAACCTGAAGGAAAATGCCGCGCTCGCCGATCGCGAGTTCGCGTTCACTCCCCCGAAAGGCGTCGATGTCATTCGCTAACCTGCGCGCTGCCCTGTTGTTCGGTGTTGCCGCCGCGAGCCTCTCCGCGGCGTGCGCGACGGCGAACGCCCCGATGCACCTGGCCCAGCAGGCCGAGAGTCTGCGCGACTACGACGTCGCCGTCGCCAACTACACGAAGGTGCTCCGCGCCGAACCCGGCAACCGCGATGCGCAGGCGGGACTCGAGCGCGCGCGCCTGCGCGGCAGCGAGGCCCACTATCAGCGCGGCCAGCGTTTCGCCGCCGCCGGGCGCTTCGACGACGCCGTGATCGAACTGCAGCTGGCCTCGGAGCTCACCCCGGGCAACAGCGACGTCGACAAGGCCCTGCGCTCGGCGCGGCTGGCGCTCCGTAACAAGCTCGCCGTGAACGAGAACGGCCAGACGTCTCTTGAAGCGGTTCTCGCGCGCACACGCGCCGCGGTGCCGGCGAGCCTCAACGTGCCGGAGACGAAGCTCCCGGCATCGATCACGCTCAGCCGCGACGCCACGAGCCGTCAGGCGTACCAGATCATCGCCAACATCGCGAATCTGAACCTGATCTTCGATCAGGCCTTCCGCGACGTGCCCTCACCGATCAGCATCAAGAATCTCACCGTGAAAGAGGCGCTCGACGCGGTCGCCCAGGCCACGGGTACGTTCTACAAGGTCAGCGCCCCCGGAACGATCACGGTGATCCCCGACACGGCGTCCAAGCGTCGCGAGTATCAGGAAGAAGCCATCCAGACCTTCTATGTCGGCAACGCCGACATCAAGGAAACCATCGACATGCTCCGCGTGGTGGCGGACGCGCGCGCAATCTCGCCCGTGACGGGCACCAGTTCCATTGCGATTCGCGACACGCCCGAGCGCCTCTACGCCGTCGCCCGCCTGTTGAATGCGATCGACAAGGCACGCCCCGAGGTGGTCGTCGACGTGGAGATCCTCGAAGTCGACCGCGCCCGGTTGAAGGAATACGGTCTGCAGGTCGCGACACCGGGCTCGAGCGGTGTGGCCCCCGGCGTGGACATCAACACCAGCAATCTCACGTTGCAGAGCCTAAAGAACCTGACGGCCGCCGACGCGCTGGTGAGCGGATTCCCGTCGCTCTACTATCGTTTGCTCAAGACGGACGCGAGCACGCGCACGTTGGCCAATCCACACCTGCGATCCTTGGAAGGCGTCGCGGCCACCGCGAAGTTCGGCGAACGCGTGCCCGTGCCCACGGTGACGTTCTCGCCGATCGCCTCGGGCGGCGTGGGCCAGCAGCCGATCACGTCCTACGCGTACGAGCCGATCGGCGTGAACATCGACATCACGCCGCGTACGCACCCGAACGATGACGTGACCTTGAATGTGAAGCTCGAGCTCAGCGCGGTCGCGGGGACGGGCTACAACAACCTGCCGACCTTCGCGAACCGTCAGATTACGACGCAGATCCGTCTGAAAGACGGCGAGACGAACATCCTGGCGGGCCTGATCCGCGATGACGAGCGCACCTCACTCGAGGGCATCCCTGGCCTCAGCGACATTCCGGTGATCGGCCGCTTCTTCGCCAAGAACCACACGGAGCGCCAGCAGACCGATATCGTCCTCACGCTCACGCCGCATATCGTCCGCGTGCTCGATTTGAAGGACGCGGATTTGAGTCCGTTGAAAGTGGCGCGTGAGGCGCCGGCCGCGGGCATCTCGATGCCGCCGAGCGACCTCCCGGCCCAGGGCGACCCGACCAAGCCGGCTGCGGACGATCCGTCCAAGCCGAAGATCGGCTTGCCGCCGTCACCGATCATCATCAAATAGCGCGACGTCCGTCGCGAAATAGTGCGACTTCCGTCGCGCTAGCGTGCCGGCGGATACTCCACGCGTTCGACGTCGGCGCCGAGCGCGGTGAGTCGCTCGACCAGATCCGCGTAGCCGCGTTCGACCGTTTCAATCTCGAGCACACGGCTCTGCCCTTCCGCGGCCAAGGCGGCGGCCACGAGTGCCATGCCGGAGCGGATATCCCGGCTGTCGAGCGTGCGTCCGCGGAGCGCCGTTTTGCCCGTGATGATGATGCGATGCGGGTCGCACAGGAACAGGTCCGCGTGCATGGCGCTCAGCTGCTCGAGCGCGAAGAGCCGCAGCTCATACATCCAGTCGTGCACGAGCGTCTTGCCATGGGCCTGCGTGCCGAGCACGGTCACCAGGCTCACGATGTCGCTCGGAAATCCCGGCCAGAGATTTGTCGTGAGCCGTCGCACCGCGTGGAGCTCCGACGGGCGCACCGCGAATCGGCCGTCGCTCAGGTCGAAATCGAGACCCATGGCGTCGAGCACGGCCGTGATCGGCTCCATATCAACAGCCAGCGCACCACGCACTTCCACGTCGCCGCCCGTGACCGCCGCCGCTACTGCCCAACTCGCCGCCTCAATGTAGTCGCCGCGGAGCGTGTGCGTGGCCCCGCGCAACACCTTCGGCGGATCCAGCGTGAGCGTGGAGGTGCCGATCCCCTGAATCTCGACGCCCATCGCAGCGAGCAGTTCACAGAGCTCGACGACGTGCGGTTCGCAGGCGGCGTGACGGATCTGGGTGCGGCCTGATGCACACGCCGCCGCCAGGAGCGCGGTCTCCGTACCGGTGACGGACGCTTCGAGCAAATACATCGACGCGCCGCGCAGGCCGTCCCGGGCTTCCAGAAAGTGGCCGGCGTCGCTGGCCGTCACGGTGGCGCCGAGCGCGCAGAGGGCCTGCAGGTGCGTCGTGATCGTGCGCCGCGCCGCGAAGTCGCCTCCCGGAGGCGCCAAGCGCGCGCGACGCGTCCGCCCGAGCAGCGGCCCCAGCAGGAGCACCGAGCCACGCAGCTTGCCGACCAGCGCCGGATCCGGCTCCTCGGTCGTGAGCCCCGCGCAGGTGATCCTGAGCGTCGAGGTCCCGTCGCCCTCCACGGTGGCGCCGAGGCTGCGCAGCAGGCGGATCATGACCGCGACATCGCGAATGCGTGGGACGTTGCGCAGTTCGCAGGTCTCATCGGTGAGCAAGCAGGCCGCCAGGAGCGGCAGCGCGGCGTTCTTGTTGCCTTCCACGTCGACGCGCCCCGACAACCGGCGGCCGCCACGAATCACCAGATCAGCCATGTCACCACTCCCCGATCGTCACAATTTCATCCCGCAATTCGACACCGAATCGCTCGCGCACCGTGCGTCGCGCGAGCTCGATCAACGCGCGCAGATCGCGCGCGCTGGCTCGGCCTTCATTGACAAAGAAGTTCGCATGGACCGGCGAAATCAGCGCGCCGCCGATCCGGTGTCCCTTCAGCCCGGCCCGATCGATCAGGGCGCCCGCCGACCACGGGATGCCGTCAGGGACGTGATCGCGCGCGGGATCCGGATTCTGGAACACACACCCCGCGCTCGGCACGTCCAGCGGTTGCGTTCGCTTGCGATGCGCCAGTGACGCGCGCGCCGTGGCGCGCAGCGCCTCCGGCTCACCGGCCGTCACCTGAAACTCGGCCCAGAGCAAGAGTTCGCCACTCGTCTGCAGCCGACTCCGGTCATAGCCGAAAGCCATCTCGTCGCGGCCGAGTTCGCGCACACCCCCGTTGCGCGTGACGACGCACACGCGACTCACCAGATCTCCGATGTTTCGGCCGGCATAGTGCGCATTGCCATAGATCGCGCCGCCCACGGTACCCGGCGTGCCGGCCCACGCTTCGAGTGACGCGCACCCGCGCCCGATCGTCCACCGCACCAAGCCGTTCATCGTCACACCGGCGCCGGCGCGCACGACGCCTGCCGACGGCTGCGAGAGGTCGGTGAGACGCACGCGGACGACGAGACCGCGCACACCGGCATCCGCGACCAGCACGTTGGATCCGCCGCCCAGCACGGTGACGGGGAGCGACGCGGACGACGCCAGTGCGAGCACGCGGCAGAGGACCTCGGCGTCGCGCACGTCGACGAGGCAATCCGCCGCGCCCCCAACGCGAAACGTGGTGAAGTCGGCGAGTGAGGCGTTCGTGCGCACGGCCGCCGCTCCGACCATCTGCCTCAGCGCGTCGACGAGGGCGGGGTCGAGCATGTCAGCGGCGCAGCGCGAGCAAGAGCCTGTCGTGGATGCCGTCGAAGCCGCCGTTGGACATCACGAGAATGACGTCGCCATCACGAGCTTCAGAGGCGACGGCGGCAACGATGGCGTCGGTCGTGGGCAATGTGCGAGCATGCCGCCCGCGCGCGTTCACATCACGCACGATCTCGTCGACACTGAGCCGCTCGGCCTCTGGCAGCGTGGCGCGAAAGACCGCCGCCAGCACCACTTCATCGGCGCAAGAGTCCACGAACGCATCCGCGAAGTCCTGTTGGAAGACTTTCCGGCAGGACGTCGCCGAGCGCGGCTCGAAGATCGCCCACACGCGTCGCGACGGATCCGCGGACTTCACCGCCCGGATGGTTTCCAGAATCGCGGTCGGATGGTGCGCGAAGTCGTCGTACACCGCGACGCCACGTTCGACGCCTCTCAACTCGAGACGCCGCTTTACCCCCCTGAACTGCGCCAGGCCATCACGCATCGCCGCCACGTCGAGGCCGGCGGCATGCCCGACGGCCATGGCCGCCAGCGCGTTGCGCACATTGTGTTCGCCGAACAGCGGCACCGCCACGTGCCCCATCGCCTCACCGCGATGGGTGAGATGGAAGGTGGTCCCTGTGGCGGCCGAACGGATCTCGGTGGCCTGCCAGTCGGCCCCCTCCGCCATGCCGAACGTCTCGACCGGACAGCGTGCTTGTTGCGCAAACCGCATCGCTTCCGGGCTGTCCGCCCCGATGATCAGGCGCCCGGTCCGCGGCACGAGATTCACCAGCCGGCGAAACGCGACGCGCAACGACTCCATGTCGGGATAGATATCCGCGTGGTCGTATTCGAGGTTGCCGATCACGGCAATGTCGGGCAGGTACTTCAGGAACTTCGCGGTCTTGTCGAAGAACGCGCTGTCGTACTCGTCGCCCTCGATCACGAAGTCTCGCCCGTGTCCGAGCCGGTAGCTGCCGTCGAAATTGAGCGCGATCCCGCCGACGAGCACGCTCGGGTCGAGCCCACCCGCCGTCAACACCCACGCCGTGAGCGACGTGGTGGTCGTCTTGCCATGGGTGCCGGCGACAACGACGGAGCGGGCGTTCCAGAGAAAGTGCTCCCGAATCGCTTCCGGCAGCGAGACATAGCGCATCTTGCGGTCGAGTACCGCTTCGAGCTCCGGATTGCCGCGAGAGATGGCATTGCCGACAACGACGAGTTCGATGTCGCCCGTGATCTGCGACTCGCGATAGCCGTCGAACACGCGAATCGACTCCCGCGCGAGGAAGTCACTCATCGGCGGGTAGACGTTCTGATCGGAGCCCTGCACGTCGTAGCCGCGCTGCTTGAGCATGGCCGCGAGCGTGGCCATCGCGGTGCCGCAAATCCCAATGAAATGAATGCGCTTACTCACCGGCGGCGGCCTCCTCGACGACCACACGTGGGCGCGTGCCCGTCACCACACACGTCTGCACGCCGAACGGCAGTGTGACGGTTTCACCCGGCGTATGGCCGGACGGCAGGCCGAAGAGCACCGGCCCCGGAAAGCCGTCAAGCGCCGTGCGCATCGCGTCGATGGCCGTTGGGGTGCCCGACGGCTCATCGCACCGCGGCATCTCGTTGCAGACGATCGCCGAGGCACGCGCCAGAATGCCCGCGAACTTGAGTTGGGTGATCATCCGGTCGAGCCGGTACGGCCGCTCGCCGACTTCATCGAGAAAGAGCACGTGCCCTTCCGGCGGATCGAAGGCGTACGGCGTGCCGAGCGACGCACACAACTGCGTCAGGGTGCCCCCGAACAGCGGACCACGGACATCACGTCCGCGCTGCAGCACCGACAGCTGCGGCCCCATGACATCGCCCACTTCGTGATCCAGCAAGGACGTCAGGAACGTCGTCGGATCGTACGCCTCCGGCCCTTTGGACAAACGCCCGTCGATCATCGGGCCGTGGATCGAGACGATCCCGGCGGTCTGATTGATCACCGTGTGCAGGGACGTCACGTCGCTGTAGCCGATGAAAGCCGTTCGACGCTCGCGCCACATCGCCATGTCGATGAGTGGCAAGGTCTGCACCGAACCGTAGCCGCCGCGAATCGCCATAATGGCGTCCACGTCCGTGCGGCGCAGCGCGTCACGAATCGAGGCCGCGCGGACCGCCGCCGTGCCGGCCACAAAACCCGACGCGTCAAAGACGCGAGGATCGACGTGGACGCGAAAGCCGAGTCGTTCGAGCTCGGCGATGCCCTTCTCACACTCCTCGCGGGGAAACGGGCTGGCCGGTGCCACGAGCGCAATCGTGGCGCCCGGACGTACGGGCCGGATCTTGATCCAGCCTGCCGCCGTTTTCGGGCCTACCGCCATTGCGACATCGCCGCCGACAGCGCCTGATGTTCCTCGCAGCCGATGCGATCCATCGGGATGGTCGGCCGAGGCGCCTTCAGATGCTTGTGCTTCGTGCGCTCGGTTCGGCTGAGCGCGTCCTCGACGCGCTTCACCGACAAGCGGCCGGTCTCGACCGCTTTGACGACAGCTTCGAGGGCGCCCACCTGAGCGTCGGGCGGTTCATTACACAGGAGCACCGCATCGCATCCGGCCGCAATCGACTGCACCATGGCTTCGCCAAGTCCGGTCGATGCGCTGATCGCCTTCATGCCGAGATCGTCGCTGATAACGACGCCGTTGAAGCCGAGCGTTTTCTTCAGGAGACCGTCGATGATGACCGGCGACAGCGTGGCGGGGCGTTCGGCATCGAGCGCGGGCACCAGCACGTGCGCCGTCATGATGGTGGCCACATCGGCCGCGATGGCCGCGCGGAACGGTGCCAGCTCCACCTCGCGCAAGCGCTCCGGCGACTGGTCGACGATCGGCAACTCGTAGTGCGAATCCGTGCTCGTGTCGCCATGACCGGGAAAATGCTTCCCGCTCGCCGCAATGCCCTCGGACTGCAGCGTCTCGATCAGCAGCGCACCGAGTCGTGCCACGACATCGGCTTTCTCCGACAGCGCACGATCGCCAATGACCGGGTTCTTCGGATTCGTGTGGATGTCCAACACGGGGGCGTAGTCGAGATTGATGCCAACCGCCCGAAGCTCCGTCGCCAGTGCCGTCGCGAATCGTCGCACAAGCGCGTCATCGCCGGCGCGGCCGAGGGTCTGCATCGTCGGCCATTCCGTGAAGGGGCGACGCAGACGCGCGACGCGGCCGCCTTCCTGATCCACGCTGATCCAGAGCGGCCAGTCGTGTGCCAGCGCGGCGCTTTCACGCGACAGCTCACGCACCTGCGCCGGCTCTTCGATGTTTCGGGCGAAGAAGATGACGCCACCGAGGTCGAATTCCCGCGCCATCGACCGCAGTTCGGGTGGCACCGAGGTTCCCGAGAAGCCGACGATGGCCAACTGGCCGATGCGGCGGCGCAATTCCCGCACTGACATGGCCGCCATTATAATCTGCACGTGCGTATCACCTGCTCCGCGCCCACCCGCATCGACCTCGCGGGCGGCACCATCGATATCTGGCCGTTGTATTTGTTCCATCCCCCGGCCGTGACCCTGAACGCGGCCATCAGCCTCCGGGCGCACTGCACGATCGAGTCGCGCAACGACCGACGCGTCGTGATCATCTCGGAAGACACGGGAGAGCGCGTGGAGGCCGACAACCCCGAGGCGCTCGGGGTGAAGACGCTCGCCCTGCCGGCGCGACTCGTGAAGCACTTCGGCGCGCGGGGCCTCACGCTCACAACGCGTTCCGACTCGCCCGTGGGTGCGGGGATCGCGGGCTCCTCGACGCTCAACATCGCACTCATCGCCGCGCTCGCCCGATTCACCCGGCAGGACCTCACCGCCGATGAACAACTGGAACTGGCGAAGAACATCGAAGCGCAAGTGATCGACGTGCCGACCGGCGTACAGGACTACCGGCCGGCCTTCTACGGTGGGGTCTCGGCCGTCGAGCTGTCGGTCACCGGCATCCGGCGGGTCCCCCTCGCCGTGGATCCCGTCGCTCTCGGATCGCGCATCGTCCTTGCCTACACCGGCGCGACACGCAACTCGGGCATCAACAACTGGGACATGACGAAACGCCACATCGACGGCGAGGCCAGCGTCGTGGCGGCATTTGACAAGATCGCGGTCATTGCGCGGGACATGCGCGAGACGCTCGAGCGTGGCGACTGGCACGCGACCGGACAGGCACTGGCCGCGGAGTGGACCAACCGCAAGCAGCTCGCGCCAGGCGTCACGACACCGGCGATTGACGACCTGCTGGCGCGCGCGGCATCAGCCGGTGCCTGGGCTGGCAAGGTGTGCGGCGCCGGCGGCGGCGGGTGCCTGTTCTGCCTGACCCCGCCCGAACGTCATGCGGACGTGAGCGCCGCACTCGCAGCGGGTGGCGCGCGCGTGCTGCCTTTCACGATCGACACCGACGGCGTGCAGTTGACTGAGGAGGCGTGAGATGAACGCGCTCGACGAGATCCGGAAGCTGTACTTCAACACGACGCGCGGCACGGTGAAGAAAGACATCATCCGCGCGATCGACTTGTTCAAGACCCTGAAGACCGAAGAGGAACGCGAGAAGGCCGCCGTGTTCATGGACGGCCTATCACAGATGCGTTCGGAGTGGGCGCAGGGGAAAAGCGCCCAGAGAGACTAGCGCCGGCTTACTTCCAGAACTGGCTGACGGTATCGGGCGTCACGCTGAACTTCTTCACCTCGCCGGGCGCCCCGATGGGCTTGGCGGGTTTCCCGTTCACCATCCAGTCGATCGCACCGGCATTGCCGACCGTCAACGTCATCTCGCGGTCGGCCTGAAACGTCTGCGACTCGCCTTCCGTGAGATTGCGCGACAGCACCATGCGCCCGTCCGCGACCACCTGCACCCAGCAGCTCAACACCGCACGCAGCTGAACAGAGACGGTCGTCGGCACCGGCTCGGCCGGCACGGTGGTGTCATTGGCTGACGGCGCCGGTGCTGCCGGCGTCTGCGGCGGTGTCGAGACCGGTGCGGGCGTCGGTTCGGTCACAACCTGAACCGCCGGCGCTTTCTTGCGCGCGACGGAGAAACGCCAGTAGCCGATCGCGCCGCCCAAGGCGATCACAAGGACGACGGCGATGCCCTGTAGCCACTTGCCGGCCTTCCGTTGCCGCTCGAGAAATGCCCGGTCGTCGTCGGAAATTTCTGCGGAGAGCGACTCCCGTTCTGAGTTCGCTGCCGCGGCATCGGCCAGCTCGGTGTACTGGCGCACGGCCTCTTCCGGATCGAGACCCACTTCGATCGCGTACGCCCGAACGAAGGCCCGGCTGAAGATCCCGCCGGGCAAGCGCGAGAAGTCTCCGCGCTCCAGCGCTTCCAGCGCGACAACGGAGATCTTCGTGGAGGTCGCGATCTGCCGCAGCGAGACGCCGCGGGCCTCACGCGCCTGCTTCAGCTGTTGGCCAAAATCACTCATGTCTTCGGGAACTCGGATCTAGCACTGTACGTGACGGGTGCAGGCAGGTCAATCAACCAGAAAGACGTATCTCGCCTGCTGCACCACCTCGGCCATCGACGGGCCAGACGCCGGCGGCAACAGAAATGAAATGCCCGCCACGCCTGCCGCACCCGCAGCGGCGCAGAGCGCCATGCGCTCCGGCGTCACTCCGCCGATGGCGACCACCGGGGCCGACGACGTGGCGGCCGCCGCCGACAAGGCCGCGAGACCATTCGGATGGACGCCCGGCTTCGACGCCGTCTCGAACACGGTGCCAAATACCACGTAGTCGGCGCCGGTGGTCTGGCCAAGCTCGGTCGAGTCATGCGCGGACCGGCCAATCAGCCACGATGCTGGACAGGCCTGACGCATGCGCGCCACCGCGGGCCCCGTCGCCTTGAGATGCAGACCGTCGGCGCCCGCCGCCCATGCCACGTCGGCGCGATCATTGATCACGACGCGCGTGGCCGTTCCGGATGCGGCCTCGCGCACCCTGCTCGCCACATCGCACAACCACGCTGTTGGGAGGCCGGGTTCACGAATCTGGATCAGGGGAACAGCGGCCGCCACGGCGGTGAGCAGAAATTCGGTGAGCGCGTTCGATTCGTCGCGCGCCGTCCGCGCATCCGGCGCCACTCGCCGCCGATCGGTGACGAGCACGAGGAACGGCCGCCAGGGCGCGCTCACGACGTCGGGCGAGCGGAATCGGAGGGGTGCCGCATCATGAACGCGCTGACGAGGTCACGGAGGCCACCGAGCGCCGTCACGAGACCAATGCCCGACACGGCCCCGCGAACATAGGCGCTCGCCATCCACACGCCAAGCCACGGCAAGGCCACCGCAAAGTAATTGCGGTCCCACAGACCGGACCACGGCGCGAGCACGAGCAGAATGCCGGCCTCGATCAGATAGGCGGCGACGATCAGGCGGCTGAAGAAGCGAATAGGGCCCTCAGGGATCGATGGTATCAAACAGCGATGGTGGCCTGAACGAACGCCGATGCAGCGGCGAATAGCCGTGCTCGGCGACGGCCCGCAGATGCTCGGCGGTGGCGTAGCCCTTGTGCTGGTCGAAGCCATAGCGCGGGTCGCGCGCGTGGGCCTCGCACATCAGCCGATCGCGGGTCACTTTGGCGAGAATCGATGCGGCCGCAATGGCGGTGGACTTCCGGTCGCCACCGATGACCGGCCGCTGCGCGATTGCCAGATCGGGCACACGCATGTGTCCATCGATCAGCGCCAAGCCAGGGATGGGGGTGAGCGCCTCGATGGCGCGGCGCATCGCGAGGAGCGAGGCGCGGAGGATGTTGATGCGGTCGATCTCGTCGGCGTCGACTACCGCGACGGCCCACGTCACGGCCGCCCCGCGGATCTCGTCGAACAACGTCTCGCGGTCGACGGCCGACACGAGTTTCGAATCCGCGATGCCGGAGATCCGGATCGACTCCGGCAACACGACGGCACCGGCGACAACGGGACCGGCTAGACAGCCGCGTCCCGCTTCGTCGGTGCCTGCAATGTGCGCGAATCCCAGCCGACGCGCCTCACGCTCGAGACTTCGCGTCGCACGCGGCCTGGGACTCATGCGGACCTTACGCCGTGCGCTTCTGTTCCTTCATGCGCGCGGCCTTGCCCTTCAGGTCGCGGAGGAAGAAGAGCTTCGCGCGACGCACCTGGGCGCCACGGAGCACTTCGATCTTGTCGACCGTCGGCGAGTGCAGCGGGAAGATACGCTCAACGCCCTGACCGAACGACACCTTGCGCACCGTGAACGTCGAGCTCGCGCCCGCGCGGTGCATGCCGATCACGGTCCCTTCGAAGACCTGGATGCGCTCCTTGTCACCTTCGCGCACCTTCACGTGCACGCGCACCGTGTCACCCGACCGCATCGCCGGGCGTTCCACCATCTGGGCCTTCTCAAGAACATCCACTGCCTTCATGACGTGCTCTCCTTATCAAGTTCCTGGCGCCGGATCAGATCCGGGCGCCGTTCTTCGGTTCGGCGCCGCTGCTGTTCGCGCCGCCACTTCGCAATCTCTGCGTGGTGCCCCGACAACAGAACGTCCGGCACCTTCATCCCTCTGAACTCCGCCGGCCGCGTGTAGTGCGGATAGTCCAACCACCCATCCGCAAACGAATCCGCCGCCACCGACTGGTCGTCGCCGACCACACCCGGCACGAGCCGGACCACCGCGTCGACCACCACGAGCGCCGGCAACTCCCCGCCGGTCAACACGTAGTCACCGATCGAAATCTCATCCGTGACGAGCGCCTCGGCCACGCGCTCATCCACGCCTTCGTAGCGGCCGCAGATGATGACCAGCCGTTCCATCCGGCTGAACCGCTCTGCTTCCGCGTGCGAGAACCGCCGCCCCTGAGGCGTCGTGAGAATCACCGCCGATGGCGCACCGCGCTCGGCCGAGATCGCTTCAATCGCCCGGAACAACGGCTCCGGTTTCATCACCATCCCGGGGCCGCCGCCAAACGGGATGTCGTCCACCACGCGGTGCCGGTCGGTCGTGTAGTCGCGTAAGTCACGCGCCCGCACATCCACCACACCTTTGGTCCGCGCGCGGCCGATGACGCCTTCCGCCAACGCCGGCTCGACCATCTGCGGAAAGATCGTGACGATATCAACGACCACGATCGGTCTCCCGCCCGCTGCCCGACTTCGCGTTCAAGTCCAGCAGCCCTTCCATCGGCGCCACCTCGATCACGCGCGCCGCCACATCGATCCGGCGACAGATGTGCGCGACCATGGGCACCAGAATCTCGTTCCCGGCTCCACCGTCAACAACGAGCAGCGAGGTGCTGCCGTCATCCACGCGAATCACCGGCCCCACATCACGCCCGGCCACCACCACGCGGCAACCGACGAGGTCGTGCCGCCAATATTGGCCAGGTTCGAGCGCAGACAATGCCGTCTCCGGCACTCGCAACTCACATCCCCGCAGCGTTTCCGCGTCGTTGATGCTCTCGAATCCCGCAAAGCCCACGATCGGCCGCCCATCGTGCACGCGGCACGACGTGACCGTCAGGGACATCCGGGCGCCGTCACGCGTCGTTTCGACTACCGCGCCAGGGGCGAACCGGGTCTCCACGAAGTCCGTGTCTGGCACCACGACGACCTGGCCGCGATTGCCATGGGGACGAACGATCCGTCCCACCAGCGCCATCGACGCCCACTCGGACGTCGGCCTCTCAGCGCTCCCGGTCATACCGCCCGCGTCTCCGCGGCTACTCGTCGAGGAAGTCGACGAGGACGCGCATGCCTTCCAGTTCGCCCGCCGTGGCCGCCAACGTCCGGATCGCCGAGGCCGTTCGGCCCTGACGTCCAATCACACGACCGAGTTCGCCTGGGGCCATCGTCAGTTCAACGACGGTCTGATTCCGGCGCTCGTACTCAGTCGCCTGCACCCCGTTCGGGCGGGCCGCCAGCGCTCGCGCTACGACGTCGACGACGTCGCGCGCGCGGCTCACTGGGCCGCCTGCTCGGCCGCTGCGACGTCGGCCGCCTTGACGAGCGCACCCGGGTTGCGGTCGATCAGCGTCCGCACCGTGTCCGACGGCTTCGCGCCGTTCTTGAGCCAGTGCGCCAGCCGGTCGCCGTCCATGACGAGCGTTTCGGGCTGCGTGCGCGCGTTGTAATGGCCGATGACTTCGACGAACCGGCCGTCACGCGGCGAGCTGTGTTCAGTCACGACGACGCGGAAAAACGGGCGCTTCTTCGAACCGGCCCGACGCATACGAATTGCGAGCATTGCCTATCTCCCTCTCAACATTTGCATGAGCCGCTGACGTCCCCCACGACCGGACGTCATGCCACCCATGGCCTTCAGCATCTTTCTCATCTCCACGAACTGTTTGAGAACGCGATTGACGTCCTCAACCTTCGTGCCGCTACCGCGCGCGATGCGCTTGCGCCGGCTGCCGTTGATCACCGCATGATTCCGGCGTTCGGCCGGCGTCATGGAGTTGATGATGGCTTCCACCCGATCCAACTGCTTCGGGTCCATGTTCGCGCGCTGTTCGTTCAACTGCTTCAGCCCGCTCATGCCGGGGATCATCCCGAGCACCTGCTCGAGCGGCCCCATCTTCTTGATCGTGCGCAGCTGATCGCGGAAGTCGTCCAACGAGAAGTCCGTCAGATCTTTCTTCTGCGCCAGCTTCGCCCGGCTCTCGTCATCGAGCGCCGCTTCCGCGCGTTCGATGAGCGACAGCACGTCGCCCATGCCCAGCACGCGCGACACGAGCCGCTCCGCCTGGAACGGCTCCAAATCCTCCGGGCGCTC